>JADEXJ010000004.1 GCA_015207195.1 Pleurocapsales cyanobacterium LEGE 10410
ATTTAAATTGGAATGTTTGAAAATAAAACACAAAATGAATCATTTTGCTTTGCGGAGTCGTATTTACATACAAGCTTTGCAACACGCTATGCTTGAACTGCAATCTCTCAAAACTGCGTAATGTCAGTGATAAATAAAAAACGCGCTGAAGTGCGATCGCAATAACAATTTATGATTAATTATCTCTTTTGATAGATCAGTTGAGCAGAAGATTTGATTACGATCTCGATAAATAATAAATACTAAATATTTTTAGGGAAACCAAAAATGACTACTGAAGACAAATCGAAAAAAATGGCTGACGAATATGGAGTTGAAGCCAAAAAAGCCATGGATCGGGTCACTGACGAGCAAAATGAAGAAGTCAAACAAAGAGTAGACAAAGTGCAAGAGGTTACGGAAAAAACTAACGAAGCGACCAAAGATGCTTTAAGCTAATCAAGTCTATTCGATCTAACCATAGCTAGAGATTGGAATTACTCTTGGCTCTAGCTATTATCAGGCTTTGCCTCTAATAAGTTCGTACAATTGTCCCGTTGAAGAATAAATGGAGTTTGGTATTCCCTTCATCTGCGCCATCTCCCCCATCTTCCCCATGACTCGGTTTCGCAACACGAAGTTATATCAAAATTCATAAAGTACTTAACACCTTGCCTAAAAACTAAATTTGACGATCGCACTTCTCCTCACGAATTCTTCAAATTTTTGTCATAGCTTTGAATTGATATCAAAACGATAAGCTTACACCACAGTTGTGGAATGAAGAACAATCAATTATGGCTAATCCAACTGTAGACCTCGCCTTCACAGAGAACCAAACCAGCCTGCGCTGGAATTTGCCCGTGTGGTTGGTTATTGTCTGCGTTGTTACTTTCTCCGTCTTGCTTGGTGCGGGAGCAGCAATTTGGAAAAATGCACCGCCAGTACCAGTTACTATCGTTTCACCCCAAGAAATCGTTCTTACCCAAGCCGAAATCCAAGCAGGACAGGAAACTTATCTGGCAAGGGGAGGACAGCATATTGGCAGTATTTGGGGACACGGCAGCTATCTCGCCCCAGACTGGACGGCAGATTTTCTCCATCGCTGGGGATTAGCTACGGCGGGGATTATCGAAGGAGGTAATACTAATTTTACTCAAAAGGATTTGGAGGCATTGCCCGCACCACAACGAGCCAGTCTAGAGGCTAGAGTAAAGGAACAGTTTAAAACCAATCGATATGACGCTTCAACTCAAGCACTACTGCTAACTGACGCTCAAACCCAGGGAATAAAACAAGTATTTGAAGATTATCAATCACTTTTAGCACACGGTTCGCGGGTTCATTCGATTCCCAATGGCTGGTTTGAAGATAATACCCAAATTCACCACGTTACCGCTTTCTTTGCTTGGACTGCTTGGACGGCAGCAGCTAACCGCCCTAACGCACCTTTTTCCTATACGGCTAACTGGCCTCATGATGATTTGATTGGCAATCAACCCCCCGCCCAGTTTTTAATCTGGTCGATTGTTTCGGTAATTGTTTTAATTGGGGCGATCGCTACGTTTCTCTTGATTTATTTGCGTTCTGAAGATGACAGTGTTCTATCTACATCTAAAGCACCCGTAATTCCCCAGATAACAGCCAGTCAAAAGATTACCTCGCTGTTTTTTCTAGTAGCAATGACGCTATTTTTAATCCAGATTGGGGCGGGGATGATTACGGCTCACTATGCCGTGGAAGGAGATAGTTTTTACGGACTGCCAATCCAGCAATATCTACCCTATGCTGCTTCTCGTACCTGGCACTTACAGTTAGCAGTATTTTGGATTGCTACCTGTTGGCTGGCTGCTGGCTTATATTTCGCGCCTCGTTTTGGTAGAGAACCCCAAGGGCAAGGTATAGCCAATCTCGGATTGCTCATTGCTTTGGCTATTGTGGTCGGCGGGGCAATGGTGGGTTCTTGGGCGAGTATTCAAGGGATTTTGGGCAATAAACTAAGTTTTTGGTGGGGACACCAGGGTTATGAATATGTCGAGTTGGGTCGGGTTTGGCAACTGCTATTAATTGGCGGAATGGTGTTTTGGCTGTGGCTGATGTATCGCGCCCTACAACCCGCCTTAAAGCAAGAAGGCAGTCGCACTGGTTTGAATCACTTTTTCTTCTACAGTGCGGTAACTATTCCCCTATTTTATTCGGCAGGGTTAATGTACACCAATCACACTCCCTTGAGCGTGGCGGAATATTGGCGTTGGTGGGTGGTGCATCTGTGGGTGGAAGGCTTCTTTGAGGTGTTTGCTACCGTGACCATTGCTTATCTATGCAGTGAGTTGGGTTTTTTGCGTAAGTCTTCAGCACTGCGAGCAACATACATGACCGCCATTCTCTATCTAGGTAGTGGCGTAATTGGCACGCTGCACCATCTTTATTTTGCTGGTACACCCGTATTTATTTCAGCAATGGGGGCTGTGGCTTCGGCTTTGGAGGTAGTTCCCCTGACTCTTATCGGCTTTGAGGTAGTCAAAACTCTAGAATTAACCAAAGCAGGCGAGGGATTTTACCGTTGGCCCTTGCGTTTCTTTCTCGGTACTTGTTTTTGGAATTTAGTCGGTGCGGGAATCTTTGGCTTTTTGATTAATCCGCCGATCGTACTTTACTATTCCCAGGCGATTAATACTACTCCGATCCACGCGCACTCAGCTTTGTTTGGCGTATACGGTTCGTTAGCGATCGCCCTAATGTTATTCCCCTTACGAGAAATGACCCCAGAGTCGGCTTGGAACGAAAAACTACTGCGCTTTGCCTTCTGGTCGATTAACGGTGGTCTAGTTGCCATGCTGGTATTTGGTTTGATTCCCAATGGCTTTTATCAATTGGTGGCATCGGTCAACTACGGGACTTGGTATGCCCGTAGCGCGGAAGTAATTAACAGTCCCTGGATGCACTGGACGGTGTGGTTGCGAATCCCTGGAGATATTTTATTTTCTCTTGGTGCGCTGGCACTGTTTGGCTTCACCCTCCGCGCTGTAGTCAGTATTTTTCTCAGTAACAAAACCAGCAAAACTCTTGCTACAACGAACAGCAATTATGGCTGAGTTAAAAACATCGGCGTTGCATCATGATGTGATGGTTAGAGCTTTTATAGAAAACAAGGCAAAATTTAGGAGAAGCAAAATGCTTAACTGGAATGTAATGGTTAAAGTACACGAACATAGCTTTAGCAAAGCTTATTTACTACTTGAAGAATTAGGAAAAGTCTATCAAAGTGATTTTGAAAATGTACTCCTGCTTGAGGTAGACAGCGTTCCTAGCTTTCTGGAAAACCTCAACGACAAACTATCGAACGAGCCTAGTCTATTAAAAAATTTCTCTAGAATTGTTCCTGTCACCTCGGCTTTTTCTTTTCAATCGGTAACAGAATTTGAAACTAAGGCAAAAGAAGTGGTTTCAGACTGGCTGTCGAAGTTAGCTGGTAAAAGCTTTTATGTCGATATGCACCGTCTGGGTCTTAAAGGACAAATTTCTAGTGACTATGAAGAAGATTTTCTTGATCGCACGCTTCTTGAAGAACTAGAAAAAATGGGCAGTCCAGGACAGATCGACTTTGAAGATCCTGATGCACTGGTAGCTGTCGAAACTGTATCTCATCAGGCGGGGCTTGCTTGTTGGACTCGCGAGGATTTACAACGCTATCCCTGGTTAAAATTGGGTTGAAGAGGGGACAGAGGGCGCAAAGCGCGTGGGATCGTTCTTGAGGAAAGCGATCGCCTGACAATTAGCCTTATAATTTAACCATTCTCAGCCATTTTCCTTGACCCTATTGTTCTGTCCCATTTCTCCTAATTTAACCAGAATCAAACAGTCCTACTTCGAGAATAAAGGAGTAGGGAGTAGGGAGTAGCCCTCTTCGAGGATAAAGGAGTAGGGAGTTTTTAACTATTTTATGGATGCATCATTTTATTTAAAGTAATCATCAGTACTTCTGGATGGAATAATACTAAATTCGATTGGGAAAAGTTACTTTCACTAGGAAGCAAAAACTTATCTAAGTCCCCCAGACTTGGGGGATTTAGGGGGCGATATATAAGTAACCTCTATGAACAGGATTGAGGATCAGCTAAAAAAACAAATATTTAACCTTGTGTACTTTTGATTGAGGTCGTGTTGAATAATCCTACAATTTAGACATTGATTTTAAATTTTAAAATACTAAAAATGACCAAAGCCGTAGTTAAGTTTTCCTCCGAAGACTGTGGAACTTGCCACAAGATGTCCTTTTATGATGCCAAGGTAGCCAAGGAATTAGATTTAGATTTTATCGATGTCAAAATGCAGGATACTGCTACCTATCGTAAATATCGTCAGATTTTAATGGCGCAATACCCCGATAAAAAAGATATGGGATGGCCTACCTATATAGTGTGCGAGTCTCCCGAAGAAGATTTTCAAATTATTGGTGAGGTCAAAGGCGGTCACCCTAAAGGAGAGTTTCGTAAGCGTTTGCAGGCAATATTGCAAGGATAGAAGGAGTTCGGATTTCGGAGTTAGAAGTTTGGAGTTATTATTAATTCAATGACCCTAGCTACTGCCTTTAAAGATCATCTGAACTCCTGTTTTAGGAGCGAGAGTAACACCTCTTCTGGCTGGTACTTCAGGGCGATCGCTGGTTAGCTCAAGTTCGTATTGAGAGATAATTGTTGCTAACACCAGCTTCATTTCTAACTTAGCTAGGGCTTCGCCGATGCAGCGACGTTTGCCCCCACCAAAAGGGAAGAATTCATAGGCAGAAAACTCTCGTTCTAAGAAGCGTTCGGGCTGAAACTTGTGATGTTCTGGGTAAACATCTTCTCTTTGATGTAAGAGATAGATACAGCCCATTAACAGTTGTCCTACCTCTAGCTGATATCCCATTAATTCAGTTGATTCAACTACCATTCGCGGAAAGGTAAGCATGGCAACAGGGGTGATCCGCAGGGTTTCTTTGCAGACTGCATCTAGGTAAGGTAATTTAGCAACGTCCATCGGATTAGGATCTACACCCAAGCTGGCAATTTCGGTCTGTAGTTTGGCTTTGATTTCGGGATGGCGATGAACCCAATATAATGACCAGGCGATCGCCGTAGCGGTAGTTTCGTGTCCCGCCAGCATCAAGGTCATCAGTTCGTCACGCAGTTCGATGTCTTTCATCCCTTCTCCCGCTTCATCTTGCGCGCTCATCATCAGAGAAAGAATATCTTGACGTTGGCTGAGATCTTCGGTTCTTCTGGTGGCGATTTCTTGATAAATCGCTTCGTCTATTGCTCGTTGTTGGCGGATAAAACTGCCCCAAGGACTCCAAGTACCCCAGTCTTGTTGAAACCAGGGGAAAAATAAGAGGGCAGAAGTAAGAGAAGATTCAAAAATATTAGCTAGCTTGGTAATGCGCTGTGTTAACTCTAAAGAGCGATCGCTTGTCTGTAGTCCATAAACTGCTTCTAAAATGACCTGTAGGGATACTGTCTGAGTTATTTGTCGGGCGATAAAAGTCTCTCCAGGCTGCAACTGACTGATAATTTCGTGAGTTAAATCGCAGATTAGTTGCCCATAAGCCTGCATCCTTTCACCGTGGAACGGGGGTAACAATAGTTTACGGCGTTGTTTGTGGTGATCGCCTTCAATCAGCAATAAAGAATTTCCTCCCACCAAAGGTCTTAATATTTCACTTCCCGTACTAGAAGCAAAAAACTTCTGGCGATCGCTAGTTACGATCTGTCGCATCGCTTCAGGATGGTTAACAAATACATATCCGTCTTTGCCCGTAATCTCAGCAACAAATATATCGGGAGCTTGTTGGGCTGCTGAGTCCATATACTTATGTGGTTTAGCCACCCAATGTAATTTTTGTTGCCAGGATGGTTGTTTGAGCCTGGGAATAGATTTCATAATGTTGCTCTAGATAGATTTTGCTGGCTATATACCGACCGTCTAACTATATTAGTGTAGTAATTTTTTAGAGAGAATACGAGATGATTTGGTGCTTGGCGATCGCCAATTATCGATGGCTAGTACCGCTGCGCGGAAGTAGGAAGTAGGAAGTAGGAAGTAAGATACAGTCAGAATTTCAATCGAAATAAATGGTTACTCGATTTACGCCCACGTCTATTAGATTGTCCTGACAGGCTATAACAGACTATTGGAAATATATTGGGCAGCAGCAAATCCCGACTGCATTGCACCTTCTATTTTTGGTGCGACAAAAGCATCTCCCGCCATCACTAGAGGTAATGATGAACAGACAAAATAGGGTTCATGATACAAGGTTTTTGGCAGACTATAACGCCAACGATGTACCTGATATTTGACTACGTTGGAATTTAGGTAATTAGATGCTGCGGTGAATAACTTATTGGCGATTTCTGCATCCTTATTGTTCCAATAAGCCTCGCTAAACTGGGGAGTGGCGTGGAGAGTGATTGCATGACCTTGAGGAGAGATTCCCTTTTGATAGTTGTCGGCCAACCAAATCAGGGACTCATCTGCTAAAGCTATCCCCCCTGGTGCTGGTATACTGCTTGGTTGTTCTAACAAAGCCAAGACCGCAATACAGCTATGGTAACTAATTTGTTCTAACGATGTTCTGCTGTGTGAGGGTAAAACGATTTGGGAATTGTCCAGCAAGTCTAAAGACTGGGGTACGGGAGGAGCCATGACTAAAATATCTCCCTCAAACTGGCGATCGCCTTCTGTTGTAATCGACCATCGAGTATTGTAGCTAATTTTTACTACTTTAGTGCTACTATGAACGGCTAAATCTTGGGCTAAATGTTTGGCAATTCCTCGTGTTCCGTTAACTCCACAGTAACGAGGTTTGTCGTCCGTTTCCCCAAAACCCCGACACCACTCCCTAATTACCCCTTGCTGTAGCCATTCGTTTACCCAAGTCTGAGATCTCGGATGCTTGATGCTGAAATACTGAGTACCGTAATCAAATACTCCTTTAATAGATTCTGAGTGCTGCACGCGACGAGTCGCCAAACGTCCACCGATTCCTCTTCCCTTATCTAATACCGTTACCTGGACTCCTTGTTGTTGTAAAACAGTGGCGATCGTTAATCCCGTAATTCCTCCTCCAATGACTATACAGGAAGAATCAGTTCTGCTTAGGCGATCGCGATCAAACATTATTCAGAGTTTTTGCTTAGTTAACGGTTATAGTTATTTTAAAGATGTCCCAAACAATTGACGTGCTGCCATAACTTAATAAGTTCTACCTTTCCAAGCACCACCTTTACCCTGCCAATATTTGATTGCCGAATCAATAGTCATCAAAGTGTAGAGCAAAGCGATCGCGGGTAAACTAAATGCCCAGGGAATTGATAAGTTATACAGTCTAACAGTGGGTAAATAAGCCCAAGTCATTAACAACCAGGTAAGTGCCGAGATGCCAACTACTAACCAGCTGCCAGTGTAGATTCCAATTGCCAAACACACAGGAGCAGTCAGGTAGATCATTACCATACTGATAACTGTGCCAAATAGTAACCAAGCTGAATAGTTCAACTGAGTAAAAGCGGTACGGGCAATAGTATCCCAGATTATTTTTAGATTATCATAAATTCGCAGGCTAATAGTTGTTTTACTCAAGCCCAACCAAATATTTTTTCCCTGAGATTTAACTGCTTTAGCTAAAGAACAGTCATCAATTAGGGCATCTTTGATAGTTGCAATCCCACCAATATCAATTAGGGCTTCATTACTAATTAAGATACAGCCCCCCGCAGCAGCAGCCATAGATTTTTTGGAATCATTTACCCAAGGAAATGGATAAAGTTTTTGAAAGAAAAAGACAAAAGCAGGAATTAGCAATTTTTCCCAGAAGCTTTGACAGTGCAACCTCACCATTAAAGATACTAAATCTAAATTCTCTGTTTCTGCTTTAGTAATTAACTGCCCTAAATTATTTAGATCGTGTTTGATGTCTGCATCTGTAAATAAAAAATAATCGGGTTTAGGGGTTTGCTGTCGGGCATAATCGACTCCCTGCTGCATCGCCCATAATTTACCTTTCCAGCCTTCAGCCAGCGGTTTACCAGGGATAATCAACAAGTTTTTATTTAATTTGTCGGCAGTTTGTTGAGCAATTTCGCTGGTGCGATCGCGACTATTATCATCAACTAAAACTACAAAAAGCTTACCTAAATAATTCTGATTTAATAAAGAACTCAAGCTAATAGAAATAGCTTCAGCCTCATCTCTGGCAGGAACAATTGCCCATACAGTCGGATAAACCTTTAGTTGAGTATTATTAGTGTTGTGACCCTCGATGCACTGGTTTGCCCGCCAAAAACTACCCCAAAATAATAGTAAGAACAACCAGGCGATCGCCGACAAACTAATAATAAAAACTATAGTCATTTCCCTTTAAAAAAGTTCTAACCTTCTACCTCAATATTTGAGAAACAAAACATACTTCTATAACATTACTTATTATTTATTACCTATCTTCGAGGCAATCTTTGACAATTCCTTCTTTAATCAAACTAGCCCCATGAGACTAATTTTAGATAAACAGGGAATAATTGAGCTAAGGCATAATCTTATCATTAAGGCGATTAGTATCTATGAACTCTAATTATTTATGGCTTATATTTAGTACTTTTTTAGTATTTTTAATGCAGCCAGGGTTCATGTGTTTAGAATCGGGATTGACCAGAAGCAAAAATAGTATTAACGTAGCCATCAAAAATTTAATTGATTTTAGTATTTCTGTAATACTGTTTTGGGCAGTGGGTTACGGTATGGCATTTGGTACTTCTATTGCAGGAATAGTTGGCTCAGATCATTTTTTCTTTAATCCAGAATCTGTTTCTCCTAGAGGAATTATATTCTTTATCTTCGAGATGATGTTTTGTAGTACTGCTGCTACGATTGTTTCTGGTGCTACGGCAGAGCGTTTAAGATTTCGCTCCTACGCAATTGTCACCATAATTATTTCAGGACTAATTTACCCCAGCTTTAGTCATTGGGTTTGGAATAGTAGTGGTTTGAGCGATAGTTTGGGTTACTTAGAAAACATCGGCTTTATAGATTTTGCAGGTTCTACGGTAGTTCACAGCCTCGGTGGTTGGGTTGCCTTAGCGGTTATTGTAGTGGTTGGTTCGAGAACAGGACGTTTTGATCGATCGGGTAAGCCCCGCCATATTCATGGTTCAAATTTACCTTTTTCCGTTCTTGGCGTAATGCTAATTTGGCTGGGCTGGTTAGGTTTCAATGGTGGTAGTGTCCTTGCTTTAACGAGTAACGTAGCTTCAATAATTCTCAATACTATACTTGCTGGTGCAGCTGGAACGATTTGTGCGGGATTGATTAGCTGGCATAGATCGAAAACTTATAAGGTTGAAGTGCTGATCAATGGTTCTCTGGCGGGTTTGGTGGCAATCACGGCATCCTGTAATGCAGTATCGGCACCCCTAGCAATTGTCATTGGTTCGATTGGAGGAATAATTAGCATCCTGGTAAGCTATTGGTTGCGCTGTTGGCAAATTGATGATGCTGTCGATGCTATTCCCGTTCATCTTGGTGGTGGAATCTGGGGAACTATTGCCGTCGCCTTATATGCTAATCCAGAAGTTTTGAATACTGGCTTGAGTCGAACCAATCAGCTGCTCGTACAGTTATTGGGCATCACCATCTGTGGCGTGTGGGCATTTGGTATTACCTGGGTTTTACTCAAAGTTATCAATCGCCTGACTCCTCTAAGAGTTTCTTTGGCAGATGAAGAACGGGGTCTAAACATTTCGGAACATTACGCCAAAAATACGGTTTATGAAATGCTGCGGATAATGAATCGGCAAGCAGCCGAACGAGATCTGAGTCTGCGAGTTCCCGTCGAACCGTTTACGGAAATTGGTCATGTGGCAAATCGTTACAATCAGGTAATCGACAGCCTAGAAGAATCGACTCAACAGTTAAAACAGTTTAATGTCGAGCTAGAACAGAAAGTACAGCAGCGCACCGCAGAACTCTCGATAGCGAAAGAAAAAGCCGAGGTGGCTAATCATGCTAAAAGCGTTTTTATTGCTAACATGAGCCACGAACTGAGAACTCCGTTGAACGCAATCCTCGGTTTTACTCAATTGATGTCTCGCAATGATGCCATACCAGCAGAAGAGCAAAAACATCTAGACATAATTAGCAGTAGCGGAGAGCATTTATTATCTTTAATTAATGATGTTCTAGATTTGTCAAAAATAGAAGCACAACGTCTGCCATTGGAAGAAGTTAACTTCGATCTTTGTTCCTTGTTAGACAGTTTAGAACAAATGTTCTCTCTTAAGGCAAATCAGAAAAACCTGCATATTTTATTTGAAACTTCTCCAGCAACGCCACAGTATATTAAGACCGATTTAAACAAACTACGTCAAATCCTAATTAATTTACTCAACAATGCCGTCAAGTTTACCAGTCAGGGTGGGGTTACGTTACGAGTAAGCCCTGTTTCAAATAGCTGTAGCCACAACGAACCAGGAACAAGGCTTAAACTAATTTTTGCTGTCGAAGATACTGGTAGAGGTATTGCAGCCGACGAGATAGACACTTTATTTGAACCCTTTGCTCAAACTCAAGCTGGTAGAGAAGCAGATGAAGGAACGGGATTGGGATTAGCTATTAGTCGTAAATTTGTTCGGCTGATGGGGGGAGATATTCAAGTTTATTCAAAAGAAAACCAAGGTAGCATTTTTCAATTCGATCTTTTAGTGCAAATTGCTGCTGTAGAGCAACTTCCTGCTAGCAATCATCAACAAATATTAAGATTAGAACCCAATCAACCTCAGCGTCGGATTTTAGTTGTGGATGACAAAATTTATAATCGAGAGCTATTAATTAAGCTGCTTCAGCCTGTGGGTTTTCAAACTAGATCGGCAGCAAACGGTTTTCAGGCGATCTCTCTATGGCAACAATGGCAACCAGATCTGGTTCTTCTAGATATCAAAATGCCGACTATGAATGGTTTAAAGATCATCCAACACCTCAAAGGCGATCGCTTATCCAAGACCAAAATTATTGCCTTGACTGCTAGTGCTTTTGAAGAGGAACGAGAGGCTATTTTGGCTGCGGGATGTGATGATTTTATGCGAAAACCATTCAACGCTAATGAACTGCTGCTAATGATGACGAAGCATTTAGGATTGTGCTATACCTGTGCAGAAGCAGCTAATTCCCCAGAGCAACAAACTTTATTATCACCTTTAGATGGCGATTCTTTTGCCAGTATATCAAATGAACTACTTTTGGAACTCCAGCAATCCATTATGGAAATAGATTTAGAGAAAATTGAGCAAATTATACAGAAAATAGCTCAAGAAAATCAGCTGCTTGCTCAGAAAATCGAACGACATATCGAGAATTTCGACTACGAATATATTTTAAACTTACTAGGCAAAAATAATATTTTATAGAAAGAAAGCACAATGAAAAACTTGATGGTTGCTCAGGATTTAAATGATATTTTGGTAGTGGATGATACTCCGCAAAATCTCCACTTGTTAGTAGATATTTTAACTAAATACAAATACAAAGTTCGACCAGTTCCCAATGGGAAATTAGCTCTGTCTGCTGCTGAAATCAAACCTCCAGATCTAATTATTTTAGATATCATGATGCCCGATTTGGATGGCTATCAAGTATGCAGAAAATTAAAGAGTAATCCTAAAACTAGAGATATTCCCATAATTTTTATTACTGCGATGAATGAGTCAGTAGATAAAGTAAAAGCTTTTACCTTTGGAGGTGCTGACTATATCACCAAGCCATTTCAAATCCACGATGTTTTGATCAGGGTCAAGAATCAGCTTGCTTTGAAAAAAATGCAGCGACAGCTACGGCATAAAAACAAACAGCTCAATCTAACCATAGCCCAACTTAAACAAAATCAACATAAGGTCTTTAAATCTCAAAAATATTTGGCGATTGAAAAAATTACTTTAGGTATCAACAATCAGGTTAATCGTTCTCTTGACAAAGTTAATACTTCCTTAACCGAAATCCAACAATTTGGCACGGCTAGCTTACAAAATTTACCTGCTTTTTTGAGCAAGATTTCTCCCGAACAGCAAATATATTTTGTAACCCTATTAAACCAAGCGCAGAATGAAAATTTTAATAAACTATTATCAGTAACAGAAAAACAAGAACTGAGAAATAAACTTGTTGCCAAATTAGAAACCTACCAGCTTAAACATTCAGAACGCATAGCCGATATTTTGATTGAATTAGGCTTTGATGACGAGATCGAAAAATTATTGCCTCTATTAATCAGCGAAAATTATTGGGAAGTTTTGGATAATGCCTATCTAATACTCAATCTGCACAAGAACGTAGCCACTATTACCGAATCTACTGCTAGAATTAGTCAAGTAATGACCGCATTTCAAGACTATTCCAGCAAGCACAAAATTAAATTAGAAAAACGCCAAGTCCATGTAAAACATACGCTGGAAAAGGCTTTAACCTTGACGGCTGCACAGATGCCTGAAGGTATTCAAATCATTAAACATTACGGCAATGTTCCTGCAATTTACTGCGATCCCAAAGAATTACAAAAAGTATGGGCTTATCTGATTCAAAATGCCATAGATGCCATCGGCGTACACGGCATATTGACTATTAATATCTATCAACAACAGGATAATTTACTAGTAGATATTATTGATACAGGAGAAAGTATATCCCAAAAAATAGTTAATCAATTGTGCGAGCCTTTCTTTACTACTAAATCTTCAGAAAATAATCTGGGATTGGGTTTAGCGATCGCCAAACAGATTATTGAAAGACACGATGGCAGCATTACGGTTAAGCTGTTGTCAGGAAAAATGACTTTGCCAGGCAATACCAAATTTACGGTTTCTTTACCTATTCAGTAAATTGATTTTCTGCCAGAGCAACAAAAAAAGACTACCTGCTGGCAGCCTTTCCCATCATTATTGATGCAGTTGTTAACAAAAACTAAGCTTCTTTACTCTTAGTAAAATATTCGCTCAAAGCATCGGCAATAATCTGATTCATCGGTCTGCCTTCTTTTTCGGCAACTTCTTTCAAACGAGGAAAAATCTCATCGGGGACGCTAACGCGACGTTGATTTTTGCGGAACTTGCGTTTAGTAGTACTATCTGTATCCATATAGCTTCCTATTGTATAGTTTGCAGAGAAATTACGAATGGCATCGAACCCAACGCGGTTACAAAATGAACCAAAGCTTTCCTTTGATTTGCGATCCTGCTTAAAGAAAACAAAAATAGGCTCAAGGAAGTTTTCTAGCTCTTCTACTGACATTTTTTGCTCGTAGGGTTGAGCTAATTGGGTTTGATTGGGTGTACCTCCAAGCCAAACTTGGTATTTGCCAGGCGCGCTACCTACAAAACCTAGCTCTGCCATGTAGGGACGAGCGCAGCCGTTGGGACACCCTGTCATCCGAATCACAAAATGTTCGTTTACCATTCCTAGTTTATTCAATAATGCTCTGATGCGATCGGTAATTCCTGGTAAGGCTCGCTCAGATTCAGTTACCGCCAGCCCACAGGTGGGTAATGCGGGACAAGCCATGGAATAGCGGGTTAAAGGCTCGATCGCTTCGGGATCGGTTTCTATACCCCGATTCTGTAGAATGCTTTCTATCGTTTCTTTCTGTTCTGGGGCTATGTCGCACAGAATTACATTGTGGTTAGGAGACAGACGCATCGGCAGGTTTAACTGCTGCACGATCTCTCTAAGAGCTGTCTTTAATTGAAAAGCTCCTTCATCTTTGACTCGCCCGTTTTCTACGGAAATACCAAAGAACCAGTTGCCGTCGCCCTGTTCGTACCAACCAAGAAAGTCCTGATATTGCCAGGCAGGCAATTTTTTGAATGGCTGAAGTTCTTGACCAAAATAAGATTCGACTTTGGCTTTAAATTTTTCTACACCCCAGTCATGGATCAAATACTTCATTCTGGCATGGCGACGGTTGAAGCGATCGCCATAATCTCTTTGAGTAGCCACAATTGCCTTAACTAGATCGTAGACATCTTCGCGATCTACATAGCCAATCTCGTCAGAAATGCGAGCAAAAGTTTCTTCTTTATTATGGGTACGACCCAAGCCACCCCCAGCCAGCACGTTAAAACCCTGTAACTCTCCTTGTTTGTCAGTCATTACCACCAAACTAATGTCGTGGGTGTAGACATCAATAGAGTTGTCTCCAGGTACGGTGACACAGATTTTAAACTTCCGCGGTAGAAATTGCTCGCCATAAATAGGTTCGAGGCTGTTTTCGACAATCATCCCTCTGCCTTTGCTTTGTCTTGCAGCCTTGACTTCTGGAGACTCTTCTGCGCTAATAGCTTTTTCTCCATCGAGCCAAATCTCATAGTAAGCCCCGCTTTGAGGATTCAACAGATCGGCGATGTTATTAGCGTATTCAAAAGCATACTGATATTCGGGTTTGTCTTTAAACGGTGCAGGGGGAGACATAATGTTACGGTTAACATCTCCACAGGCACTTAGGGTAGAACCCATATTATTTAAAATATTTTGGACGACTACTTTGATATTTTTCTTTAAGACTCCATGAATCTGAAATCCTTGACGAGTAGTAATCCTCAGAGTATGATTGCCATATTCTTCAGATAAACGATCTAAAGTTAAAAATAGTTCTGGTGGCACAAAACCCCCAGGGCTGCGGGTACGCAGCATCATTTGATAGTCTTTTTCTTGACCCTTGACCCGATTATCGCGATTATCTTGTTGATAAGAGCCATGAAACTTGAGGATTTGAATTGCATCTTCACTAAAATGCGTTGTATCCTCTTGTAGTTCGGTTAATAGAGGCTCCCGTAGGAAGTTACTGCGATTTTTTAATTTTTCTAGCTTGGATACTTTTTTTTCAATAGGAGTTTGAACCATGTTCTTCTTAAATAAACACCAGGAGAATTGTTTTGGTTATACTGCTTTATGGTTTGAGGTTCTTTTTTATCTTAGCGTTTGCGATCGGCTAAGATCTTAAAATTTAGCATTGGGGAAATATAGAAAGATAATTTTTCTACTTTAATCAGCTAAAATACCTGCTTCTGCTTCAATGAACGTTGCGTAAGATCAAAATACATAGCTGTATTTCTTACTACAACTTGTCACTAAGTTTTATATTCGATTTATTTTGTTTGTTTCCCGTTCGGTCAGTCGAAATGAGAAATCAAGCATAAATCTATAATTTGCTAAATAGCAAAATTGTTTGTAGAGCGATCGCCCAACCAACTCTATTCGAGCAGAGAATTAGTATTCTCGCATTTTGGTAACGAAGAATACAAGCTACTGACTACTTCTGCTTACAAAAATTATCTTTCAATTGAACAAAATATTTGCTGTCTACTTGGCTTTGGTTAGATCCTTATAGCCAAAAAAGTCAATTCGATAATCGGTGATGCTGACTCCAGTTTGCGCTTCGATCTGTTTGATGATTGATTCGGGCAACTCGATTTGTAGGTCGATAATTTGGTTAGTATCGAGGCAATTAACGTGGCTATGAGAATTGCTGATATTGCCGTATAGTCTGCCGTCAGAACGCTCTAAACACTCAATAATCCCTCCCGCAGACAAGGCATCTAGGTTTTGATAAACCGAAGTATGACCGATTTCTTTACCTTGCTGGTTGAGCAGATCGTATATTTCCCTGGCAGAAAGATGATTTTCATTTTCCCACAGCAGTTCTAAAATATAGCGACGCTGACGGCTAACCCGCATTCCTAATTCCTGGCAGCGGGCTAAAGCATCTTCCAGAGAATTGATTGATATTCGATTTTCCTCTGGAGTCTTCATAGGGGAAACTCAACAAGTCTTAACTTATACATAGTCATTACCACTTTAACTTAAAATATATAAAAATGTCTATTACCAAACCTGTAAAATCGATCTTAGCTTAATAAAAATTATTTTTTCTCTATCTTTGTAATATTTATTGTGACCATAAAAATAGTTCTGGACAACAAGGCAATTGACACCTTAGATTTATCTGCCACCAAAAACCAAATTTCGCCTTTGCTACAGGCGATCGCCAACTACGAACAGCAGCTACAGTTTGCGATCGATTATCAGCGAGCAGACAGCGATCCCCGCGAACTTTCAGAAATACCAGCAATTAGACTATGGTTTGTGCGACTTGATACGATTTATCCCTGGCTCCCGTTTTTATTAGATTGGAAAGCAGGAGAATTAGCCCGCTACACGGCGATGTTGGTTCCCCATCAGTTTAATCGTAGTGAGGGGATCATGTACAATCCCGAAGCCTTAGAAATTTTTGTAATGAATAAAATTTTTGTCTTATCAGACTGGCTGCAACAGCAGGGAATTGCGGAGCGATCGCGCCTGAAGTCGATGGCGCAGCTATTCGGTTACGAGCTGGATGATGCCTTTTTCGATATGATTTGAGATCGTTCTAGGTGAAATGGCTTCTATGATAGGGTATTGGTTCGTAGCTATAAGCTATAAGCCTCTGCAAGAGAATTTAGCAGTTGCGCTCGATATGAAGCTAATTAAATTTGACGATACCGTCCAATATTACCAGAAGGTAGAAAGTTATTTGCTACAGCAAGAGGCAATTCACTGTTTAATCTTGGGAATCAGTAAAAGCTTGTGCGGTTCCAAAAGGGATCTTGCAAGCCAACCTTATTTAACAGTTGTGGAAAACAACAAATCCATAGTAGCCACAGCAATACAAACTCCGCCTCGTAAGTTAATTTTGTCACAAGCGGTCGCTGAAGAAGCAGTTGAGTTAATTGCGCGAGAGCGGGCTAGCGATCGCCAAATACCTGGAGTAATTGCACCCAAGATTGAAGCCGAAGCTTTTGTTAATACCTGGCAAAGTTTGACGGGACGATCTTGTAAATTAGATGTTGCAATGTGCGTACATCAGCTTGAGACAGTGCGGGCAATAAATGGTGCTGCGGGTCAGTTGAGGTTGGCAGAGGAAAGCGATCGCGATTTACTTACAAACTGGATACAGGCTTTTGAACAAGAGGCTTTAGGAGACAATGAACCAGAATCAAACCACCAGCTGTGGTTCGAGCGGCATTTAGAAAACAAAAGTCTGTTTGTTTGGCAAGATAAAATAGCCGTATCGATGGCAGCCTATAGTGGTGCAACACCTAACGGAATCAGAATTAATGCCGTTTACACGCCACCAGAACATAGAGGCAAAAGATATGCAACTTCTTGCGTAGCTAAGATAAGTCAGCAGTTGCTTAATCGATATAAGTACTGCTTTTTATTCACTAACCTAGACAATCCCACTTCTAATCACATCTATCGCCAGATCGGTTATTTACCCATGTCTGATTTAAACAATTACAGTTTTCACTGATTAAAGATAAATTTACTCCTAAAAAGCCAAGAGCTAAAAGCTCAAAGCTCAAAACCATTAGACTTACTGCTCGACATTTAACTTAACCGCGTTTTAAAGACTGCTAGAATTGAGGCTTTCTTCTTCTCCCGAAGTTTTTGGTAGATGTAGACCACATTCTTGTTTTAAACCCTGAAAACGGGTGTCTCTTCCATCACTATCATCGGCAGTTAAAGGTCGGCTAGAATGCCAATCGCCGACTGAAACATAGCCTAGATCGAAGTAAGGATGATAGGGCAAATTATAGGCAGTGAGGTATTGATAAATATCTCTAGCGTTCCAATCCAAAATAGGATAGATCTTGTATAAATTATCTTGCTGTTCAACTTTATTAAGAGTCTGACGATGATCGGTCTGGTTTCTACGTAATCCAGCTAACCAAGCGGTAGCCCGAAGTTCTTTTAAGGCGCGCTGCATAGGTTCGACCTTGCGGATTTGATCATAGCGATCTAACGCTTTGACATCGTTTTGTTCCCAAAGCTTGCCGTATAAAGCCTCCATGCGGGCAGGGGATAGGGGAGACTGATAGACTTTGAGATTGAGGTTTAATCTTTTGGTCAATCTTTCAGCAAATTTGTAGGTCTCGGCAGGCAAATAACCAGTATCAACCCAAATAACTGGGATTTTTGGCACGACTGTAGTTACCAAATGCAGCATTACTGCTGCCTGAATCCCAAAGCTAGTACTCATGACTAAGCCATTGCTAAAAGTTTCGGCACTCCATTCAACCAGAGATGATGCTTCTGCATTTTCTAATTGCTGGTTAACTTGAGATAGGTTGAGGTTGGGTGTTTTAACTTTGGCAGAGATCATCAATTTAAATTCTCTAGACTTTGTGGACGATTGGTTAGAAGTCTTGAGCCAACTAAATACATAATAATTTGCTCAGTCTGCTTCAATATAAACCAGGTCGGACTTAAATTATGCTAGACCTAATTATTTCATGTCGCTACTGATAATGACAATCCATTTTACTGATGGGTATACCGAACCACGGTTGTGTTCATTTTTATTAACTTTTTCACGATCTCGATCAAAGATCTTCTCTCATTTCATCAAGTAGTAAACTAGGCACAGATGAGCATTTAAAAATTGACTATAGAGGTAGAAAAATAAAAACATGGTTGCAACTACAGGAATTAGCGATCGCTATCGGATAAAAACCAAGCAACTGGATATGCCTCCCCGTCTGCTATTAGGGCCAGGACCAGCCAACGTTAATCCCAGAGTATTGGCAGCTATGAGCGTTAATCCCGTAGGACACCTCGACCCTACTTATTTGGCATTGATGGATGAGATTAGAGATCTGTTGCGCTATGCCTGGCAAACCGAAAACGAACTAACTATTTCCGTACCTGGTACAGGGACAGCAGCGATGGAGGCAACTCTGGCTAATACGGTCGAACCAGGAGATGTGGTGCTGGTTGGGGTCAAAGGCTATTTTGGTAATCGCTTAGTAGATATGGCGGGGCGATATGGAGGAGATGTCCGCACCATGACTAAGCCTTGGGGACAGGTATTTTCTCTAGAAGAGATTAAAACCAATTTGGAAAACCATCAGCCTGCAATTTTAGCTTTAGTTCATGCAGAAACCTCTACAGGGGTGCGTCAACCCCTCGAAGGAGTAGCAGATTTATGTCGCAAGCACAACTGTCTGCTACTGGTAGATACAGTAACTAGTCTTGGGGGTGTTCCCTTGTACATTGATGACTGGGGGATCGATTTGGCATATAGCTGTAGTCAGAAAGGATTAGGCTGTCCTCCTGGAGCGAGTCCTTTTACCATGAGTAGTCGGGCAGCCGAGAAGCTAGATAAACGCACTAAACCCGTACCCAACTGGTACTTAGATATGTCGTTGCTGGCAAAATATTGGGGGGAACAAAGAATCTATCATCATACTGCGCCCATTAATACTAACTATGGTTTACGGGAGTCTTTACGCATAGTCGCCGAAGAAGGGCTAGAACAACGCTGGAAACGTCACCAGCAAAATGCCGAGATGTTATGGGAGGGTTTGGCAGAACTAGACTTGACCTGTCATGTAGACAAGAAATATCGTTTACCAACCTTAACTACGGTGAGGATTCCTGACGGAGTAGACGGTAAAGCAATTTCTAAGCAACTATTGACAGAATACAATATTGAAATTGCTGGCGGTTTAGGAGAATTGGGCGGTAAAGTTTGGCGCATTGGCTTAATGGGTTACAACAGTCGTCCTGAAAACGTCTTACTGTTGCTAGATGCCTTGGAAAAAGTCCTCAAACAATAAATTTATTTTGGTTGGGTTACACTCCCTGGCTAACCAAACCTACTGGACTGACACAGCTAATTTGAGGCATTAGAAAAGTCCACAGATAAACACAGATAAACGCAGATGATTTGCTTGCTTACCAACAAATAATTGGGTTTTTGAGATGCAGCAGATAGTCCTAGTTTTTCCCGCTCGTTTGTTGCACTATTTTAGCTGTGTCAGTCCACTACAAAATTTAAAAATTTAAGCATGAGTTAGCAGTGCAGATTTATAGTAAAGCGATCGCCTGATATATACCAGTAATAATTAAAACTCGACAATCACAGGGGCATGATCGCTGGGCTTTTCCAACTTTCTCGGTTCGATATCAATCCAGCATTTAGTCGCCTGCTGATATAGTTGAGGTGTCAGGTAGTGATGGTCGATGCGCCAGCCCCTATTACGGGTAAAACCAGCAGCCCGATAATCCCACCAGCTATAGTGTCCTGGTTCAGTAGTAAACTTACGAAAAGCATCTTTAAAGCCTAATTCCAATACTTTATTCAAAGCCTCTCTTTCCAATGGAGAAGACATAATATGTCGCTCTCTTCCTTTGGCGGTATATATATCCCGATCAGACAAGGCAATATTAAAATCCCCACAGACGCAGATTTGAGACTCTTTCTCCTGTAACGTTTGGAGATATTGCCGTAACATCTTCAACCAACTTAATTTATATTCATATTTCTCGCTGGCGATCGCCGATCCGTTAGGCACATAGAGATTGACAATTCTAACGCCGTCCACCACCCCGCTAATAACCCGTTTTTGCTCGTCAAAATCTGCTGCTACGTTGCCTCCTACAATAGTACTAAAGTCCGAACTCACTTCAGTCAGAGGATTGAGGCTAAAAATAGCAACACCATTATATGATTTTTGCCCCGAAATATAGACGTTGTAACCCAAATCTTCAAAAGGCGATCGGGGAAACTGGCTATCTTGCACTTTGGTTTCCTGTAAACAGAGAACATCTACCCGATGTTGTTGTAACCACTCAGTGACAATCTGTTGACGAGTCCGAATTGAGTTAACGTTCCAAGTAGCTACTCTCAATGATTAAATCCTAATTATTAATTATCAGATAAATTATAATCATGACTCAGCCAGCAAAGCTTAGGGTTTTTGTTTACGGTACTCTCAAACCAGGAGAGGCTAATTATCAGCGTTACTGCCAGAATAAAGTTTTGTCTGAAATCCCCGCTTATACTCTAGGGGATTTATATGCCTTACCCGTTGGCTATCCAGCGATGACTCAAGGTAGCGATCGAGTTCGGGGAGTCCTCTTGACCTTCGACGATCCTAATATTTTAAAAAGTTTGGATCGATTGGAAGGTTATCGAGAACGGCGCGTAGCGGACTTAAATGAATATTATCGCCTCTTGGTTTCAGTTTATCGTCTCGATCGCCAGCCTTTAGGAAAAGCATGGGCATATTTTATGACTCCTGCTAAAGTTGGACAGTTGGGAGGAATAAAGGTCACTTCGGGTTTTTGGACTTGTTTATCTTCTTTTGCCCAAGGTCAAGAGTAAAATTTTTTTTAAAGTTAATCTCAATTAAGTTATCCAGATCAAATATTTTATTAGATAAATAGATTATCGAGAGCTAAACTGAAAAATGCCATCCACAGCCTTTGTCTATGTCCAACCTCAAAGAATTGCCCAAACCCAACTCTGATATTAATGACTACGAATGGGGGGTCACGCCGAATACGGTCAAAGCAACCATCGAGCATCTACAGCAACTTCTTCAGAACAAGCAGTACCATCTAGAAAGCTTACAAAAAGAAAACAAATGGTTGCGCGATCGCCTCGACCTAAAAATTGACCTACCAAATCGCCCTCATGTACCTCCGTTACCAGAGATTCTATTGTGGGCAACGATTGGCTTAATTCTAACTATTGGTGGCACTTTTATCCCCGCCTATACAATTGCTGCTCCTTGGTCGTGGTGGGAAAATGGATTTGGGGTACATACCTTAGGAGTAAGCTATCAAATTGGAGCGGTATTATTAACCGCTTGTTTGGGAGGAAAAAATGCTGCCCTATTATCACAAGTAGCCTATGTATCTTTGGGCATACTTGGATTGCCTATATTCGATCGCGGAGGTAGCTTGAATTACCTCCAACAGCCACATTTTGGGTATCTTATCGGGTTTATCTTTGGTGCTTGGCTTTGTGGATGGTTGGCGTTTCAAACAAAAGTACGTTTTTCGGCATTAATTGCTAGTTGTTTTGTCGGGTTGATTGTTATTCATTTGGTAGGAGTTGTTTATCTAACAGTAATGTATTATGTAACTGGTTTTGCCGAGGGAATCAATTTAATCCAGGCAATAGCAATTTATTCAGTTCATCCCCTCCCTGGACAATTGGCTGTAATCTGTGCGGTGAGTTTAGTTGCTTTTGTGACCCGAAAGCTCATGTTTTCCTAACCCATCAAGTAAAAATAGCGGAGCTAGTCCTTTAGGGCTTTGCATATCGTTAGTAGGGCTAAAAACGATTTTGGTTCAGTCGATTATTCCTTTGGTTTCTTTTGGGAATGACTATAGTTTTAAATTTATGATTATGGTCTACTCATCTGAAAAGCGCAGTAAGCTTAAAACTAGATTTGTCCGTCCAATTTCTCTTGGGCAAAAAAAAAGGCGTTCGATTTGAACACCAGAGAAAAAGAAAATATGTAAATTTTGCGATTAATTTTCTAACGAAATAATTAGATTAAAATCTGATAGTGACAAATTATTCTAATTTTCTAAGATTATCGAGTCCCCCGAAGAACTGGTCGGTCAAAAGATTCCAGACAGTTCGGTTTTCGTTGATTCTAATGTTCGCTTGGACTTCCATTCCAGGCTGGAGATATTTCTTTTCACCTCTAATCTCAAGATAGTCTTGCGTTAGATCGATCTTGGCGACATAGCGGAAAAAGTCATAAGGTGGCTCTGGTTCCAAGGCACTAGCACTAATAAACGCTACCTCTCCTTTGATATCACCATATTCACTGTAGTTAAAGGCACTAATACGAACGTCTACGTTCATTCCTCTACGAACAAAACCAATATCTTTGGGAGAGATAAATACCTCAGCAATTGGATCTTCTGTAGGAACGATCTGGAGAACTGGGCGAGCTGCCTGACCAGAAGGAGGTACATAACCTGGATAGGCTCGTAGATCGAAAACGTCTCCCGTCACGGGAGCTATGATAGTTTTATATTTAAGATTTTTTTCTGCTTCGCTAATTTGGCTGTTGATTTCGGCAATACGCTTATCGTTTTCAACAATCGTTTTGTTAAGCTGACTCTCAATTTCTGCTATTCGCTTACGGTTTGCTGCTCTTTGCTCGAACAGGTCTTTTCTGGATAGGGTGGTAGTATTGTTTAGCTGTTCTTTAGCCTGAGAGATATCTAAGGTTAATCTTTGTTCTTCTTGCAGCAAACGATTAATTTCTGCCTGAAGGCTTGTTGCTTGCTGTTGTTGGCGATCGCGCTCTAGATTGCCTTGTTTTCTGGCATCTACTATCGAAGCATTGCGATCGTTGATTCTCTGTCTTTGCTGGTCTACCTGAATTTTAGCAATTCCTCCCTCTTCATATACGGGCATAATCGCTGCTAAAGTCTGTTGTTCGATCTCCAGGCTCTCTTGCGCCTGTTGCATTGCTTCTTCGTTGCGCTGCTTAATTTCTACTAGATTTTGCTTGGCAGTAGCTAACTGCGCTCGATTATCTTCTAGCTGAATTCTATTTTGTTCTAATTGTCTTTCTAGCTGTTCTACCTCAAGTCTGGCAGAAGCTGTTCTTTCGCGGAGATCTGCTTGAGATGCCTCTAACCTATCCTGTTGTTCTGGATTCAACTGACCACTAGAATTACCCAAAAGACTATTAAATAGCTGGTTTTCTTCTTTTAATGCAGCCAGGTTACGAGTGAGATAGACTATTTCTCTGGGAATTTCCAAAGAGGCGATCGCGCCGTCAATATTACCAAAATCAATATTTCCTGCCATCAATGCTCGATAAAATTTGTTTTCTTGAGACAAAGATTTACGAACTTGACCGAGGGAATCAACCTGGACTTGGGATGTGCTGGAATCTAGAACTAGTAAGACATCGCCTTGCTCGACTCGCTCTCCTTCTTCTACTAGAACTTCTTCTACTACCCCGTTGGTAGGCACTTGAATTTCCTGTAATTTGCCTGTCGGCTGGATCAAACCTTGAGCGGGAATTACCTGTTCGATTTTGGCAAACCAAGACCAGACAACTGCAAATACCGTTACTCCGACAATTCCTCCTATGGTCAATCTAGACCACTTGGGGGAAGGACGTAACATTACTGTCTGCTCAAATTTACGAGTATTAATTGAAGCAGGATTACGCTTAACTAAAGCTGAAGCATCTTGACTAGGTTTAGCAGTAGTAACCAATTCTCCTTTAGGATAAGCAGCTTTGAGACGCTCTGTCTTTTGGGTGGGAACAGCAGAAGACATCATTGGTAGCTTTTCTGCTTCTTCCAGATTAGGCAAAGCCAAATTACGGTAAATTCCTGGTCCAATTTGAGCATAACCACGATGAACCGATCTAATCGCATCTGTCAGTTCTTTGGCGGGAGTGCCTTTGAGCAAGTAACCCATTGCGCCTGAGCTGAGAGAACGAGCCACATATTCTTCAGTATCAAAAGTGCTAAGAACTAATACCTTGACATTAGGAAATCGCTGGCAAATAACCTTAGTAGCCTCCATCCCATCCATATCGGGCATTTCCATGTCCATTAAGATCACGTCTGGATTAAGAGATTCTACCTGCTTGACAGCATGTTCGCCATTTTCAGCAACCCCAATTATTTCTATATCGTTTTCTGCTTTGATTAGAGCTTTCAAGCCTTCCCTAATCATTTTTTGGTCGTCTACGATTAGAACGCGAATTATATCATCAGGGGAATTAGTAGCATTGTCATTTACACGATTAGTATTTGTTGCATTCAAGGGTAACCCACTACTCGAAAGGTAGCTGCTATTACCATTGCTGGATGAGTTCATAATTCAGATAATTAATAACTGCTTTAAATGTTAGGTTGTGAGCTAGCTTCTTCAGCAAATATACGGTTATGATTAATTGGCTCGAACTTAAGTACCCGTAAGTACTTTTGGCTTACCTCAGCAGGCAACACTAGGCTGGTTTAAATAAGCTATGAATCTGTTTTTTTCAGATTCTCTACCTAATTTTCGCTCGAATGAAATTAAAATAATTTGAATATTCATTAACTATCAAACTCCACCGCTCCTTTATAACCAATTTTTTAGATATACGTCACAAATAAATTTCCGCTCGTTGAGACAGCATATTTTCTATCCCTCAATATATATTATTCCCCTCAACGCTGAGTAAACTTGTAAAAACCAAAATAGAACAATTCTGACCTACAATATTATCTACAATATTTGCCCAAGCTGCCTAACTTTTCCATCTTAATATTTAAGATTATGACCACAGCAAAATCAGTCTCCAGTCAAAACCAAGACAAAAACCTAGAATCGATGAGAAAGTTTGCAGAAAAGTATGCTCAACGTACTAATACTTATTTTTGTAGTGAATTGTCAGTAACTGCTGCGGTAATTAAAGGCTTAGCTCAACACAAGCAAGAACTAGGTTCTCCTTTATGCCCCTGTCGTCATTACGAAGATAAGCAAGCAGAGGTAAAAAAAGCTTTTTGGAATTGCCCCTGTGTCCCCATGCGCGAAGAGAAAAAATGTCACTGTATGTTATTTTTAACGCCCGAGAATGCTTTTGCAGGAAATGTTCAAGAGATTACCACAGAACAGATCGAGCAACTTTGTCAAGGGATGAAGTAAGATCGTTGTTAGTCATTAGTCATTAGTCATTAGTCATTAGTCATTAGTCATTAGTCATTAGTCATTAGTCATCCTAAAGGATCCCTAAAGGGTACACCTTCGGACGACACGAAGTTAGTGCTTTAGCATAACCGCTTCGCATATTGGTCATTGGTCATCTGTGAGGACTACGACGGATATAATATTCCTCAGCATAGAATATGTTGCTCGTTCTCAGCAGTAATTTAGTTTATGCTTTTGCTTCGTGACTTCTTCTGTTGGTAAATTTAATCAGGTTTAGTAGAAACAATACAGTATGGTCGCACCACCAGAATTTGAGCGAGGAATCGCCGAATTTAACCAACAGCAGTTTTATGCCTGTCACGATACTTTAGAAGCTGTTTGGATTGAAGCCCCAGAAGCGGACAAACGATTTTATCAGGGAATTTTGCAGGTAGCTGTAGGTTGTTACCATTTGAGCAACGATAACTTGAGGGGAGCAATTATTCTTTTAGGAGAAGCCAGCAGACGTTTGTATGATTATCAACCAGACTATGAAGGTGTTGATGTAGAGCTATTGTTGGAGCAAACTATTGCCCTGCTTCAGGTCCTACAACAGCTCAAGCCAGAACAAACCAAAGAATTTTTTCAACAGCTGCAATTGAAGGGACAGAACAAATTAACATCAAATAAGTCTGAATTATCTGAATCAATAGATAACTTAGTTGCAAGCTGCCAAATACCATACATCAACAAAATTTAACCTTGCTTGTAATTGACGGGAAGCAGAGGAGATTAAGGGAACTTGGAGACTGGGGAAAACCACTAACCATTAACTCCTAACTTAATAACTCCCAACTTCTCAAAACTTCGGCAACGCTCCAGGCTTGAGCAAAACAGCCTCTGGGAGTAAAAGGAGGATCGCCGTCAAAAATTTCGCTGATGTTGCCTACGCAGCCAGTTTGTAAGTGTTCCACCATCGGTATTAAAAAATTACGAGCGGTTTCAGGCTGCCGATAAACTTTAAAGTGCGCCTGCACAAAATGACCGATTAACCAACTCCAAGTAGTCCCTTGGTGATACGCGCCATCTCGTTGTCGGCGATCGCCTCCATAATGTCCCTGATAATCTGGATGTTTGGGAGCAAGAGATCTCAATCCATAGGGAGTTAGTAATTCCTGATTCACTACCTCGACAACCCTTCGCTGCTGTTCTAAAGTTAACAAAGATTCTGCTGATTCTAGAGCAGGAAGAGAAACCGCAAAAATTTGATTGGGACGTAGACTACTATCATTACCGTTCTCAGTGTCCAATACGTCGTAACAATAGCCTAATTCATTATTCCAAAATCTTTGAAAACCTCTTCTGACTAAACTTGCCAACTCGATATATTCTTGCCCCGATTGGTCTAAAACTTGAGCTAACTGTTCCATAATTATCAAAGCGTTGTACCACAAAGCATTAATTTCTATGGGTTTGCCAGTTCGTGGCGTAACTACCCAGTCTTCGACTTTGGCATCCATCCAAGTTAATTGAACTCCTGTTTGTCCTGCATAGATCAAACCATCAGAATCTTGATGAATGTTGTAACGAGTACCTCGACGATAGCGATCGATAATTGCAGTTAGTATGGGAAAAAGTTCCTCAATTAGGCTCTTGTCTCGTGTCTGTAGATAATAAGCATAAATAGCTTCAAAGTACCATAACGTAGCGTCTACAGTGTTATAATCAGGCGTTTGTCTACCATCGGGAAATAGATTAGGCAACATTCCGCGATCGACATACTTGGCAAAGGTACGCAAAATAGAGTGAGCTACATCAGGACGACCAGTCGCTAGAGTCAATCCAGGCAAGCTAATCATCGTATCTCTACCCCAGTCATTAAACCAGGGATAGCCAGCAATAATCGTTTTACCTTCGGGAAATGCTGCGGTAGGACGAGCCACAATAAATTGATTTGCTGCCAAGACTAGGCGATCGCTCCCCTCAGAATTTGATCGTTCTAACTCTCGATCGGGTTTTGTTGTCCGAAAATTGGTTAACAGTTCCTGTTCATAGTCGTATTGTGCTTGCCAAGCCAATTCAATGTCTAAATTAGGATCGGGTCGAGTGCTGGCAATAATTGTGATCGATTCCCCTGGATTTAGGGTTATGGTGCAGTTAGCAGCCAGTAAATGATCTTCGCAGTGAGTTAGACCTCGATATTTTTCTATCGCCAGGGAAAAATTGTCATACCAGATGTGCTGGGGTTTCCAGCTAACAACATGATTACTCTGGCTACTGGACAAAAGATATATGTTAGTTGCATCGGCGGTTGCTTTAATATCGATCCCGTGTTCTATGGGATTAATCTGCATCTGCCAGCCGTTACTATGAGTATCACCATGATGATCTCGATAATTGACCAGTGCGTTAAGTGATAGTGTGAGGGGTTGCCTAGCACTTTTAAGAACATAGCGAATATAGGTGGTGTTTTCTCCCTGCTCCATCCAGATCCGCTTTTCTAATCGGGCATCAGCCAGCTGATATTGCCATACAGGAGTAGTTCCCACTAAACAAAAATTTTCCAAATTATCGTATCCTTGGGGAAAAATAGTTCCATCTCCCCAGCGATCGCAATAAAGATCGTAATTGTGATTATTATAGGTAGCAGTCTCATTCAGCTTGGTCAACATCAAAGTACGTCCCAAAGGAGGCTGAAGAGCAGCTATTAATAAACCGTGATAGCGTCTGGTCAATAAACCTGAAATTGTTCCCGCACCATAGCCACCAATTCCATTGGTAATCAGCCATTCTCGCGACTCAGAAGCAGCTAGGTTCCTGCAAATATTTTTACCAAATTTGACAGTCATATTTTTTAACAGAAATAATCAATGGAACGTTAACAGAAGCGATCGATACTATTACAATAAGGGTTGTTGATCGGACTGAGGATAATTATTTCTTACAACCTATGACAGATACTATTTTTGGCAAGATTATACGTCGCGAAATTCCTGCCGATATTGTCTATGAAGATGATTCAGCCTTAGCCTTTAAGGATGTCAATCCCCAAGCACCAACTCACATTTTGGTTGTTCCCAAACAAGCAATTCCTCGGTTATCAGAGGCTGAGGGAGAAGATACCGAATTGATGGGACATTTGCTAATGACGGTGAAAAAAGTTGCCGAACAGGTTAACCTGAGCAACGGCTACCGAGTTGTGATTAATAATGGTGCAGACGGCGGACAAACCGTCGATCACCTTCATTTGCATATCTTAGGCGATCGCCCGATGAAATGGCCTCCAGGGTGAGGATGAGTAGGAAGTAGGGAGTAATAAGTAGGAAGTTAGATCAATTTAAGGTGTCGGCGGGCTAGGAGGATTGGAAAAAGGATCGATGCTGTCAGGTAATCCTGGAAAGGCTGGATTCAGCCCTGGAGTTGGCGGAGTTGCCGATGGTTGAGAACCTTCTGGTAGGGTAGCCAAAGCAACGCGAGCGCCTCCTACCTCTCGCAGAATATCTAATACTTCTACTACTTCTCTATAAGTGGAGTTTTTGGCTGCATACAAAGTCATCAAACCATCGGGGTTAGCCTGATGATATTTTTTGATTTCCCAAGCTAAGTCGCTACGGCTAACTAAATTGCGGTCTACATATAGCTGACCGATATCATCAATGGTGACGATCAAAATATTTTGCATCTGAGGCACCCCTGTCTTCGCCTGGGGTAAGTCGAGGCTAATTGCTTGTTGCCGAGAAAAATTGACCGCAGCTAAGATAAAAAAGGTCAAAATACAAAAAATAACGTCAATTAAAGGCAAAATTTCGATATTTGCTCCGCTCCCTTGGCTATCATCTTGCCAGAGATGGAATGGTTTAATTGGCCTGGACTGATATTTTTTTCTGCTTGGCATATTATTTCAATCTCAACTAATTACTGATTACTAATTCCAGGTGGTTTGATCTCAATAAAAGAATGATCGTTTCCTGCTACCGTATTTTCTACTTCATCTTCTGCCTGTAACCAGCGATCGCGATACATAACTTCCAAGCGACTACCAGTACGACGCAAGATCCTGACTTGGTTTGACCACAAAGCCTGAAAGAGACGATAAAAGCTCAGGCTGATAATAGCAATTAACAATCCGACTGCGGTAGAAATCAAAGATTCGCCAATTCCCAAAGTTACTCCAGAGGAATCTGCCGTACCCAAGTCGCTGATTCTAATTGAGCTTAAGGCTTGAATCAGACCCCAAACCGTTCCAAATAGACCGAGGAGGGGAGAAAGAGCAATAATCGCTTCTAAGGTTTTATCTCCCTTACGCATTCGAGCTAACTGTTCTTCTGCTGCCGATTCTAAAGCCAGGTGAAATATATCGGGATCTGGGTTAGACAATCTAAAAGGAGAATAAACAAAATTCCCCAAGGGATGATTGATATGTTCTTGAGCAATCTTACCGACTAAATCCCAGTTGCGCTCGGCAGCCTCCATAATACGATTAAATATTTTTTTCTCCTTGAAAACTACTCTAGACCAAAACCAAATCCGCTCTAAAATAGTCGAGATAGATAGTACGGAAAGTAATAGCAGGGGATACATTGAGATACCGCCCTTTTCAATAATTTCTAGAAAATTCACTTGGCTAATTACCTATAATAATATTTTTAATTAAAATCACTTCTCGAACAGCTTAAGTTATTCCAGTTTAAATCCATATATATAAATAACACAGGTTAACGCAAAATCCTGGTTAAGAAAATTTTTGCCCCAGAACCCTTAATTGATCTTGTATGGATTGGCAATTAAGCATTGATAACCGTTGAGAACACCTAAGTAAAATGCGATCGCGACAGATCGAACTGACAAATCATTTTTGAAATAATCGTTGGCTCACCAATTTGTAATTACTAATCATCAAGCTACTGTAATTTCGTCTTCAAGGTAGTCTCGTAGCTGTCTGTCGTGGTCGTGACTGAGATCGCCCAAAGGTAATTCATCTCTAGCAAATGCTTTGACCTGCAACACTTCTAGCTTATCCTCTGGTTCCAATTCTCCTTCCGCTTCAACTTCCAATAAGATGGAAATTGAATGTATCCGAGGGTCGCGCTTGGGATCGGAATAAACCCCTCGTAGACGTTTAATTTTAGTTAGCCTTAAACCAGTTTCTTCTTCCAATTCTCGACTAGCAGCATGAGGAATGTCTTCTCCCCAATCAATCATGCCTCCTGGTAAGCCCCATTTTCCTGAATCGCTACGCTGTATCAGGACGATGCGACCGTCAGGCAAAACGGGAATAATGGTTGTGCCAGCAACGGGATGGCGGAAAATAATGCCGAGTACCGTAGAAATAAATCGCCAAGAACGACGCATAAAGTAAAAATTTAATATTGAGTGTTGAATTTGGGTAGTAAGCAGGAAAAAAGTTTAGAGATCTATGATGGACTTTGCTCTGGCGATCGCCTGATGTACTTGTTCAAAACCAGTACCACCATAACTATTGCGGGCAGAAACCACCTGTTTGGGGGCGATCGCTTCATAGATGTCGGACTCAAAAGCGGGATGCAGTTGTTGCCATTCATCTAAAGTAAGATCTTTTAGCAGTTTTCCAGCAGCTAGGCTAGTTTTTACTACCTTACCTACCAGATTATAAGCCTCACGAAACGGAACGTCTTTAGAGGCAAGATAATCGGCAACATCGGTAGCGTTGGAAAAATCTTCTGCTACGGCTTCGGCTAATCTAGTGGTTTTAAATTCAATTCCTTCTTCGAGCAAAATAGTCATGGCTTCTAAGCAAGCCTTAACGGTTTTGACTCCATCAAAGATCCCCTCCTTGTCTTCCTGTAAGTCTTTGTTGTATGCCAGGGGTAAACCCTTCATGATTACCAGCAATGCCTGAAGATGTCCAAAAACTCGTCCTGTTTTACCCCGCACCAATTCGGGAATGTCGGGATTTTTTTTCTGGGGCATAATGCTCGATCCTGTGGCACAAGTATCTTTGAGAGTAATAAAACTAAATTCCTGAGATGCCCAGAGAATCATTTCTTCACTCAGGCGACTCAGATGTACCATAATCAAGCTGGCAGCACAGAGAAACTCGATCGCAAAATCGCGATCGCTCACTCCATCCAAACTATTCTCATATACGCGATCAAATCCTAGTAAGTCGGCAGTATATTGGCGATCGATAGGAAAAGTCGTCCCTGCCAATGCACCGCAGCCTAAAGGAGATATATTAGTTCGCTGATAAACATCGTTTAGTCTTTCCCAGTCTCGTTGCGACATTTGGAAATAAGCCAACAGGTGATGAGCCAAACTGATTGGCTGCGCTCTTTGTAGATGAGTATAGCCAGGAATTAGAGTCTCGACATGGTTTTGGCTATGAGATAGCAATGCTGCTTGAAATCGCCGTAAATGTTGCTGTATTTGCCTGATTTCGGCTCTCAAATATAGTCTGATATCTGTTCCAACCTGATCGTTGCGCGATCGCGCCGTATGGAGCTTTTTTCCCACATCTCCAACAATCTCAATTAAACGTTGTTCTACAGCAAAATGAACATCTTCCGCTTCTACCCCTGGATTAAAATTGCCCTGGCGATATTCGGTGCGAATTTGCTCCAAACCAGATACTAGCTGTTGGGCTTCTGTATCGGTAATAATTTTGGTCGAGCCAAGCATTTTGGCATGAGCGATCGAACCAGTCAGATCGTATTCGAGCAGTTCAATATCGAAACCAATGCTGGCATTAAAAATAGCGATCGCTGGGTTTAAAGCAGATTCAAAGCGATCGCTCCAAGTTTTTTGCTGGCTCACGGTAAAAGTTTGAGATTACGGGACTAAATTATTTTAAATCATTAGTTACTGGTTATTAGTTATTGGTCATTAGTTATTAGTTTCTGACTATCAATAACTACCCTGTAAAGCCTTTAAACGTATAGCCAAAAAATACTCCAATTAGCAATGCCCAAACTTGTCCCGAATCAATGAAATAGTACCAAGCATCTTCGATTTGACCGAGAATATCTGGATCTTCAATTCGCTGCGCTAACAGACTGGAGACGGGGAGCAAGTAATTGTGGTGAATCTCGATGATTAATTGTACGAGTCGGTCGTCAAACAAGATTTCCATAAGAATTACAGTTCTATATAACGTAAACTGCACCCAATTTAATCTCAGATTATCTAAACCGCCACCGTAGCAACTTGTATTATATAGTCGTTAAAAAAATAGAAAAGATTTTGATTAAGCTGTTGAATAGCAAATAACGAATAACAAATGACTGATAGCGACTATAAACTAACTTTCTAGCCAGCTAATCTATCGCCTGAACCTGCATCACAATCGAGGTCATATCGTCGCCAGAACTTGCATTCGCCCCGCTAAACTGCTTCACCTGCGTAAAAATGTGAGCTAAAATTTCATCTGGAGTATCCAGGTGCTGACAAGCCCATTTAAAACATAGACTGAGATTTTCTTCATCAAAGCGATCGCCATCTTCGTTAGCAGCATCGGTAAAGCCGTCAGTATAATAAATAATCGTATCTCCAGGAGCTAGCTGCACCGTTGCGTCTTCATATTCTGATTCCATATCCAGACCGATCAGCATTCCCCAACTGTCCAACTTTTCCAAGGTGTTGGTCGCTTTACGCCAGAGTAGAGGTGGATTATGAGCAGCGTTAGTAAAAGACAGGGTTTGCTGTTGCGGGTCATATTCTGAATAGAACATACTCACAAAGCGATGAGAATTTTCCAGATCGGCATACATTACCCGATTGAGATGACGCATAATCTGCGCTGGAGAATGGCGGTTTAAAACTTCTGCGCGCAGCATTCCCCTGGTCATGGTCATAATTAGTCCTGCGGGAACACCTTTGCCCATCACATCACCAATTACAATGCTCCAAGGAACATCAGAAGCTTCTGACTGAATGTCTTCCAGACGGTCATAGTTGGTAGGAATAAAATCATAGTAATCTCCTCCTACTCGACTTGCGGTTTCGCATTTAGCTGCGATCGCTAATCCGCGAATTTGAGGACATTTGCTTGGCAAAAGTCGCAACTGAATTTCTGAAGCGATTTCCAGTTCACGGTCTTGTCTTTCTTTGGAGCGTAATTCTACCGTCAGTTCGTGGTTGGCGATCGCTACTGCCGTTTGATCGGATACCAGTTGGGTTAACTTTCTTCTAGTTGGTGTCCAGTTGTAGTTTGGCTCGGTGCTAAATACGTAAAGACGACCCTGTTCGATATTTTTAACGAGAATCGGTGTGCCAAAAAATTGAATTTTTGATTCTAATTCTTGGTTAATTTTTTCATCAATGATTTCTGATAGTCGTGAAGTCTTAACGGTTTGATGCTGATCGATCTGGGACTGATTGATCAGATTGTTTACCTGCTCGAAGACACGACGTACTTCCAAACCAATCTTACTGTCTTGACAATGAATTTGTTCTAGATGTACTTTATTAGCTTTGTATAAAATCAATGCTCCACCAATAGAGTCAGTAACTCTAGCTGCCATCAAAGGAGTTAATTCTAAAAACTGATTCAGATTACTAAAGCTACGTAGGGCAAATCCTAAAGAACTTAACAAATCTTGAACTTTATTTTGTTCCCTCTGAAGATCGGCTACCAACTTTTTTAGTGCTACAACGGGATTGGAGACTTCATTAGAAGAGCAATCTTTACCATTGTTTTCTTGAGAGGGATGGCTATGAGAAGATACGACAGTCATTGCCTCTACGAATTTAGACATTATTTCAATTCATTAGTCGAAAATATACTCAAGGTACAGTAATACTAAAACATTAAATTAGATAGGAACAAAATAATTTTAATCTCTACCAAATTAATGACCAGCTTGCGGTAGATTTATCAAAGACAGTACCTATATTTTGCCTACCGAGATCTGGGTTGATTTATAATAACTCGAATTAGCTAATACGCCAATGAAGTAAAGCAAATACACAAAAATTTTCAACAACAAATAACTATTTGAATTATATGTTGTTTAACCATCAAGCAAAGCTTCGACAAATTCATAACTAGAAAAGGGACGAAGATCCTCGATACCTTCTCCTGCGCCAACAAAGCGAATAGGTAGATTTAGCTGTTGGGTTACTGCTAATGCTACGCCACCCTTGGCACTTCCATCGAGCTTAGTTAAGACCACACCACTTAATTGAGCAGCTTCAGAAAACACTTGAGCTTGACGTAAGCCGTTTTGCCCTAGAGTTGCATCTAAAACTAATAAAGATTCTACTTTAGCGTGGGGTGCTTTCTTGTCAATAATTCGACGGATTTTTGACAATTCTGCCATCAAATTTTGCTTATTTTGTAATCTTCCTGCGGTATCTACTAATAATAATTCTGTATTTTTTGCCTGAGCAGCAGCGATCGCATCAAATACTACTGCTGCTGGATCGGTGTTTTGACCTGGATTAGCAATCACTGGAGTGTTGCTGCGTTCTCCCCAAACCTGTACCTGCTGTACCGCAGCAGCCCGAAAAGTATCCGCAGCAGCAATTAAGCAATTATAGCCAGATTTTTGACCCAGGTTTGCTAATTTACCGATAGTGGTAGTTTTTCCCGCACCGTTTACTCCCGTCAACAGCCAGATATTAAACTCATCCTTTTCGGGAACAAAAGCGTTATCTTGTTTCCCAGCCAGGGGTTTATCTAAAATATCTTGTAAGATAGTTTTGAGATAGGCGATCGCCCGATCTGGCGGTAAGGCTTCTTGCTTGAGTTTTGTCTGAAGAGTCTCAATAATATAGTCAGTGGCTTCAATTCCCACATCTGCTTGCAGCAATAGACTCTCAATCTCCACTACCGCATCGTCATTAAGAGGTCCTTTACCGACAATTGACTTTAGCTGATTAATCAAGCTGATACGAGTTTTACCCAGTCCCTGACGCAGCTTAGTCAGCCAGCTAATTTCTTCCTCTGTAACATCTTCTGCTGTTCTACCACTACCCGCTAAAACCTTAGAAGACCAAATAAAGTCCTCGTCCAGTTCTACTTCTTCTATGGCTGGTTCTTCGGCTGGAGTTTCAATCGCCGTTTCTTTCAGCTTTTCCAATCCCTGAGATTTTTTCATCCAGGCAGGAACGTTCTTGGCTGGCGTAGAAGCTTCTGCTATTGCTTCTTCTATAGCTTTTTCAGTATCTGATGCCTCTTCGTTCCCAACTTCTGTTGGCGCTACTTCCTCTGACTCTTCTACATCTAGAGCTGTTTCTACCTCTGTAGCTATAGTTTTTGTTGCTGATTCGGCTACTTCGGTTTTCCCTGCTACTGGTTCTACTGCTAAATTATCTACTGCGGTATTTTCTTCTATGTTTGAGGCTTCAGATTCGTCTGCCGTTTCTACTACCTCTGTGGCAGCTACGGCTTCGCCCTTACGTTGCTGAATATTTTGATAAGCAGCTTTAGCAAAAGCAAGATAGTCTGGTTCGGCTATTTCTTCTGCGGTAGCCGATTCTGTAGTTACTTCAGGTTTAGTTTCTTGAGGAGTTACTTCAGGCTGTTGCTGTGCTTTTTCGTTACGGCGAAACCAATTAAACATGGTGAGAGAGAAAATGAACCTACTTGTTATTAGTTTATAGATAATACCAAGGTTCGATCCAATATTAATTCTTTAGCTCGGTGGTAATTACACTACCAGTTGGTTTTTAAAGAAACTTCTCTTATATTTCACCTAATTTCAGCTAGTTAAAACTATTTTACCCATCGCTTTTCCCGATTCGAGATAAGTATGAGCAGCAGCAACTTCTGTCAAAGGAAAAACACGATCATCTATCAGTGGACGAATTTGTCCTTCATCGACCAAGTTAGCTATTTTACTAAGAATCTGACCGTGATAAGGGCGATCGCTTCCCGTCAACAGAGGAATAAGCATATAGACTAAATGCAAAGTAAGTCCTTTGGCATGGAGTAAAGTTAAATCCTGCTGGGATAGAGATACAGTCGAGATAACTGTGCCATTAAGCTTGACCGCTTTAAAAGCGTTTTGTAGATTATCGTTGCCTACGGTATCGAAAACTAGATCGAAACCACAACCGTCAGTATATTGAGCCACAAATTCTTTGACGGGAGTTTGGAGATAATTAATTGTTACATCTGCGCCTAACGCCAGGGCGATCGCTTTGATTATCTTAAACTTAGTGTAAATTGTTGAATTTGGGTCGTTCGACTATTTTTACTAAACTCAAGCCAGTAATACATCCAGCAATTGCCCCACAAATAGTTAACAAAATAATGGGAATAAATATCCCTTCATAACTATTGTTGTTTAGAGGAACAATAATACAAACCGCAATTATAAAATAACTTATTGTATAAGCTATTACACTTGCAATAAGCCATAAGTTTGCCCGATAGTATCTTCTTCTTAGCATTAACCATTGAAAAAAACCAGCTAAAGTCCCTGTAATAATCCCTGCCAAGGTATATTTTAAAACAAAAGATATGTATCCCAGGGAATAAGAGGTTAGCATAGCAACTAATAACATAGATATCATGTAAGTTATTGGTAATGCTATAGTCCAACTCAAAATGCCTATAAGAATCCATTGATTGCTATCGTGCCACTTTCCAATTATCCAGCCTTGAGCAGAATTTACGATCAATATAACTATAAAGACAAGCTTATAAGTATTCAATATTGATAATCCTAAAAGATTGAGATATTGATTGAGATAAATACATAGTGACCAACCTGTAATAGGAGCAATGGTGTTGATTATTATCCAATAAAAGATCGCGTTCGGTTTATTTAACATGAAATAATAAAATTAAAGACTAAATTACGATCGCCGTCCGAATTCAGAAGACTTTTGGCAACCAAAGTAAAGTGAGTTCAAAATTAGGATTTCGGAATTCTAACTACTCTCTACTCCCTATATGCGAAGCCCTAAAGGATTCCCTTCGGTCTCGGTATCCCTTTAGGGACTCTCTACTCTCTACTTTCTACTCCCTACTCCCTACTCCCTACTCCCTACTCTCTACTGTTTCCCAAACACATCCCTAATCCGATAGATCGGTCTTCTTTGGGATTCGTGATAGGTACGCATCAAAAGTTCGGTAACTAAGCCAAAGCAAAATAAATTGACCCCAGTAATAATTAGCAACACCGCTAAAATAAGTAAAGGGCGATCGCCGATATTTTGATTAAAAAATAATTTGATGATGGTTAGATACAAACCCATCGCTATTCCCGTCGCCAGAGAGATTACACCACCTAAGCCAAAGACGTGCATCGGGCGAGTGAGAAACTTTTTCATAAAGTAGACGGTTAATAAGTCCATCACCACGCGAATTGTTCTACCCAAACCATATTTACTTTGTCCAAAGCGTCTGGCATGATGGCGCACGGGTACTTCAGTAATTCTCGCGCCTTCAATATATGCCAAGGCGGGCAAAAAGCGATGTAGTTCGCCATAAAGGTTCATATCTGCAACTAATTCTGAACGATATGCTTTGAGTGAGCAACCGTAGTCGTGTAGTTTAACTCCTGTTACTCTGGCGATGATAATATTCGCAATTTTTGAAGGAAGCAATCTAGTTAAGGCTGCATCCTGCCTGTTTTTTCGCCAACCGCTCACTAGATCGTAGCCTTCATTTAATTTTGCCAGCAGCATCGGTATATCGGTAGGATCGTTTTGCAGATCGCCATCTAAGGTAACAATGACTTTGCCTCTGGCAGATTCAAACCCCGCTGCCATAGCTGGAGTTTGACCGTAATTACGACGTAAAATAACCGCTTTGAGATCGATACGTCTTCTGGCTAAATTAGTTAATACCTGAGTCGAACCATCGCTCGAACCATCGTCCACACAAATTATCTCATAGCTCAACCGTGTCTTTTGTACGGCATTGGCGATCGCCTCTACTAAGGGTTCAATGCTTTCGGCTTCGTTATATATCGGCACGACTACAGATAAGTCTAGCTGTGGTGTTTCTATGACTGAAGCGATACGATTTTCTATGGACTGAGATGGCATGGCAGTATGCGTAATAAGTCGTATGTTTCATAGATTATCTGGTATTAAATATCACTTGTCACCAAATCAATTAGGTTTTTTAACGAGATGCAATCAAATCAGGCTCAATTGCCCTAATCTTCCTGGTTCTTTGTTAAAAAGAAAATTTCCAATCCACGTTACCTATACTGCTCTAAATGAAATTAATCTTTAATCGGTTATGTTTTTTAAGTCTGTCGGTTTTATTACTTTGTCTGCCAACCTTCGAGCGAGTTGTGGCGCGGGAGGCTTCTGATTCATCTGCTTCTCAGAGGGATAATGCTCCGCGAATTTGCCCTGAAGATTTGCCTACAGCTATTAACAAGATTATTAATCGTCCTGAGTTTGCGCGATCGCGTTGGGGGATTGAGATTCAAACCATTGAAGGAGAAGCGTTGTATAGCTTGAATGGAAATAAATTCTTTACTCCAGCCTCCAGTGCCAAACTGCTAACTACTGCTGCGGTAATATCTCAACTGGGTGCCGATTATCGCCTGACTACGCCGATTTTTGCTGTAGGAAATTCGCCCAGTCTGACTTCTTTACGTCTAAAAGGACAGGGAGACCCCACTATATCGACTCAAAGCCTAAAAAATATAGTACATCAGTTGCAGAGTCGAGGAGTCAAACGGATCGAAAAGTTAATAATTGACGATAGTTACTTTGAACCACCGACGATTAACCCTACATGGGAATGGCTGGACGTTCACAGTTACTTTGCTACGGCGGTAAATAGTACGATTTTGAACCAAAATACGGTCACGCTGACTCTATTACCTCAGCAGTTCGGACAGCCTGTAAAATTTTTTTGGAATGATGCGAGCGCAGCTAGACAATGGCAGGTAATTAATAAAGCGGTAACGGGCGCAGCAGATATTCCTTATGACGTGGAACTTGATGGAGAACTGGGTAAACCAGTCTTGCAAATCAGGGGAAAATTAGCGGAAAATGACCCCCCAGATGTCTGGGATTTGGCGGTAGTCAATCCTGCTTATTATTTTTTAGAGTCTCTACGTTTACATCTAGCCAAAGCTGGCATTTCTGTTACTAGAGGAATGGTAGTCAATCGACCCGAACAAAATGAATTGGAAACCAAATTAACAGAAATTGTTTCTCCACCAATGCAGCAGATGTTGGCAGAAATTAATCAAGAAAGTAATAATTTATATGCCGAAGTTTTAGCCAAAATTCTAGCCAAAAAATTAAACACAAAAACTCCTATTGAAGCAATAAATCTCAGTTTGACTGAATTGGGTCTAACTGAAGAATATGTTTTAGAAGATGCTTCTGGTTTATCTCGTCAGAATTTAGTTCCTCCTCAAACTATAGTTAAAACACTTCGGTTAATGTGGCAATCGCCTCAAGGAAAATTTTATCAACAGTCTTTAGCCGTAGCTGGAGTAAATGGCACTCTCGAAAGACGCTTTATTGACACCCCCGTTCAAGGAAATCTTTGGGGAAAAACAGGGACTTTAACGGGAGTTGGCTCTTTGTCTGGATATATATCAATACACAGCTATCCTCCCGTAGTTTTTAGTATTTTAATTAACAATTCTGAACTTTCCCATCGAAACATCAGACAGACAATAGATGCGATCGTGGCGATTGTAAGTCGTCTTCATGAGTGCTGAAGATCACTGACCAGGAAATTAATTCTTGTTATCAATTAGATACATCAGAACATAACGTTCAAAACCTGAGTAGGTTGTCATATTTCTATCGAGCTTACGTCAATTAATGAATGATCGATCGAGCACAAATATTTTTAACCGAAAAGCAGTTGGTTAAAAAACAGTTAAATAACCATATAAAAACCATGAAAATTACTTCCAATCTAAAATTTATTGTTACTAGTCTGGCGATCGCACTCAGCACAATATCTCAGCCAGCAAATGCCCAGAGTTATAGTAATGAAGTACCAGAAATTGGCTGGAGTAGTCGGTTAAGCAGCATGGGATTAGATGCGGTCGATAATATTGGTAAAATCTATGAATTTTACTGCCAACCCGCATCAAAAGACTTTAGACACGCTCCGATTTGGGGAACTAACGTTTATACAGTAAATTCGGGTATTTGTAGTACTGCCGTTCATTCAGGAGCGATCGCAGCAGAAGAAGGGGGGATAGTTACCGTCGAATTGCTCGAAGGAAGAGATTTTTATACTGGAAGCAGTAAAAACAATGTGGAAAGTCGAGATTATCGTGGTACTAATCTTAGCTTTGCCTTTGTTGGGGAGGCAACCGTAAGGCAACAGAGTTTTGAATCTGAGCAACAAAGTCGCCCTTCTGGTATTAAGAGAGTAATGGTTAATGGCGTACAAAGAGGAGTAGAAAGAACGATTGAAAGAGCTATTCACGATATTTTTAACTAACAAGTTTTTATACTCAGAGTTTGCACCTCGTTAGACAAGAATAAAAACTAAGTTTATTTAACCAGGGTCTAACTGCCTCTAACTGCTATCCCATCTACACAAGAACTTCAGTGCTGACTACTCCCATCAACTTTTTTTTGGTGCAAGGTCTGAGTAATACCTAAAATTTACTAAGTACTCTAGTTATCTAAGTTCAAACCTGTAATTCTTCGATCGTGGCGGGTATTATTAATAACCAGAATTAGATTTGCTGCGATCGCCTGTATTACCTAGAAATGGAATTATCGACTCTAAAAATATTGACCTCGTCAAACAGTTTGCCATCTAATAAATGGGTTCAAAGCTCCGTCGTTTGCGATAATTGAGAAAAAAGGTAACTTTAAGGGGTAAAGGAGCAATTTTTTCCTTTTTTCTTCCCTTTATTAAGACAAAGTACTGATTCTAATTCTAATTCCAACTTATATGATATTTGTGTATAAATTGTATAAATATCGGACATATAGTAATCTGTCATGCAATCTGAGATTCAATCAGATCTAGCCTTAAACTCTAAGAAGATTTCTGCTGCGGAAAGAATCCCGTCAGGACTCCGAAAAGACATTGGATTTTATAGAGCAATTATCAATACTCTACCAGATCCAATATGGCTAAAAGATACTGATGGTGTTTATCTAGCCTGCAATCATCGTTTTGAAGATGTTATTGGAGCGTCCGAACAAGAGATACTTGGCAAGACTGATTACGATTTATTTAATACTGAGTTGGCAGACTTTTTCCGAGAGTATGACCAGAAAGCGATCCAGAAAGGCTCTCGCGCAACAAATGAAGAATGGATAACCTTTGCCAGTGATGGACACCGCGAACTTTTGGAAACAACCAAGATCCCGATGCATGACAATCAAGGGAAACTGATCGGTGTACTAGGTATTGGACACAATGTTACTGCTCGTAAAGAGTCAGAAGAAAAACTTAAAAAAAGTGAAGAACGGTTTTCTCTAGCTATGCGTGGGGCTAATGATGGGCTTTGGGACTGGAACTTGGAAACAAATGAAGTCTATTATTCACCGCGCTGGAAAAGCATGCTGGGTTATGAAAATGATGAGCTGACTAATAATTTAAACACTTGGCAAAGCCTAGTTCATCCAGATGATAAAGACAGGGTATTGAACTATTTTCAGGTCTGCTTGACTGAGAAAGTTGCTTCCTTTGAGGTTGAAATGCGTATGCAGCATAAAGCGGGTCATCAAGTTTTTGTGTTATCCCGTGCATTTCTCATACATCGTGATTCTGATAGAAAAGCTGTTCGTTTAGTAGGAACCCACGTTGATATAACAGCCCGAAAGAAAGCCGAAGCATTTGATGACAAACAAGCCGAAATTATGGAGATGATCGCTACAGGGAAACCAGCATCAGAGATCTATTCAGAAATTGCCTTGATGTATGAAGAACGTCACCCTGGACTGCGCTGTTCGATGCTGGAATTGGAAGATGGGCGACTCCTGCATGGAGGAGCCCCCAGTCTACCCAAGGAGTACTGCGATGCGGTTCACGGTCTGAAAAACGGTCCTGATGTAGGGTCATGTGGTACATCAACCTATACTGGCAAGCGTGTTCTGGTTGAGAATATTGAAACCGATCCAAAATGGGCGAAAATTAAACATATAGCTCTTCCCCATGGTATGCGTTGCTGTTGGTCCGAACCGATTAAAGATTCCTCAGGAATGGTATTAGGGGCATTTGGGATGTATTATGATTATCCCGCACTGCCGAATGAGGAGGAGTCAAACGATCTTAAGGCTGCTGCTAGGCTAGCTGGGATTGTGATGGAGCGAGATCACGCTCAAAAGCGCATCCGAGAATTAGCCTATATCGATGACTTAACTAGGCTTGCCAATCGGGCTTACTTCTATCGAAATCTTGAAGCATCAATCAAACGTTCTGACCGCAACAAATCTCGTTTGGGACTTCTATATATCGACCTAGATGATTTTAAGAGTGTGAATGACAGTCTAGGTCATGATGCTGGTGACTTGCTGCTCCAGGAAATTGCTACACGGCTGCGTCAGGTCACTCGTGAAATTGATTTTGTCGCCCGCCTGAGTGGTGATGAATTCTGTATTCTGGTGAATGATGTTAATGATGAATATGCTGCTGCCCATGTGGCTCAACGTTGCCTCGAAATGATATCAAAGCCAGTCGAGCTATTGGCAAGGAAATTCATTCCAGCTTGCAGTATTGGGATTGCACACTACCCTGATGACGGACAAGATCTCTCAACCTTAATCAAAGCAGCTGATACTTCACTTTACGCTGTAAAGGAACGGGGAAAAAATCAGTATGCGTTCTATAAACCTGAGCTGACTCACCAAGCAGAGTATCGGTTTCGCGTAGAGCAAAATTTAAGGGAGGCGGTCGAAAAACGGCAGTTGTCCTTGGTTTATCAACCCCAGGTTCAGATACTGACGGGCAAGATTATTGGCGTTGAGGCATTGTTACGCTGGAATCATCCACAATTAGGTCAGGTTTCCCCCGCTGAATTTATTGCCACAGCCGAAAGAATAGGCATGATTCAGCCTCTCACTAAGTGGGTGTTGAAAACAGCCTGCAATCAAGCTATTGCTTGGAAGAAAGCAGGTTTACCTGCAATGCGTATGGCGGTTAATATTTCTCCAATCCATTTTCTCGATCGGGATTTTGTGTCATTGATTAAACGTGTTATTGATGAGACAGGAATGGTGCCATCGGAACTAGAACTGGAGGTTACCGAGAATGTTGTGCAGACGGATCGACAAAATCTCTCGATTTTTCAAGAGTTGAAAGATCTCGGTATTTTACTGGCAATCGATGATTTTGGGACAGGGTATTCATCTTTTGCATCTCTCAAACATCTGACGGTTGATTACCTAAAAATTGATAAGCACTTTATTGATGATATGCTTGCCGACCGTAAATCAAAGATTCTGATCGGCTCGATGATCGAAATGGGTCACAATCTAGGGTATGAAATTATTGCCGAAGGTGTTGAGACCGCAGAGCAATGTCATACGCTTCAAAAACTTGGTTGTGAGACTGCACAAGGGTATCTGTTTAGCAAACCTGTTAGTTCCGATGAAATATCGAAACTTTTAAATAGGCATGAGACTAAGCAAGGTTAAAGTTATCTTACAGCCATTTTCAATTTGATAAACTACGTTTTTAGAAGCTTTGAGTTTTGTAAAACTATCCTAGTAGATATAGGCGTAAGTGAAGATACCTTTCAGTTAACCTCAAATCTTGACCATATCCAACTTGCTACTTGCTACTTGCTACTCGCTACTTAAGCGAAGCGGTACTAGTCAAACCTAGCTAGACTATAAAAATAGACTCTGCTTGAGGTTTGGAGTAAAAAAAATGGCTACTTTGCAAAAGAAGAGAACAGAAAATACTGACGGTAACTTCTATGTCGATTCTAGCTGTATAGATTGCGATACCTGCCGTTGGATGACTCCAGAAGTGTTTAATCGTCAGGCTTATCAGTCAGCCGTATATCATCAACCAGCTACAGATCGAGAAGAATTGCTGGCAATGCAGGCTCTTTTAGCTTGTCCTACGGCTTCTATTGGTACGGTAGACAAACCGATCCAGATCAAGCAAGCTCAACAAACTTTTCCTCTATTAGTAGAAGACAACGTTTATCACTGTGGCTACCATTCAGCAGCGTCTTACGGTGCAGCCAGCTATTTTATCCAAAGGTCAGCAGGAAATATTCTGATTGATTCTCCTCGATTTACCCCACCTTTAGTCAAGCGTCTAGAAGAGTTGGGCGGTATTAAATATATGTATCTTACCCACCAGGATGATGTTGCCGACCACCAAAAATTTCAGCAGCATTTCCAGTGCGATCGCATTTTACACTCAGACGATATTCAACTTTCTACGCAAGGGGTCGAAATAAAATTATCTGGTACAGAAACCGTAGAATTAGCTCCAGATATTCTAATTATTCCCGTACCAGGTCATAGCAAAGGACATACGGTCTTGCTATATCAAAACAAGTTCCTCTTTACAGGAGATCATTTGGCTTTATCACCACGTCTCAATCACCTGATTGCCTTTCGCCGTTTTTGCTGGTATTCCTGGTCGGAACAAATTAAATCAATGGAAAAACTGGCTAATTATTCTTTTGAATGGGTGTTACCTGGTCATGGTCGCCGTTATCATGGCGATTTGACTACGACCAAACAACAAATTCAGCAGTGTATTGAGTGGATGAAACAACAATCTTAGTTCGGAGTTCGGAGTTAGTAATTGTCGCTGCTTTTCAATCTTCGCATTTCTGGTCTCCCAGTCTGCAAACCTAGTATTAGGTTGGAATTAAAAAAGGATAGGAAATTCAAGAAATTAATCTTCAATCTCTTATCCTCCTGTGAAAAAGGCGAATAGCTAGTAACTTTTAGTTTTAGTTATAAACTTTTCCGCCACCCCAAAGAATGCCACGAATTTCAGGTTGAATCAGAATGTGTCCTGCAACCGCTTCTAAGTCTTCATCGGTTAGATTACGCATAATCGGATAAAGGTCAGAGCGTGTAGTATTAGGATGGAATTCATAGATATCTTTCTCACCGTCGTAAGTTGTTGGGTGTTTGAGATAGTCAACAATTCCCTCAATATTGTCTCTAGCAGGATAGGCATTAGCTAAAGCAGTTAAACCCAAGTTGACGTTAGGATTAGTTTTAGTTGCGCCACCTTTATGGCAGTAAGTACAACTATCAACAAATATTTTTTGTCCTTGTTTTACCTGCTTGAGACTCAAAGTTACCGTGTCTCCTTGATCATTTAGCGGAACAGTACGAATACTCTCATCTAGTTCAACCGCATTAACGCTGCTAACATTAAGTTGAATCGCCAAAAATAAGGCAGCTACAGCAGCAAATAATAATCGCTTTAACATTGTTCTCCTCAAAATTTTAATTTGATTTTCAATCGCGGTGCTATTTTGGATGCACCAATATACATAATCTTCAGTTGTTTATCTTGACAGACTATCTGGTAGTTAATAAAAACAGTAACCAATCTTATCGCCAAGAAGCGAATATAGAACCTATTTGAGCTACAATGACCTATTTTAAATTAGCTTCTTAATTGTTTTTAGCAGCCAGAATTTCCATAATAATTGTCTTGGCATCTTCTAATGCTAAACAGGTGCGTTCGTTCTTATAGTTGATTTGAAAGCGATCGCAAAGCTCGAATACTGCTTGTGTTTCAATTTGGTATTCTGCTGCAATATCAGCAATTGATAGTTCTGCAAAGCCCATAAGTCAGGTCTATATAAATCTCATTAATAAAGATTGGATGATTAATAAATCGTCAGGATTAAGTAACTATGTATTATACTAGGATTTGATATCAGCCATGATGAGTAACAATACTTAACATAACTTTTGCTCCTAAGCGTTAATCAATATCATCCCATTTAATAGACCCAACTGCGGGAAAAATTTGTCTTGACTTTGCTATTAAGGCAGGAGTTTAGAGGCAGAAGCAAAACTAAAGATTGGTATTTATTCGATCTGTTGTCGCTCAAGTTTAATCGACTGTTGCTCGATTGATGCTCAAAGCAGATAAACAACGCTTTGGTTGAGTTACGGTCAATCGTAAGTTGCCAAATAAATTTCTCAAAAATATTTACCAAACCCAACCTACGACGGCATCTAAATTTTTGCTCGACACTCTTTAATTGCTGCTAGGTAATAATAAAGAGCGCAAATCTACTACTCGACCGATCACAGCGATCGCTGGTGCTTGAAACTCTGTAGCTGCTACTTGCTCAACGATGGTAGCCAAAGTTCCGATTAGCTGAGTTTGGTCTGGTCTGGTTCCCCAACGGATCAAAGCTATGGGCGTGTCTAAAGTCATTCCTCCTGCCAATAGCTGGGGAATAATCCGAGGCAGGTTGTGTACTCCCATATAAATCACAATAGTTTCCGAACCTTGAGCGAGCGCCTGCCAGTTGACTTCGGGGCGATATTTTTCTGTAGCTTCATGTCCCGTAACAAAAGTAACGGAAGAATTATATTTACGATGAGTTACGGGAATTCCCGCGTAGGCTGGGGCAGCAATCCCTGAAGTGATCCCAGGAACAACTTCGACTTCTACACCTGCTTGTACTAGATCTGCCATTTCTTCTCCTCCCCTACCAAAAACAAAGGGATCGCCTCCTTTAAGGCGCACCACAATGGCATTGGTTTCAGCTTTAGCTCTTAATAACTCTGTTGTTTCTGCTTGGGGTAGGGAATGACGACCTTTGCGTTTTCCTGCATTAATTCTTTCCGCCTGGGGGTTAATCGTATTCAAAATTTCTGGGCTGACCAGGGCATCATAAATTACTACATTGGCGTGTTCCAATAGAGTTTTGCCTTTTACCGTAAGTAAGCCAGGATCTCCAGGTCCAGCACCAACCAAATAAACTTTACCTGCATATTTTATCCGTTTCATAGTTTAAGCCTCCTTTGCAATCAATTCCGCCAAAGCTGCCGTCGCTCCCAAGGGTTGACCGAGAATTAACTCCACTTGGGGATGTTGTGTCTGTAAGTCTTTTACTTCTTGAGCGATCGCCGAAGTAATTTTGCCAGGAAACAAAAAATAAGGCAAAATAGCAATTTGTTTTTTGCCAGAGGCTATCTGGGCTTTGATCTGGCTTACCAGACTGGGAGAAACTGACCAGTAAGCCATTGTCGCATTTAACTGGCTAGCTAAGTTTTGGTAATAATGATTCACTCCCGACAACCGACTTCCGTGGGCTATTAAGATGCGAGTTTCTGCTGATAACTGTAAAAACTTGCTGGTTAGCAGGGGAACTATTCCCGAAAATTTACCCAAACATGGAGATAATTTAATCGTAACTCGATTGTTAATTTGCTTTATTGCTAAAGCAATTTCGGCAGGAATATCTTCTCGAACATGAACACCAGGAACCAGAAACAAGGGTATTACCTTAATCTGTTTAAAGCCCTTTTGTTCTGCTTTTTGCGCGAAATCGACCAGACTTTCGTTCAAAGGTTTAGAAGCCAATTCTAAAGCAGCCACATCAACTAAATGTGTTTGAGGAAAGTCTAAAGTGGAAACTACTTCAGGCGGTGGAGCAAGCAAATTTTTCTTTGAGTAATTTTGCTGAGTTAAGATATTCTTGAATTGACAATTTGTAGCTAATAGTTCTTTAAGACGATGAGCAGCAGATTGGGTTCGATAGTCTCGGCTACCGTGAAAAACTAATAAACAAGCGTATGGTGAAATCAAATAAATTACCGAAAGTGTAAATGGATTAATTAAAAAAGTTTACATAAATATGTTCTCAGAATTATAGCGATTGAGACAGTTTGTTCTGTAGTCAATGATAGATCTTTAATAAAAGTATTAGTATAAATACTGAAGTGCTTTTACAGTCTACTTCCGTATACATAAAAAAACCGAAGTATCACCATAAAAATTATAATTTCCTTAAAATATGTTGACTAATAACTCTAACAGTCAAAATACAAATAATTCTTATTCTTCATCAGCTTCTTCGAGAGATGCTTTCGATGTCAATTTGAGTGAATATTTACTCAAGATCAAAAGACGTTGGAAACCTGCTTTAGCAATATTTCTGTTAACCTTGGGGGTTGCAGGAGTTTTAAGTTTATTACAAGAAAAAACCTACCAGGCAGAAGGAAAAATCCTCTTTAAACAGAGAAGTACCGCATCTTTTACAGGAATTGGAGAACAGGTAAGTACTTTAGAACCAATTTTGAATGACCAAACTCCTTTAAGTACTCAAATTCAGGTATTAGAATCAGAGCCTGTTATTCAGCAGGTAATAGATCGAGAAAAACTGACTGATGAAGAAAATCAACCTCTAAAACCAAAAGACTTTAGAGCTAGGCTAAACACAGAATTAATTGGCGGTACTGATGTAGTTGAGGTGAGCTATACTCATCCCAATCCTGAGGTCGCATCACAGGTGGTAAACACACTAATGGACGTGTACATCCAGACACAAATTAGAGGAAATCAATCTGAGCCTGCTGCTGCTAGGGAATTTATCAACAAAGAGCTGCCTTCGGTAGAGGCTAAGGTCAAAAACGCCGAGTCGCAAATTTCAGCCTTTAGAACCGAGAACCAAATTGTTGACCTGGCTGAAGAGAAAAAAGACCTAGTAACCAATTTGGGAGCATTAAACCAGCAAATATCAACTGCCAGCTCTGAATTAAGAGGGGTGCAAGCTCAAGCTGCTGCTTTGCAGGGTCAGTTAGGATTAGACCTAAAACAGGCGGTTGCAGCTAACCAATTGGGTTCTTATCCTGAAGTTCAGAGTATCTTAGAACAGCTAACCTCAACTGAATCTGAACTGGCAACAGAGCGTCAAAGGTTTAATGATGAACATCCCATTATTATTAGCCTAGAAGAAAAGAAAAATGCTCTAACTCAACAGCTAAGAAGCTTAATTGCCACCAACGTAGGTGCAGGAGTTAACGTTTCTCAAGGTTTATTGCAGAACAACGGGAATAAAGAAAATCAGCTAGAAAGATTTATTTCTTTGAAGATTGATGAACTGAGTTTTCAAAGGCAAGTTAACTCTTTGTATCAATCTCAGCAAGAATATTTACAGAGAGCTAAGGAGCTACCTCGACTGGAGAGAAAAGAACGCGAACTGATTCGTACCGCAGAATCTGCTGGCAAAACCTACGAAGTATTATTGAATAATTTGCAGGAGGCGCAAATAGCAGAATCTCAACGAAGTGGCAATGCGGATGTGGTTGAATATGCAGCAGTTCCTGAAAGAGGTAGTTCTGGAACCACAGTCTTATTGGGTATGGGACTCTTTTTGGGAGTATTTTTGGCAAATTTATCGGTTATTCTGCTGGAAATGCAGGATCGCTCTTTGCAATCTTTAGCAGAAATTAAAAAGAAATTTCCTTACCAGACAATTGGGATCACACCTCTAGAGCCACCAAACTATCAGGGAAGAATAGTCACTTTAGAAGAACCCGATTCCTTCTCTAGTGAAGTTTATCGTATGATTCAGGCAAACCTGAAGTTTTTGACCAATGATAAGCCACCCAAAGTTATTTTGGTCACCAGTTCTGTTCCTGAAGAGGGAAAATCTACTGTTACAGCCAATTTAGCAGCAGCTACAGCTCAATTGGGTCGTAATGTTCTCCTGATAGATGCAGATTTACGTCGTTCTTCCCAACATCGCCTTTGGAGAGTAGATAATACTAAAGGATTAAAAGACATAATCGCAGATAATCTAAGTCCTCTATCGGTTATCAAACAGCCAATGCCACAGCTAAGCTTATTAACCAGTGGTTTGGTAGGATCTAATCCTTTGGCTTTGTTAGATTCGGCTGAAATGAGCGATTTAGTGGGTCGCTATCGCAGAGAATACGATCTGATTCTAATTGATGCACCACCGTTACCGATTACAGCAGATGTATTAACTCTAAGTAAGTTAGTTGATGGTATTGTATTTGTTAGCCGACCAGGAATAGTAGAGCATGAAAGTGCGGAATTAGCTCAGGAAGCTTTAGTAACCACAGGACAAAAAGTTTTGGGAATGGTAATTAATGGGGTGAAGCCCAAGGACTTCGACCGTTATTCTTATCATGGTCGATATGGTAAAAATTACTTTAAGCAAAGTAATAGTCAAAAGTCGGGGGAAAATAGCTCGAATAGTAGTCGGAATTTGCCTAATGTACCTGAAAATAGCAATTCTAACGGTAGCGTTAGTAGAGCAAAGCTGTGATTTGTCGAGCAATGCCCGTTAAATATTTGTTATTTAATGTATGGGTATTGCTTAACAAGGCGGGTCGCCTTATGAAATTATGGTAATTTTCTTTATATAGTAAATAAGATTTTCATCAGAGTTAACGATAACTAAACACTCTTACCAAGGAGGTTGAATTTATCAAATTGAGTAGGTAATGTTAACCTCTCAATATATTCGACATCTTTAGGTATAGGCAAAAATTGCAAATATGACTTTACAACTGCGCGTTTATGTCCCAGAACACCCTTTGATTAAACATTGGCTGTCAGTCGCTCGCGATGCGAATACTCCGTCGGTACTCTTCAAAAGTGCTATGAGTGAGTTGGGACGATGGTTGACTTACGAAGCTACAAGAAACTGGCTGCCAACAGTCGAGGCGGTAGTACAGACACCAATTACTCAATGCTCCGCAACTTTTGTTAACCCAGAAATGCCTATAGGTATAGTACCCATCGTGCGAGCAGGTTTGGTATTGTTAGATGAGGTGCAGAAAGTTTTGCCAATAGCAGCAGTTTACCATTTGGGTTTGGTTCGCAATGAATCATCTCTCGAACCTAGCTGTTATTTAAATAAATTACCAGATCGCTTTGACCCTCAAACCAGAATTGTCATTCTCGAACCAATGTTGGCTACGGGAGGATCGATTATGATGGCTATGAAAGAAATAACTAGTCGAGGCATACAGCCAGATTTAGTTCGTATTATATCTGTGGTATCTGCTCCTCCTGCCCTCAGACAATTAAGCGAACACTATCCTGGGCTAGAGATTTATACGGCTATTATTGATGAAGGACTCAATAGTAAAGGGTATATTGTTCCTGGGTTAGGAGATGCGGGCGATCGCGCTTTTGGCACATAAAAGTAACAAATAAGAAGTATTAGAGAAATTAATCACTATGAGTCAGCAAAACGGTTTTGGTAGTGGATTTATTTTGGGTTCTGTAGTTGGTGGTGTCGTCGGAGGTATATTGGGAACGGTACTGGCAAACCGCAATGAAAAACAAATATCCCAACCATCTGAGTTACCAAAAAGCTCAGAAATCCCCTTGAGTAGTGAAGAAAGTATTGAGCTAGCCCGTCATGGTTTGGAAAATAAAATTGCTCAATTAAATTTGGCGATCGATGATGTAAGACAACAATTGGGAGCGGTACAGAATAATTCTTTAGAACAGGAGTAATCGAGCTTTTTAAAATTTAGAACTATTAGTTTGACAGTATTTTAAGTTAAAAACTATTGCAAAACTATTGATTTCTATTGGTGTTTGAGGTGAAATTTGATTGGGTTAACTCTTTATATAACCTAGATGGTTTTGCTTTATAGATTCAACTTTTTTGCCGACAATTTAGCCCATAATTTGAATATAGAGAAGGCTATTTTACAGCAGTAATCATGAGCATTTTTAATCAAATCTTAAGCGCGATCGATAATCCAGAACGTGAAGCAAGTACCAATCAACTAGGTACGATTTTAGATACAGTACAGCAGTTGAGCGGTAACTATCAGGCTAATCCTAGCGCAGTGCAATCGGCAATGTCGATAGTGGGAAACTACACTAAATCGGCACTGCGACAACAGCGTACCCAAGGCGGTACATCCCAAGTTAATCAAATTATCGAGCGGTTTGGGGGGACTGGGGCTAACTCGCAAGTTTTATCCGCTTTGTTTGGTAGTTCGCAGCTACAGGATATGATCCTACAGATTAGCCGTCGCACTGGACTAGATGCTAGGACAATTCAAGGAATGCTGCCGATTTTAGTTCCCCTAGTTTTAAATCTATTAAGAACTGGTAATAGTAGGCGTAACATTCAAGATAACAATCCAGTTGCTAATAGTTTTTTAGATTCCGATGGCGATGGGGATGTCGATATGAACGATGCGATCAATATGGCATCTCGTTATTTGGGTAGATAATTGAAAACAAGTTAGTTTAGCGTGATTTTGTTGATATCAGCGATCGCGCTTTTTAATGAGGAAAAAAATATCTACAAACAAATCGTTTTATCGATGCCAAAATAGAAGGCTTTTGAGAATATCAGCAAATTCTCAGTAAGACTCTGGATAGGAATTACTACCTTTTTAATCCAAGACAACCATATAATAAGACTTAATGTAACTTAACTTGTCGATCGGCAGTCGCTAGCAATGGACAATAAATTTTTAGAACGTCTCAAAAGCCCAGAACGCCCCGTACTCGTGTTTGATGGCGCGATGGGAACTAACCTCCAAGTGCAAAACCTTACCGCAGATGACTTTGGTGGTGCGGAATATGAAGGTTGCAACGAATATTTAGTTCATACCAAACCAGAAGCGGTGGCGCAGGTGCATCGTGGTTTCCTAGAAGCTGGTGCGGATGTGATTGAAACCGATACCTTTGGCGGAACCAAACTGGTTTTAGCCGAATACGATTTAGCCGACAAAGCTTATTATCTAAACAAAACCGCAGCAGAACTAGCCAAGCAAGTCGCAGAGGAATACTCCACGCCTGAAAAGCCTCGATTTGTTGCTGGTTCGATGGGTCCTGGTACTAAGTTACCAACTTTGGGACATATAGATTTTGATAGTTTAAAAAATGCCTATGTCGAACAGGCAGAAGCACTGTATGACGGTGGTGTAGATTTATTATTAGTCGAAACCTGTCAGGATGTGTTGCAGATTAAGGCTGCATTAAATGCGATCGAAGAAGTATTTGAGAAGAAGGGCGTGAGACTTCCCCTGATGGTTTCGGTAACTATGGAACAGATGGGAACCATGCTGGTTGGTACAGAAATCGATGCAGCCCTGGCGATACTCGAACGCTATCCCATTGACATTTTGGGTCTAAATTGCGCTACAGGACCCGATTTGATGAAGGATCATATCAAGTATTTATCGGAACACTCGCCGTTTATTGTTTCTTGTGTACCTAATGCTGGTCTGCCCGAAAATGTTGGCGGACAGGCACACTATAAGCTTACGCCAATGGAACTAAGAATGGCGTTAATGCACTTCGTTGAAGATTTGGGCGTGCAGATAGTTGGGGGCTGCTGTGGTACGCGGTTCGATCACATCAAAGCTTTGGCTGAAATGACGCAAGATCTGACACCAAAGGAACGTCATCCCCATTACGAACCTTCCGCAGCCTCGATCTATAGTACCCAGCCTTACGCTCAGGACAACTCATTTTTAATTGTTGGAGAAAGATTAAACGCCAGCGGTTCTAAAAAATGCCGTACCCTACTCAATGAAGAAGACTGGGATAGTTTGGTTTCTCTGGCTAAGTCTCAGGTAAAAGAAGGCGCGCACGTCCTCGATGTCAACGTAGACTATGTAGGGCGAGACGGTGAAAGAGATATGCACGAATTAGCTTCCCGTCTAGTTAACAACGTTACTTTACCTCTGATGTTGGACTCTACCGAGTGGACAAAAATGGAGGCGGGATTAAAAGTTGCGGGGGGTAAATGTATCCTCAACTCGACTAACTACGAAGATGGGGAAGAAAGATTCTATCAAGTATTAGATCTGGCGAAGAAATACGGCGCGGGGATCGTGGTTGGTACTATCGATGAAGATGGTATGGGGCGAACTGCGGATAAAAAGTTTGAAATTGCCAAACGCGCTTACGATGCAGCAGTTAAATATGGCATTCCCCCGCAGGAAATCTTTTTCGATCCGTTGGCTTTACCCGTGTCTACAGGTATTGAGGAAGATCGGGAAAACGGCAAAGCTACTGTTGAAGCCACCAAAAGAATTAGAGAAGAGTTACCAGGATGTCATGTCTTACTTGGTGTCTCTAACGTCTCCTTTGGTTTGAATCTCGCAGCCAGACAGGTATTAAATTCTGTTTTCTTACATGAATGTATGCAGGTAGGATTGGATTCGGCGATCGTCAACGCCAGTAAAATCTTACCTTTGGCTAAAATTGACCCCGATCATCAGAAAATCTGTTATGACTTAATCTATGACAAACGGGAATTTGATGGCGATATCTGTACCTACGATCCTTTGGGAGAATTAACTACGCTGTTTGCTGGTAAGAAAGCTAAGAAATCCGAGGCGGTTGATAAGAATCTCCCGATCGAGGAACGTCTTAAGCAGCATATTATCGACGGGGAACGGATCGGTTTAGATGAAGCCCTAGATGAGGCTTTGCAGCAGTATCCACCATTAGATATCGTCAACATTTTTCTGCTAGATGGCATGAAAGTAGTTGGCGAACTCTTTGGTTCGGGACAGATGCAGCTTCCTTTTGTACTCCAGTCGGCGCAAACTATGAAGGCTGCGGTAGCACATTTAGAACCACATATGGACAAAGAAGAAGCAGATGACAGCGGTAAGGGTAAATTTGTCATTGCTACGGTGAAAGGTGACGTTCACGACATTGGTAAAAACCTGGTTGATATTATTTTGTCTAACAACGGCTATAAGGTAATCAACCTGGGCATCAAACAGCCAGTAGAAAATATTATTCAAGCATACGAAGAACACCAGCCAGACTGTATTGCCATGAGTGGTTTGCTGGTTAAATCTACCGCTTTTATGAAGGATAACCTGGAAACATTCAATGAAAAAGGAATTACCGTTCCCATAATTTTAGGTGGTGCAGCTTTAACTCCTAAATTCGTCCACCAAGATTGTCAGAATGTTTACAAAGGTAAGGTTGTCTACGGTAAAGACGCTTTTGCCGACTTACACTTTATGGACAAGTTAATGCCAGCCAAAGCGGAAGACAATTGGGATGATGTTAGAGGATTTTTGGATGAAGCAGAGTCCGCAGATGAACACAGATTAACGCAGATGCAGGAGAATGGTAAGGAACAACCTTTTGAAGGTGAAGATCGCGATAAAATCTTTGTTGATGAGGTGAGTAAAAAGGAAGAACCCGTGGTAGTCGATACCCGTCGTTCGGATGAAGTAAGCTTGGATATAGAACGTCCTACCTCTCCTTTCTGGGGAACGAAAATATTAAAATCAAAAGATATTTCCTTTGATGAAGTCTTCCCCTATCTTGACTTACAGGCTTTATTTGTCGGACAATGGCAGTTCCGCAAGCCCAAGGAACAGTCACGGTCAGAATACGACGAGTTTTTAGCTAGAAAAGTTAATCCAATTTTAGAAGAGTGGAAACAGAGAATTGTTGCCGATAAGCTACTGCATCCTACGGTAATCTATGGTTATTTCCCTTGTAACGCCGAAGGAAATACCCTGCACGTTTACGAACCAACGGATCAAGGATTTGTTAAACCTGTTACCTCCTTTGAATTTCCCCGCCAAAGTTCTGGTAAACGCCTCTGTATCGCCGATTTCTTTGCCACTAAAGAATCAGGACATATTGATGTTTTTCCCATGCAGGCGGTGACGGTAGGAGAAGTCGCCACCGAATACGCCCAAAAGCTATTCCAAGATGACAAATACACCGAATACCTCTATTTTCACGGGATGGCGGTACAGATGGCAGAAGCCCTGGCAGAGTGGACACACGCCAGAATTCGCAAGGAATTGGGCTTTGAAGCCGAAGAATCCGATAATATTCGCGACATCTTACAGCAACGCTATCGTGGTTCGCGCTACAGCTTTGGCTATCCAGCCTGTCCCAACATTGAGGATCAGTATAAGCAACTAGATCTACTAGACACCAAGCGCATCGGGATGTACATGGACGAAAGCGAACAACTCTATCCCGAACAATCTACTACGGCGATTATTACCTATCATCCTGTAGCGAGATATTTTAGTACTTAATAGATTGAGTTGTGGTGGGTGCAATTCCCACCTCTTCTTTGTTTTAGGAAAAAATAGATGACCTATACAAGAAACCAGTTAGCAGATTACGAAAATTTATATTTAGCTTGGAAGAGAATCCAAGCAAGTAAGTAGAGAAAAAAAATACGCTCTGGATACCTCAGTCGCGATCGCTGTTATTAATTTGATGGCAAGCTTCTACCATTCCTTTGACTAACCAGCCAAAGTTCCTGGTTTTGGCAGTTTGTTTGATAGTTGTTGATGATAAAGAATCGGTAGTTGAGCTAGACTTGGGTTGCGCTGATTCTGTTCGAGAAATTTCGGCACGAGAGGGATTTGCTGTTTTCATAACTCGTACCCCCTTATTGGTAACTATATAGATAGGGCTGTACTTATATTTTTATTTTATCCTAATTCTTTTCGTCGAAGACGACGATCTGCGCGGACGCGCTACGCTTTGATTGCTGCTGCTAGTACATGGCGATCGCTCTTATCTGGCAAGTTCAAACTCGGTGTTATCCACTGATAGTCAGTAACCAAACAGTCACAAACATCTTCGTTCATTCCGCAGTACGGGCTATTGAAGAAATGGAACGAAACAAAAATGGGCGTTGGTGAAATTAGTATTGAACCCGTTTGAAAAGCGATTAGACTTACGCCTAGCCTTCGGATCGCATTTAAATTTAATTACCTACTCAAATATACCCGTACCAGCACGAAAAAATACCCGTACCTCGATCTAGACAAAATCCTCTATGACTTTCTAATACAAGGCTAAGGATTTCGAGTACGTGCTTAATTATATTAATGCAAACATCTAGAATCTTTATTGTTCGGGCGGTCTGATATAAGTTGGCTATTAGTCACTGGTTATCGGTCATCGGTTATTGGTCATTGAATACAAAGAACAAATGACAAAAGACAAAAAGGAGACAATTACATGGAAGCAGGATGATTAACAGGCTTAGTGGTTTTCGTTCTGCATCATTCGTGGGGTTTGAGGTAATTAATAAAGTACCTCTAAGATCGAATTTTCAATTTTATTCAGAGCATTAATAATTTGGGATAGGAGAAATCAAATGCCATTCGTAACCATTCAAATTGCCAAAGGACATTCCACGGAGAAAAAACGCGAACTAGCTAAAGCAGTTACCGATACTCTAGTTACTAATTTGGGAACGAAACCTGAATGGGTGACAATTCATATTGACGAATTCGATCGCGAAAATTGGGCAGTCGGCGGTGAGTTGCACATCGACAAGCACTCTGGTAGACACAAAGAAAAAGTTGTCAGTTAAAACCACAGTTATTTAGTTTAGATACAAAAGAGAATTTAAAACCATGGAACTAACCTCAACAGATGCCGAACAATTGGCATTAGACTTTTTTCTGGAAGATTGGGAAATTCCTGAAGACGATCGCGATTTTTTTATGACTCTCGACTCTCGCGAAGTAGATGATCGCTGGTACGTAGTGGAAATTGGTGTAGAAGGTTTGCCCGATAAGTGGGTAATTCAAGTTTACGATGAAACCAAAGATTGCGACCCTTGTTTTACCTTTGTTTCGCCCATTAAACCCGCAGAAAGCGATACGGGGTTAGAAGAAATGCCAGAAAGCATTGCCGAAATCTTGCGATCAGAACGACAAAATTTAGTTGTTAGTTATTAGTCATTAGTTATTGGTCATTAGTAAATACAAACAACATATGACACAAGATAAAAACGCGATCAATTCAGCCACAGCCGAAAAATTAGCTTTTGAGTTTTTAACCAATGAGTGGAATGTACCACCAGAAGATCGCGACTGGTTTACGATAGTTTCCACTCGGACTTTAGGAGAAGATGGCTTCGATGTTGAAATTGGTATCGATGGCTTTCCCGATCGCTGGCTGATCGAAGTTTACGATAATGGCAAATGTGAGCCTTACTATGAATTTACTTCACCCATCAGAGATTCCGAAACTAACAGCGATTTAGATGATTTACCAGATTGGATCGCTCAGGTATTGATAGCAGAAAGGAAGCATCGGTAGTCATTTAACATTGAACATTTATCATTGAACAGTAGGGTGGGCAAATTTTTAACTATAACCGAACAACCCAACACCAAATAATTTTGCCCACCTTTAACCAAGGACAAAAATCATGAAGACAGCAGATTGGTTAGTCAAAGAAGACGGTATTTGCAGGTTATGTAAATCGGTGCGGGAATGGGATTTATTAGCCGAAGAATATCGGCTGTATCGGTTCTTGACCGAAGTAGAAGACATCATGCGATTAGCAGCAGCAGAAGGAATAGATGAAGAAAGTTCTCTATCGGGACTGCGGATGTTAGTCAGAAAATTGGTGCTTAACTGCTATACCGTCAAAACTCGACTACCCGAACCCAATCGAAATACGGGAGTTTCGGTAGTAGTGCTGCACGATGAAGTAGGATTTCCCATGACTATCCAAACCGAAATGAATTTGCCCCAGACGAGTTCCCAAATCCACAATCATGGAACTTGGGGGGTAGTAATGGTTCTGCAAGGCAAACAAAAAAATACTTTCTGGAAACGCAATCCTACTGACGAATTTCCCGATAAAATCGATCGCGTCGGCGAAAGAATTCTCGAACCTGGAGATATTATCAGCTTTACTACTGAGGCAATTCACAGCATCGAAGCAGTGGGAGACGAACCGACCATTACTTTTAATTTATATGGGGAAACCCACGGAGGTAAAAGATATCAGTTCGATCCCGACAAGCAAACTGCCAAGCATTTTTAGTCGTTGATCGTTGGTCATTAGTCGTTAGTCATAAGTGAACAAACAACAAAGGACAAAAGACGAAAGACAAAGAACAAATCCCTTTTTCGCTCTCAATTACGAACCTGCTTTAGAATCTTTGGGTAGTGAATATAGCGATCTCGTCGAACCTGCTAAGTTTTCCCAGTATATTCTACGCTTTCGTAATGATAACTTGCTGCCAATTCTGGGATTAAATTCAGCAACAGTAAGCGATAGACATTTCCTCGATTTTGGTGGTAGTTTTTTGGGCAAACAATCTCGTTTGGCATTGCGCTATCACGGTTATCAGTTCGGTCAATACAATCCATACTTGGGGGACGGACGGGGTTTTCTCTACGGACAAATAAGAGGTATTGACGGACAAATCTATGATTTTGGTACTAAAGGATCGGGACAAACTCCCTATTCTCAGTCTAGGGATGGTCGTCTGACGCTTAAAAGCGGTGTGCGAGAAGTCTTGGTTGCCGAAGCGTTACATAATTTAGGAGTTAAAACATCTCGCTGTTTGAGTTTAATTGAAACCGAAGCGATCGCCAGGGATGGGAAAAAGGTTCGCGGTGCGGTTATGGTGCGTCTCAGTCGTTCTCACCTGCGCTTTGGGACTTTTGAACGCCTAGAGTATTACGATCGCCCCGATTTGATTCAGCAACTATTAGACCATGTAATTAAATATTATTATCCTCACCTGTGGCAGCGATCGGATAGCTATATTCGCTTTTATGCTGAATTGGTTCGACGTATCGCTCAATTAGTGGCGCAGTGGATGGCGGTGGGTTTTTGTCATGGCGTTCTCAATACCGATAATATGTCGATTATTGGGGAAAGTTTTGACTATGGTTCTTGTGCCTTTATCGATACTTATAACCCAACTTTTACTGCTGCTAGTTTCGATCGCCAGGGAAGATATAGCTATCGCAACCAGCCAAGCGTGTGTCGTTGGAATTTGACCATGTTACAGCGTCCCCTGGCGGTGGCAATTCCGATCTCGGAAATGGAAGCAGCGTTAGAATCTTTCCCCGAACTCTACACCCGATACTACCATCAACAAATGCTCCAGAAATTGGGATTTGTTCGCCTATCTTTTCTGGAAACCGAAGAACTAATCGATCTCACTCTCCAGTTTTTGTTCCTCACTAAAGTCGGCTACCATCAATTTTTTAGCGCACTCAGACAAAAATTCACCCCCCAATGGCGCGAAAATCCCGACTCTATATTGCAAGACTTAGAATATTTGGTATCTGGAGAAGAAGTAGCGATACTAAAGCGTTGGTGCTGGTTCTATCATCAATTGTTACTAGAGCGATCGCCTGAAGAAATAGAGCGAATTGCCCAATATCTACAACGAGCGAATCCTATAATTGTATTGTCAGAGTCTGAAATAGATAGAATTTGGAATGCTATTGGCGAACATAACAACTGGCAACCGTTTATCGACTTTAGCGAGCTAATTCGGGGTTAATTGATTCACACTAACCAAGAGTACTGTTCTGTCTAATCATCCGAACTGATATTAGAGGCGAATTGTAGAGCATAGCTAATATTTTGTACGATGAATAATGACCATTTAGATCTTAAACATCATAAAAATTGTGACTACAAAATCGTTATTTAAAAACGATAGTTGGGAAAAACTAGACTGGCACTGGCAAGGACATAAAATCCGCTACACCGTGGCTGGTGAGGGACAACCGTTATTGTTAATACATGGCTTTGGGGCATCTATCGGACACTGGAGAAAAAATATACCCGTTCTAGCAGCAGCAGGATATCAGGTTTTTGCCCTGGATTTGTTGGGTTTTGGTGGTTCGGATAAGGCAGATTTGAACTACACTTTAGAGCTATGGGAATTACAAATTAAAGAATTTTGGTCACAACATATCAGCAAACCAACTATCTTTGTTGGCAACTCCATCGGTGCGTTGATTAGCTTAATGCTGGTAACAAACCATCCCGAAATCGCTGCTGGAGGCGTATTGATCAACTGTGCGGGAGGGTTAAATCATCGCCCAGGAGATCTCAATCCTATTTTGGGTACGGTGATGGGTGCATTCACCAAATTAATTAGTTCGCCCGTTACTGGGAAGTTGATTTTTAATAATATTCGTCGCAAAAGTCAAATTCGTCGCACTCTTTATCAAGTATATGGCGATCGCCAGGCGGTAACTGATGAATTAGTAGAGATGCTGTATCAACCATCCTGTGACGTTGGCGCACAAAAAGTTTTTGCTTCAGTTTTGACCGCACCAGCAGGAACAACTCCCGATGAGCTTTTGGCTAATTTAGAGCATCCTCTATTGGTGGTTTGGGGCGAAAAAGATCCTTGGACACCCGTAGCGGGAGCAAAAATATATCAGGATTTGGCAGATCATAACCCAGATGTTCGGTTTGAGATTATACCTCAAGCAGGACACTGTCCTCATGACGAAAACCCCGAAGCAGTTAATGCCAAAATTCTTGAGTGGCTGTCTAATCTAAATTAGATTTACTGAGATCAAATTTAAAAAGTCAGGAGAAATATAGCTCGCTCCTGACTTTTTTATAGTGTTGTCTTAACTACTGATTATTAAGATTTAAATTTTTAGCTTAAAGCTTTGTTTAATCTTCATGATCTTCAAACGGATCTCCTAGGGCAGCAGATGGAGGACCAAAAGCTGTATAAATAGAATATCCAGTGATAGCGACTAATACAGCACCGATAGTGATGCTAAGAACTATTGCAGGTTCCATAATTCGATCTAAATAGTGATTACTCTTATTCTATAATATTACAGAAGATTACGGACGACATCGCCTCCTTCCCTTCGAGGACGGGGTCGCGTCCTTACGAAAAACTCGATATTAAATCATTATTGGACTATGGCACAACAAACTCGTTTGGGAAATCTTCTCAAGCCTTTGAACTCCGAATATGGTAAAGTTGCTCCTGGTTGGGGAACAACCTTACTTATGGGAGTATTTATGGCTCTATTTTTGGTTTTCCTCTTAATTATTTTGCAGCTTTATAATTCTTCTCTACTTTTAGAAGGAATTGATGTGGACTGGAGAAGTTTGAGTCGATAGACATTACAATTACACAATTATTAACTATTGAATTAGCTAATAATTGAGCTTGATTCCTGCTTGTGGGGATCGAGCTATTATTTATATAATCTATTAAATTCACGAGGAATACAAATGAACATTTTTGGCATTGGTTTACCAGAAATGGCTCTAATTACGATTGTTGCTCTATTAGTATTTGGACCAAAGAAACTACCCGAAATTGGTCGCAGCGTTGCTAAAACTCTTCGTAGTTTCCAGGATGCGTCGAAAGAATTTGAGAATGAGTTCAAGAAAGAAGCGCAAAAAATCGAAAAATCTGTCAGCATGAATGCCAAGTTAGAAGCTGGCAATGACTCTCCAGCGGAAATAGAGAGTACTTCGACTACTGAATCGTAAGATAATCAACAATTGAAGACTGAATATTAATAACTGACGCTACGCACAATCAAGAGAAATTAACCTAGCGATGGCATATGGCTGTGAAACTCAGCTGTGCCTCGCCATCAATGGTTTTAGTAAGGATGGCTTCTAACGATAAGCCAGCACTAAGCTACACAGGAATGCCATAGATTTGGTGCATAATTTGTGTTTTTCTCACCTATATTTCAATATCAATAGTTGTATAAAATGACGAACTATGTTTGATATTGGGTATTTGTTCGTATTTTGTCGAAGTATTCAAATCATTGTCTCAGCTTATTTGATTGATAGAGCAACTATAGCAAGAACGTTGAAGCGTTTTGGTAAGTTAACCTCAGTTCGGGATAAGATAATTGATTAGTTGGGATAGCTATTAGCTATTAGCCATTAGCTTTCAAACGAGCTGCAAGCAAGCCAAATTTAGTAGTTTGACTGGTCAATACTAAAAGTAGAGTAAGTAGTGACTTTCAAGAATGTCAAACACGTTAATACACAGGGCTATAGTTCAAGTCCAGAGACGTTAGGTCACAGATTACTCCGCCGTCCTAGAGGATATGTTATGCCCTTGTGGTACACCTTCGGATATAAAACGACGGAGCCTGTCTTGGGCAGCATTACATGCGGCTAAAGCCTTTGTTTGCGCCTTGCGTCCCACGGGATACCGCTTCGCATATCGGCGCGGGGTCTGCCCGCTGCTGTGACCGTTGGTCAAACGCCTCTGATTAACACTTTCTATTTATTACATGAAAGCGAAATTAGTTTCAGTTGCTAGAAGCTCGGCGGTAACATTGCTAACAATTGCTAGCTCCTTACCTTCGACAGCAATTAACGCCCCAGCATCAGCTTGAGTAATACTAAGGTCGTCGTAGCCGATACCTAAACCCGCCATCCCAATAAGATCTTCACCGCTAGTAAAGTCAGTAATAGTATTGGGAGATTCAGGATATTCACTATTAGCAATCCAAAATTGGTCTGCACCTGCGCCTCCAGCGATCGCATTGTCACCGCCAGCCAGAACGTACAGGCGATCGCTTCCACCATTGCCAAAAACCCGATCTCCTTGACCCAAGATAAAGTCATCGTTACCGCTACCGCCATAGGCAACATTTTGTCCCTCTTCAGCAGACAGATCGATTAGGTCATCACTGTCACCAGTTAAGAGCGAATTGTTCTCTCCAAGACTGGGAGCAAGATTTAAAGGTGTATCTAGATCGATGAGAACCATTTCGTTGTTGTCGATATCGCCTTCTCTACCCATAGAGAAAGGATAGTTGTTGTCGTTGGCAACTAAGATAGTGTCTTCATCAATAACCAATACGTCTTCGATGGTGACGAAAGGCATATCATAAGTAGTTTCGCCATCGTTGTTCAAGTCATTGGGGTCTTCAATATTTAATAGATCGACGACTTCTTCTTTAGCGACAAAACCGTTCTCATCGATCTGGGAAATATCAATTTTGAAGATTTTTTTGAATTCGGCTTCCTCTCCTTGGTTGTTGTCCCGTTCGATAACTAAAAACTCGGTATCGTTAATCGGCGTGAAGTCACCAATAGGGTTACCGTCAGTGGTGGGATAGTAACCGACTAAACCAGAATATTCGCCAGATTCGACATCAAATTCATAGAGGCGTAAAGCATTTTCAGGATCGCCATCAACAACACCTTCTAAGAGAGGATAGAGAGTAGCGCGGTCTGGACTAAACGCCATCCCTTCAAATCCTCGCGAACCAGATATATTCGGTAATTCATTTCCTAGATCGGGATTTTGGGGCGACTGGACAAATTCACCAGTCAGAGAATCTACTACCGCTACGCCAGTACCAGGAAAATCGGTAAAGAAGCCATCAAAGCCAATTTCAATATATTGTTGAATTTCTTCTTCTGGTGTTTGAGGATTTCCTTCGGCATCTAGGGTTAAGTAACGTTCTTCATTACGATGGGTGTAGGGATGAACCTGCAACCCCGCTGCATGAGCATCATCAACAAAGGAAGTGATTTCTCCCGTTAACTGAGTGGTGATTTCGGCTTCGCCGTCATCATTAGCATCTACGGGTTCTTCAAGGTCTTCACGAAGTATGACGTTGTTTTTCCAGGGACCTGCACCTTCAGCATAATTATTGGCGATGATTTGCAGAATTTCTGGACTATCTAAATCACGATAGGTAGTTGATTCGGATAGACCATTTTCGATTGCATCCAAAAAATCTTGACCGTAAATTTCTGCCAGGTCATTACCCTGTTCGAGGTTGTAACGAATGTCATAGGGAACGGAAAAACCTTCATTCGGATCGACATCTTCTGTTGTTCTACCGTAAAGCTGAACTAAAGGAATATCGCCCAAACTTTCCGCGTCTAGCATTTCTTGGAGTTCAATTAGGTTCTGGAACTCAAAGGATTGAATAAAGATACGGTTGGGGTCGGTAAATCCTGTTTCTTGTAGAGTCTCGATTAAAGATTCTTCTAGAGATAAGTCTTGAAGATCGAAGAAGGTAGGGTGTTTGGTTTCAGGATAAATACCAACCTGCACTCCTGTTTCTGCTTCAGTTTCTTGAACTAGTTCAATTACTTCCTGTAAAGTAGGAATCTCAAATGCATCGTTGAATTCTTGAGAACGAAAATCGCGAGATTGAACCGCCCGCAGCATTTTAATCTCTTCTAAGGTAAAGTCTTCGGCAAAATAAGCCGTGACTTCTGACCCATCAAGATTTTTGGTAGACATCCGCTCTTCACCAAACACCTCGGCGACATTAGTAGTGTCGTCCAGCATGGGTTCATGACGGGCGATTAGAATCCCGTCTTTGGTGGTTACCAAGTCGGGTTCGATAAAGTCTGCTCCCTGAGCGATCGCCGTGGCATAGGCTTCTAGGGTATGCTCTGGCAACAAGCCACTCGCACCGCGATGGGCGATAACTAAGGGGTCTTGCCCGTCGAGGGTATTGAAGTTAGTAATGTTTGGCGTGGCAATAGGTGCTTCGAGTAGTTCCCCGTCCGCATTGAAGTGTAGTAGATAAGGTCCGAATTCTTCCCCAACCCAAATATCACCATTGTTGTCAATCACAAAGGACTCGATATCGAAATCTCCCCCCGTGAGTAGACGTTCTTCACTATCTTCGTTGATAATCTCAAAGTCAATTAAATTGTTGGGGTCGGCAAGCTGAATAAAATCTTCTATTTCTACACTGCCATCTCCATCTTCTGTTCCTGCAAAGTTGGGGTCTACTTGATAGATGCGTAACAAATAGTCGGTACTGTTCTCTTGCCCGCCAAAGCCATTATCAGACAAAAACCAAAATGCCCCCGTATTGTCTGGGGCAAATTGTACTCCGCTAAAACCCTGAACGGGTTGACCATCAAATGGTCCCGTACGTCCATTGGCACTAATGGGATTGCCTTCCCCGTCATTGCCACCAGCAGCAGGACCGTCCGCAAAAGTGTCTGCTGGTAAAGAAGCAAAACCAGCTAGTTCGTTAGCCATATTGTAATTTTTAACCCTAAGTGAAATAAAACCGCTTTAAGTTAAGAAAACATTAAATTAGAAGCAACAAGTCATTTAAATCGAGATTACTTCTAATTTGTTTTCTATCTGTTTAGAATTTCACGAACGAGTTAAGAATTAGCAATCGATTATTTAACGAATAGTCAAATTAATCCCAAGTAGTTACTAAATTTTAAATGTAGCAAACAATTAAACAATTATTGTAACTCGAAACAAAACAATAATATTTATTCTGGCAATAATAAATATTCTAATTAACAAACTCGTGGGACATCATAATTATTTCTTAACCGAAATTTTAAGCAAAATTTACCTGTGTCTGGGATTCTAAACAAGTGCTATGTCTAGAGCCTTAGACATTTTTGTATCTTATTTACCGAGTAACTGTGACTAGCTTATATTTTTGATATTTAAACAATATTTCTTCTTAGTAAAAAAGCCAATAATTAACTGGCGATCGCCTAGATTGCTATTTTTTTTGTCAAGCTATGCTGCGTTTTTAAAGTTGTTTAAATAATTACAAAATATAAATCTAATTACGGCTTTTTTTGTTTAAATATTAATTTTTCTATCTCATATTTGCATGGACAATTCAATTGAGTTAACTCAAATTGGTCGTTACGATTCGGGAATTTTTGACGAGGGCGCAGCAGAAATTACAACCTACGATCCTGCCAGCCAAAGTTTGTTTGTAATCAATGGTGCGGAAAATACTATCGATGTTTTAGACGTTAGCGATCCGACTAATCCTACCTTCAATTTTGCCATTAATATCGAAGATTTTGGTGCTGGCATTAATAGTATTGATATTAGGGACGGTGTGGTTGCAGCAGCGTTTGAAAGTGACCCCGCCCAAGACCCAGGTAAGATAGTCTTTTTTGATACCGAGGGCAATGTTTTAAACCAAGTAACTGTAGGGGCGTTACCCGACATGGTTACTTTTACTCCCGACGGGACAAAGCTATTAGTTGCCAATGAAGGTGAACCCAACGAAGACGACCCCAGTCTCAATCCTGAAGGTTCGATTAGTATTATAGATGTCTCTAATGGGGTAGAAAGTACGACGGTAACTACTGCCGACTTTACCGCCTATAATGGTCGAGAAGCAGAATTGCGAGGACGGGGGGTCAGAATTTTTCCTGGGGAGACTTTTGCCAACGATGTTGAACCAGAATACATTACCGTTAGTCCTGATAGTTCTCAGGCGTTTGTTGCCTTACAAGAAAACAATGCGATCGCCGTAGTCGATCTAGAGGCGGGAGAAATTAGCGATGTTCAACCCCTGGGCTTAAAAGATTACAGTCGCGGTTTACCCCAGCTAACCAACTATCCCTGGGATCTGAGTGAAGAAGTATTAGGAACTACTCCCGCAGGACAAGAAATACTCCTGGGCGGTTTGTCGGGACTATATTACGAAGGGGAAACCGATGATGATAAGCTACAGTTTATTGCAACTCCCGATCGCGGTCCCAATGGCGAACCGACGGACGTGGACGGTGACGGAGAGAATGAAAGACCCTTTCCCCTGCCAGATTATCAGGCGCAGTTAATCCGCTTTACCCTAGATCGCGAATCTGGGGAATTTAAGATTACCGAAGAAATTCCTTTAACTAGAGACGGACATCCGATTACTGGTTTACCCAACTTACAGGCTGGCGAACCTGGTACGGCATATACGGACGAATCCCCCGTTGACTTATTTGGCGAACCTTTAGACAACGATCGCTTTGGGGCAGATCTGGAGTCGGTGGTAGTTGCACCTGACGGAAGTTTTTGGCTGTCGGACGAATATCGTCCCGCAATCTATCATTTCGATCCTCACGGAGAATTAATCGATCGCTTTATTCCTGAAGGAACTGCCGAAGCTGTCGGACATCCCGAAGGGACATTCGGTAAGGAAACCCTGCCCGAAGTATATGCCCAACGACGCGCTAACCGAGGTTTTGAAGGGATGGCGTTGAATAGCGACAACGGTAACCTGTATGCCTTTATCCAAAGTCCCCTAGATAACCCCGACGTTAGCAATGCAGAAGCCGACGCAGCGGATCAAAGAAGCGATTATAACTCCCGTAACTCTCAGGTTCTCAGAATATTAGAAGTAGACCCCACTACGGGAGAACCAGTAGGAGAATATGTTTATTTCCTCGAAGGTTCGCCAGGAGTCGATAAAATTGGCGATGCGGTGTATGCGGGAGACGGCAAGTTTTACGTTATCGAACGGGACTCAGGGACAGATGCCGACTCGGAGAAATTTATCTTTGAAGTAGATTTAACTGGGGCAACCAATATCTTGGGTACAGATCTAGCCACCGCTACGGGAGAAGACACGGCATTAGAAAGCATGACTCCCGACGACTTAGCAGAAATGGAGATCCAGCCCGTCACCAAAACCCAGGTGTTAAATTTACCCTCTATTGGCTACCTTGCAGGAGACAAGCCCGAAGGACTGGCACTATTACCCAATGGTTCTCTGGCGGTAATCAACGATAACGACTTTGGCTTGCTGGATGAAGAAATTCCTGGTGATGGTTCTGTTCCCTTCAACCCCGACCCCGTACCAACCGTTTTGGGAATTATTGACTTTAACCAACCCAACGGCTTGGATGCCAGCGACACCGACGGTATTGATATTAGCAACCAGCCCGTCTATGGACTGTATCAGCCAGACGCGATCGCAGCTTATGAAGCAGACGGGGCAACCTATTATGTTACCGCCAACGAAGGGGATGCCCGTGATGAGGACGAACGGGTTGCCGATCTGGAGTTAGACCCCACTGCTTTTCCTAACGCTGAGGAACTGCAAACCGACGAAGAACTTGGTCGCCTGGAAGTCTCTAGCATCGATGGAGATCTTGACGGGGATGGAGACTACGATCGCCTGGTATCCTATGGGGGGCGTTCCTTTAGTATCCGCGACAGCAAAGGCAACATTGTCTTTGACAGTGGCGAACAGTTTGCCCAAATCACCGCTGAACAAGTTCCCGAAATATTTAACTCCAACGGTACGGTAGAGACGTTCGATACCCGTAGCGACGCTAAAGGTGCAGAACCAGAAGGAGTAGTTGTCGGCGAGATCGATGGTGAAACATACGCCTTTGTTGGTTTAGAAAGAACGGGGGGAGTTGCAGTATATAACATTAGTGACCCTGCCGAAGCTAAGTTCGTGCAGTATATCAACCCCATCGATCCTGAGACGGGAGACGCTTTGGATCTTGCCCCCGAAGGCTTACAGTTTATCCCTGGCGAGGATAGTCCCAACGGCGAACCTCTATTGACCGTGTCCAACGAAGTTAGCGGGACGGTTAGCATCTATCAAATCGATTTGACCGCCCCAGAAGGTGAAACCAGCGGAAGCGAAAATGAAAATAATGATAGCGGTGACAGCCCTGAAGTAGAGATGAACGAAGATAGTAGATATACCTTACAACTCCTCCACGCAGCGGATCAGGAAGCGGGCATACCTGCCTTAGAAAATGCGGATAATTTTAGTGCGGTATTGAATGCCTTGCGAGAAGAAGATGCCGACGGTGACGGCGTTGCCGATTATGAAAATACCGTTACTCTTTCTTCGGGAGATGCCTATATTCCCAGTCCGTTCTTTGCTGCTAGCGAAATAGTTTATGGCGCGATAGGTAGGGGGGATATCCAAATCCAAAACGAGTTAGGCTTTGAAGCGATCGCCTTGGGCAACCACGAGTTTGATTTTGGGACGGGTACGGTAGCCGACTTAATTTCTGCCGATGAAGATGATGGTTATCCTGGTACGGCTTTCCCTTATCTCAGTAGTAACCTAGACTTTAGTACCGATGAAGATCTCGCACCTCTAGTAGTGGAAGATGGACAACAAGCCAGCGAGATCCCCAATAGCATTGCGGGCAACACCATTGTCGAGGTTAACGGCGAACAGATTGGTGTGGTGGGGGCAACAACTCCCACTCTACCAAGTATTTCTTCTCCTGGAGATGTCACCGTAAATCCAATCGAATTTGATTCAGATAACCCAGAGGATATCGCAGCCCTAGCAGCAGAGATTCAAACATCCGTCGATAGCTTGTTGGCAGCTAATCCCGATCTTAACAAGGTAGTTTTGCTAGCACATATGCAGCAAATTTCCATCGAGGAAGCATTATCATCCCAATTAACCAACGTTGATGTAATTGTGGGTGGCGGGTCTAATACCCTGCTGGCAGACGACACAGATCGACTACGGACGGGCGATGAGGCACAGGGGGTCTATCCGATCCTCAATACCGCTGCCGATGGTAACCCTATTGCAGTAGTTAATACCGACGGAAATTACAAATATGTTGGTCGCTTAGTAGTAGACTTCGATGAGAATGGCGTAATTGTTCCCGAAAGCATCGATCCTGAAGTAAGCGGGGCTTATGCTACTGATGCAGAAGGCGTAGCTGCGGTTAATGGTACTCCCGATCCAGAAATAGACGAGATTACCGATAATTTATCAGAAGCGATCGCCGAACAGGATGGAAATATCTTTGGCAGTACCGAAGTATTCTTAAACGGTATTCGAGAAGATGTCCGTACCCAGGAAACCAATCTAGGTAATTTAACCGCCGATGCTAACCTAGCTTTAGCCCAAGAAGTCGATCCTGATGTAGTAATCTCGATCAAAAATGGTGGTGGTATCCGCGACAGTATCGGTACAGTGATTGCCCCTCCTGGTTCTACTAGTGCTGAAGAAGTAGAAAGAACTCCTACCCAAGCCAACGAAGTGGCAGGAAAAGAGGCAGGCGATATTTCTCAATTAGACATCGCTAATAGCCTGCGCTTTAACAACGGCTTAAGTCTCCTAACCGTTACTGCCAACGAACTACTAGAAATTATCGAACATGGTGTAGCAGCAACCGCAGAAGGGGCAACCCCAGGACAGTTTCCCCAGGTAGCAGGAATCGAGTTTAGCTTCGATCCAAGTTCAGCATCAGGCGATCGCATTCAATCTCTGGCAATTAAAGATGCAGAGGATAACATCATTGATACGGTAGTAGAAGATGGTGAACTAGTCGGCGATGGCGGTCGCACCTTCCGCCTAGTTACTCTCGGTTTCTTAGCCGATGGTGGTGATGACTATCCTTTCCCCGATCGCGATCGCGTCGATTTATCCCTAGAAGAAGATGCACCCCGTACTGGTGAAGCAACTTTTGCCCCCGATGGCACCGAACAAGACGCTTTAGCGGAATATCTGGTTGATACCTACAGCGAAACACCTTTTAGTATGGAAGACGTTAGTAGAGAATTGGATAACCGCATCCAAAATCTATCATTGCGTGAAGATACCGTCTTATCGGCAGAAGATCTGGCAGAATCCGAAGTTGGGAGTGAGATACTAGGGGATAGTGAGTCTAATGCTGGTGAAGGTAATGAAGATGCTATGACTGGTGCTGTTAATCAAATCTTTGCTACCTCTGATGAAGATGACCTAATTAGCGGTAGCGAAGGTATAGACCAGTTCTGGATTGCTGATAGCGAATACCCTGAATCAGCTAAGACAATTACTAATTTTTCTAGCGGTGAGGATTTGATTGGAATTGCAGGCTTTGGTATTGGCTTTGAAGACCTATCTTTAGTTCAACAAGAGTACGACACCTTAATTGGTGCGGGCGATCAAGAACTAGCAATCTTAAAGGGAGTTGATTCTACTAGCTTGAGTGCAGATAATTTTGCCTTTGGCTAATAGTTAGTTTAATTCTAAATTAAAGCGATCGCTCACTGGTAGGGCGATCGTTTTTTGCTTAATTTGCGATCGCCAACTGTATTTATATGAAATGCTTTAAAGTTTCCCACAAATTAAGAGTAGCGAGAGACAGGGATACTCCTACAACTACTAACTACTACCAATAAGTAGCGTTGATTTTTATATTTCATATTAGTATCCTAGTCAGTTATATTTTAATCAGTATCTTGTACGAAGTTGCGATCGCAAACTAATACTGTCTTTTTATAGGGAAAAATCCAGCCACAGTTAACAATCAAATGATAAAAAATATCCCATTTAATCCTGTCGCGATCGCAGTTTAAAACTTCAGCAAAATAATCAATATAATAAGCGTAATCTGCTATCACTGAAGGTACAATAACGTTGGCGGATCTGCTAGTAACATCAATAATTGGTAGCTGATATTTATCACCCTGCTGGAAATTACCAGCAAACAACATACTAAACATTTGATTCATATTATTGTCTGCTGGTGGCTTATTAAACAAGAAGCTATTAATTTGTCTTTGAGCCTGCCACAGAGGGTAAGATATATAGTTGTTAAAAACAAAGCCAGCTTCAAAAAATAGTTTAAATATAGCTTTACTCAGTTCGTCTGTATCGCTATCTTTGGCTGAAGCGATCGCCATGTCACCAAAGTTAGCCCAGATTATCGAAAATAGCTGATTTTCTTCGAGTCGGTCTGCTGCTTGTGAAGCAATGCGATCTGCTAAACCATCATCTAAATTGCCTCCTAGTTGTTCTAAGATTTCTGCCTTGACTTGACTTCTAATATTCCCCAATATCTCAGTTATCCGATAGGCAACAGGGCTTCCTAAAGCAGTATCTGCTAGCTTACCCCAATTATTGATTATCTCATTGTGAATGTATTTTAAGGCTGCATCAGGAGTAGTAAAAAAGATAATCTTAGGCTCTGAAAGTTCGATCAATTCATAGGCTCGTTTAATTGCAAGTTTAGCTTGTTCTCGATCTATTGGGGCTGTTGAACGAGCAATTTGTTGCCACTTATGACGATAAATAGATATTGATGCTTGCTGCTCTGGTGTTAACTGAAATATATTAAAAGTTAGCATTTATTTAAACTCTTTTGACCATGCTGCCTAAGTTGCCTTTTCCACTCAATATAGTCTTGTTCTTAGCTTTATTTTTGTTGTTTTTTAGCTGGGTTTTTTCTCAAGCTGGTTGGTATGAATTAGCCGAATTATATAAAACAAATATAAAACTTTCAGAAAGTATAGCTCAAAAAACCAAATCTTGTACTTGCAGAATCAGTAAAAATTCTACTGGTTCTTTTAAGGGAATAATCATAGCTTTTTTATCAACGGGATTATATCTTTCTCCTAGTATCCTTAATACTTTTATTCCATCTTTATTAATTCCCTGGCGCGATATTAGCAATTACGAAATGCTTGGAGATGAATATCGGTTTTATCTTGGCAATCCCACAATTACCGTTTTGACTTTAAGAAGAGAAACAGTTCGAGAGTTAGAAACAATATCGGGAATAGAAATAAGCGATCGCCTGACCAATAATTAATTTAATAATCAAATTTTCAATTAATAGTAATCCTCAATCATTTTAGAGAACAACTTCGCCATAAAAAGCAGCTTTCTTAATGACTAATAACTAATAACTAATAACAAAAGAAATGAAGACACGATGACCGAAAGATATATTGTCTCCTACTTCTAACCTTTAATTGTGTTAAGCCCTTTTACCTAATCTCCGAGAGGCAACTTTTGATGAATCCACTTTAGCGATCGCTTTACTCAAGGGCATAATGCGAATACGTCCATCTAAAGAATTAGCTTGATAAACCTTGTGATTGTCGAGATCTAACGCAGTCATCCAGCCACTATTATGGTGATATGCTCCTGTTTCAATATTTAACCAACCTTTGCCCGCAGCTATTTGTCCAGGCTCAACTCCAGGAAAGGTAAAGGTAATAGTATGTCCCGTGACGATCAGCTTATCTTTAAAAAAGGCTCGATCTGCACTATGAAAATCTTCTCTGATCCAGCAAAACTGATCGGCGCATTGCTGTGTTAAAGGAATTTTGGGATCGACTCCTGCATGAACTAGCCAATAATCTCCTAAATCTGCATATAGGGGCAAACTTTTCATCCAATCTATATGTTCTTGAGGAATTTTACTATCGTAGCTGTCAACCGTAGCATGACCACCGCTATATAACCAGCCTTGATATAGTTCGATAGATACTTCTCCAGTACCGACTACATCTAGCAGCATTTCTTCATGATTTCCTCGAAGACAATTAAATTGGTTACGTATAACTAGATCGACTACCTGCGCGCTTTTAGGACCGCGATCGATCAAATCGCCCAAAAAATACACTTCGTCTTTGCTGGTAGGTAAGATGGAGTCTAGTAGAGCAGTTAAAGTGTCATAGTGTCCGTGTACGTCACCGATAACAATTCGACGCTTTTTGCTCTTGTTGGCTGTTTTGACGATGTGCATTTTATAGTTATTTCTGAGCGATAGATAATTCTACGAAATTGTAAAAGCAGATTGTTGATTTACTAGTATGTTACCCATTTATTCCAGATGATCTGTGTATCCGACGAATAATTTTTGTGAGTTGGGATGAATCTGGGTACATCAACAGTTGGAAAAAATCAAGACATTTATTTATAAGTATACAAATACAATGATTAATTCAGCAGCTTCATTGACAACCACCAAAATAAAGATTTTACAACGCTCCTCAAGCCCAGCTTGGATCGAACAAGCGATCGCCAATCTTGATACAATTTTACTAGATCATTCCCATTGTGAACGAAAGGCAGCGGGAGTGGCAATAAATCTTATGTTTCGCTATCCTGCCCATCAGAAATTAGTCCGTCAGTTAACGGCGATCGCTCAAGAAGAATTAGAACATTTTGAGCAGGTAAATCAATGGTTAGAAAAACGTGGCATTCCCCTAGCACCTTTAAATTCTCCGCCGTACTTCTCTAAACTAAAATCTCAAATCCGCCACGCCGAACCAGACCGTTTAGTTGACTCTTTACTAATTTCGGCAATTATCGAAGCCCGCTCTCATGAAAGATTGGGGTTGATTGGAGAACACTGTCCCGATCCTGAACTGGCTAAATTTTATCGCGGTTTGATGGCATCAGAAGCTCGCCACTATGGAATTTATTGGGTGTTAGCCGAACAATATAGCGATCGCGCCAACGTTGAGAGTCGGTTGGCAGAACTAGGGGAATACGAAAGCAGTATTTTAGAAAATTTATATCATGAACCTAGGGTGCATAGTTGAGTAGAGAGTAGCATTATAGAGACGCAAAATTTTGCGTCTGTACTAGTGAGTAATAAATCGGGGATGAATAGTAAATATCGCGAGTTTTTAGTGCGAGATTGGCGCAAGAGCGATCGCCAAGCAGCCTCAAGCGTAATTAAAACAGTACTAGAAGAGTATGGTTTACCATGGCAGCCAGAAACGGCAGATCGAGACGTAATTGAGGTAGAATCGGCTTATTTAGAGGTGGGAGGAGAGTTTTGGGTAGTAGAGCAAAATTCGACTATAGTAGGAACCGCAGCATATCAACCAATAGCTAGAGGACAGAACGCAGTAGAAATTCGCAAAATGTATTTGCTACCAGAAGTCAGAGGTAAAGGATTGGGGAAATATCTACTAGCACAGCTAGAGTTGGCGATCGCTATTAAGGATTATCAAGAAATTTGGATTGAAACCGCATCTGTACTCTTTGAGGCAGTAAAATTGTACGAGCATAATGGCTACCAACCCGCCAATGGTGTGGAAACGGAAAGATGCGATTTAGTTTATTTAAAAAAACTACACCACTAAACAGATATAAAAAGAGAGCGAAAGCAGACTATGTTTTTACTAGCTGGGGATATTGGCGGAACCAAGACTATCTTGCGTCTGGTAGAGGTAACAGAAGTAACGCTTACCCAGAAGACTTTTAAAACTGTTAAAGAAACCCAATATATCAGTGCAAGCTTTCCCGACTTAGTACCAATGGTGCGGGAATTTCTGGCACAGGATAAATATCTCAAACCACAGTTGGCTTGTTTTGCGATCGCAGGTCCTGTAGTCAATAATACCTGCCATTTGACTAACCTTAACTGGGTGCTGGATACGCAACGCTTAGAAATAGAATTAGATATACCAAAAATCAACCTAATTAATGATTTTGCAGCCAACAGCTTTGGTATTTTGGGTCTAAAAGATTTTGATGTCCATACCTTACAGGCTGGAGAAGCCAGAGAAGATTCCCCCATTGCAGTGATCGGCGCAGGAACGGGTTTGGGAGAAGCTTTTCTTGTTCCTCAAGGAAAAAAGTACCAGATTTTTGCCAGCGAAGGAGGACACGCCGATTTTGCTCCCCGTAACGATCTAGAGACAGAACTGCTAAAATATCTCAGAACTAAATTGAACGTGGAACATATTTCAGTAGAAAGAGTAGTCTCTGGTCAGGGAATTATCTCGATCTATCAATTTTTACGGGACAACAATTTTGCCTCAGAAACCCACGAAATTGGTGAAAGAATCAAACTTTGGGAGCAAGAAAATACTAAAACTATCGATCCTGCTGCCATCATTTCTCAGTCAGCCTTCAAGCAAAGCGATCGCCTTTGCGAAAAAACGATGGATGTCTTTATTGAGGCTTATGGTGCAGAAACAGGCAACCTGGCTCTTAAGCTGCTCTCCTATGGCGGAATCTACATTGCAGGAGGAATTGCTGCCAAAATCTTGCCCCTAATGCAGGATGGTAGATTTTTAAATACTTTTAAAGATAAAGGTCGAGTTAGTACTTTAATCAAGGAAATTCCCGTTCACATTGTTTTAAATCCCCAGGTAGGGTTAGTAGGTTCGGTGCTTTATGGTTTGCAGCATCGGTAATAGGCTACAGTGACCCTGCGATCGCTAGATCTCGGTGTAAGGTAGCTTTTAATTTGGTTTGGGTAGGCAATTTTTATCTATCAAGTTTGCTTTCTTGAATTGTATATAAATAGCAAAACAATGCTCAAACAAATCAATCTCATTCCATCAGAAGTTAAAGTTGCCCAAATTGCTCCCTGCAAGCCAAAAATTGGAATCAACCAGACATTCAAGATCACGTTGAGAATTGCAGCTATCGTCTGCACCGCGCTGCGGAGCTTTTGATGCCCCAAACCTGTTAGAACATTAGCAGTCAGTAGCTGCAAAGCATTGATTGCTGGGAGGGGAGCTAACCAACGTAAAGTAGAAATAGCATCTTGGTATTCGGCACCCAAAATTTTGGGAACTAAAGGAGCAAAAACTTGGAAAGCAGCGAAGCTGAAAAAACCGTAAACAATAATTATTGGCAACAGTTTTTTGGCAAAATTAAGACAGCTGGTTATTCCTAAAGAACCCTGTTGGAAAAATCGATGATAGGTAGCATTAAACAAAGCTAATACTGGAACATCACCAATATTAACAAAGCGATAAGCCGAACCATATACACCCGTGGCGTTTAAAGTTGCCATACTAGCCAACATGGTTTTGTCAATATTGTTGTTGATATTATTGGCTGACATACCAATAGAAAAATAAATTCCTTGAGCAAGATCCGCCCTAATTCTGCCTAACTTCACTCTAGGTTTTCCTGCTATTTTATTAGTCATCAACAAAGCCAATAAGCCGACCGACAATGAGCTGGCGAAATATAATATAGACCAGGTATTAATATCTACATTAGCTGAAGGAATAAAATTATTTATCATAGTAATCAACAGCAAGGCAGCTAAGAGCTTGCCCACCGTATTCAAAACTACTAACTGAGCAGCTTTATGCACTAAACCTATTGCTCTCAAAGCTTTATTGCCTGCTTCTAGTAATCCCAAACACAACAAATCTGCTGTCAATAAAAAAGCAACTGCTAACAAAGAAACACGTTCGGGAAAAATCAATGGAGCAATTAATAATAATATTCCAGTAATGCTAATACTGTTAATTAGCAAAATCAGTAAAGTATTTCCCCAATGACTGGGAAAAACTGTGCGGTCTACCGATACTTTTTGGACTAGGACATCATCACTACCAAGAGCAACGAAGGGAAATAGTAAAGAGGCTAAAGCAGAAACAGCCACAAAAGATCCATAATTTTCTGCACCCAGAGAACGAGCGATGATTACAAAATAAGCTGCTTGCACCAAGACATTGATTAATCTGGCTATCAACATCCAAGAAACATCTTTGAACAGAGATTTTTTGGTAATTTCGGTAATTTTTACTTTGATGTCGGACAGATTCATTATTTTTTAGTACTTGTGCAGGCATATTATTAAGTAACACAATCGGTTGACTAAATACGTAATAAATTCATAAATCCGATCTTTAATTTATCCAAAATGTAGCCATTTTTAACCGCTTAATTAAAATTGTTGTTATAGTTGCTATAGTATTTTAATAGTAAATCTGGTAATGTAGCAGATTTGCTCGAATATTCTATCTGAGTGCTATTAGTTTTTCACCAGAACTGATAGTCCTCTGTCTTATATAAATAAAGAAAAGTTATCTATCAACAAAAACATATTAGTTATTATGATAGTATTTAGCAGACGAGAAGTAGTGTCGGGGTGTATACAGTGTATTTGATATAAGCATTAAGGAAGATACTGAAAAATATGTTGATTTCAATATGTGTCGTAACTTTTAAAAGACCACAGGGATTACGGCTTTTGCTAAAAGGACTAAATGAATTGGCTTTTAGGGAAATAGAATGTCCTGAAATTGAAGTTATCGTAGTAGATAATGACACTGACAAATTAGCCGAAGAAATTTGTGCAGAAATCAAACCAAAATTTCGCTGGACTTTAAAGGCAGGAGTAGAAACTCGCAGGGGCATTACCTACGCCAGGAATAAATCCATATCAATGGTTTCCGAAGATGCAGATTATATCGCCATTCTTGATGATGATGAAATTCCCGAATCTTCGTGGTTGGAGGCATTATTATTAGTTCAACAAAAATACGATTCAGGTATTGTTACAGGACCAGTAATTCCCCATTTCAATGACAACAGAGTTCCCAATTGGATTATTAAAGGTCAATTCTTTGAACCACCTCGTTACAAGACGGGAGAACAGAGAACGGTTGCTTTCACTAACAATGTGATGGTGAAAGCAGAAATCTTACGTAAACTAACACCAGTTTTTGATAATCGCTTTGCAATTTCTGGAGGTTCTGATTCTCATCTGTTTCTAAATCTTCATAAAGCAGGTCATAAAATTACCTGGGCAGATGAGGCAGTTGTATATGATGTAATTTCTGCGTCTCGTACTAACTTAAAATGGATTTTGCTGCGCGGTTACCGTGAGTGGAGTAACTATAGCGCTCATGAAAAAGAATTGTATCCTTCGTTTTCTATTCAGTCAGTGCGTGTTCTCAAAGGATTAGCTTTAATTGTTATCGGTATATTGTATTTAATTCCTGCATTATTAACGGAAAAAGCTACAGTGGTAACTTCTTTGCTCTATATCAGCAGAGGTGTGGGAACTTTAGGTGGTCTATTGGGTCTTTCTTATCAGGAATATAAAAGTATCACCAACTATATTTTGGAAGGATAAAAGTAAAAGTCTGCTTGTTAAATAAAAATTAAAGGCTATTGTAGCTTGGGCTGGGCAAGTATTATTGATAAATTTGTTTGGCAATTTTAGCTTGAGCTTGCTCTGGCAAGACTACGTATTTTTACTGATTTAAAATTCGATTTATCAGCAGACTTTAAGAGAGTATGAAATTTATCTTGAGTAAAAATATTCAGAACAAAACCAACTAAAAGCACAGAGTTATCTGGGTTAAAGATGAATTGAGACCATCAGCTTCTCGATCAACAAATTGAATTTTGATAGTAATCCCTACTTTGATTGAGCTTCTTTTTGATTGATAGATTTTTAAAGTCTAATAGCGAGGTTATAGTGGGGGAACTGACCAAATATTAAATGTCTTAGTTTTTATGATTCATGTATTAGATGTTATTTTATTTTTCAACGCCTTACTTATTCTTATCCCATGCGTTTTTTTCTGTATTGAGTGTCTTGCTGCACTTTCATCAAGACGATTTCAATTAGATAAATCATCAACTAATTATCCAAAAACAGCAATTTTGATACCCGCTCATAACGAAGCTATGGTAATTGGCTCGACCTTGGAATCTTTGTTATCTCAAGTCGAGAATCCTAAAAGCATTGTCGTTGTTGCAGATAATTGTAATGATCAAACTGCTGCGATCGCTAGACAATTGGGAGTAACGGTTATTGAAAGATCTAACGACCAACAGCGAGGTAAAGGTTATGCTCTTGATTATGGTTTGCGCTTTCTTCACGAAAATCCTCCAGAGATAGTTATTTTGATTGACGCTGACTGTTATGTTGGCTCCCAAACTATCGAGCGATTATCAGAAGAAGCTGTGGTTACTGATCAACCCGTTCAGGCTCTTTATCTTTTGGAAAAACCCCCCAACCCCACAGCCATAAATCTCATATCTGAATTTGCTTTTAAGGTAAAAAACCTAGTCCGTCCTATTGGTCTAGATCGGCTCGGATTACCATGTTTACTGACTGGAACTGGGATGGCTTTCCCTTGGTCAGTTCTACAAGATGTTTCTCTGGCTAGCGACAATATTGTAGAAGATATGCAGTTGGGAATTGACTTAGCTATAGCAGGACATTTGCCCCGTTTTTGTTCGGAAGCCAAGGTTATTGGAGTATTTCCTCAACAAGAGAAACTGGCACAAACGCAACGAAAGCGTTGGGAACATGGACACTTAAAAACCTTGTTCAATCAAGTACCCCGTCTGTTCTGGGGAGCGTTAACTTCTAGACAGTGGAAGTTGTTGGGTTTAGGATTAGAGTTAAGTATTCCTCCTGTGTCACTTATGGTAATGCTTTGGGGTATTAGTTTTGTAGTTACTATGCTCTGTACTATTTTGGGATTATCTTCTTGGCTACCCGCAATTTTATTGACCATAGCAGGAGCTAGCCTTTTGATGGCGATCGCTAGTGCTTGGACTAAATATGGAAGTCAGGAAGTTCCAGCTAGTACATTCTTGTTAATTCCTTTATACTTGCTCAAGAAAATTCCGCTATACCTAGGGTTTCTTCTACGACCTCAAAATCAGTGGGTTAGGACGGAGAGAGATTCTTCTTCCTTGTGGCTTAATCAACAGAACCAAAATAGAAATTAACCATTTGCCATATCACTTAAATAAAACCTAATAAAAAAAACTCCGCTTACCTAAGGCGGAGTTTTTGATGTCTGTTAAGTTTTTTTGCCCAATGAAATGCTCAGACTACAAGCCCACATCAGCAGCATTAGTAGAGACCACAAAATCATCAAAGTGAGCCTTGACTTCTTGTTCGGGCCACCAATCACTATCATAACCACCGTGAAAAGTACTAAAGTACATCGTGTCAATCCCCTGGTTATTGGTCATAAACTTCAAATTGTCCATCGAGAGAACTTGTTCGTTGTCCATCCAAACATCAATTTCGCCATTGGACTGAGAACCGTCATTGACTTTGACCCGTTGAACCAAATTATGCCATTGACCACGCTCAAAGTACTTATCTGACCCGTCGCTATCTTTTAGTAAAATATCCTCGCCATAGGTTCCAGGCTGATTCATATGATAGAGATAGAGAGTCGCCTTACCGTCTTCACGCCACATATATCTTGAGGTGAAGCCATTGGTACCAGTAGGTTTTTTGCCTCCCGAAGCCAAGTCTCCCGAACCCATCCCTGGTAATTTACCACCACTATATTTGTTACCATCAAAATCGAAGTTGTTGTCGAACTTAACCCAATAGGAAAGATAGTATTCCTGTTGATTGGGAACGAGCCATTTTGCCCCTGCATTGGATTGGGCGTTGGCAGGATAGCTCATTTGGAGTGAGTTGTTGCCAGAACGAGCTTCTTGATTGGAAATAGTGGCGTATTTGTCCATCTGGTGTGACCAGGCGACATCCCAATCTTGGTTTTGTACTCTATTGGTATATTTGGTGTTGGCAGAATGTCCTTCAAATCCGACGGTAATTGCGTCTGAACTGAGCTGGGCTGGTTGGGGTGCTTTGGCTGGGGTGGTGTTGGGTTCTGGTTGGCTAACTACCGCACCCATGAGGATGTTATCGGTGGTCGCGGTGGCAGTTTCGGCTTGAGTTGCTATTGAGGAATCGGAGTTAGTAAACTGGGGAACAAAGGCTTTTTTCTGGTTGTCGTCAATGATAAAAACTGCTTTGGCGGTTTCTCCTGGTTCGAGATCTTGCCAACCGTCCTGACCGCTGATGGTATAGTTGTTGTTGCCGTTGTCGATTAGATCTACTCCGTAAGCCCCTCGGATACTGTAGTTGCTGTTGGGTAAATCAAAGTCGAGAGTCCAGTCTTGGGCGTTGGTTTTGCTGCTTAGATCTACTTCTAGTTTGTATCCTCCTAACCAATCTTCTGATATGTAAGCGTCTAGATAAAGATTTGAATTAGGGATTTTTTTAATAGTCATAGAAACTCAGATAAAAAAGCGTTGAAATTAATTTGTTTAACTCAATTACCTTTATAAAAGCTTTATTTAATCTTTACAGTGACTTCACGACTCTTGAATATTAGATTTGGATCACACAATTACAATTAGATGAAATAGAATTATTAGGTTGGTTTGTACAGTAAATACTTAGATAGAAATAGGGGTAAAATTAGCGAAGATACTGTTGGCGAAAGCAATTAGCAGAAGTTTCAAAAGCAATCTTCAAAGAAAGAATTATCCAAATCAAAAAGACAATTTTCATAGAGTACACATCGCAGCGAAAGCCTTTCTTTGTTCGAGCATATAATCTACAAAGGCTCGGATTCTAGGCGCAACAAAACGACGATCGAGATAACAGATCCAGGCTGCAATTTGAGGTGGGCGATAAGGCTGGAGAATTTCTACTAACTCTCCTTTGGCAAGAGCTTTAGCAGCTAAAAATCTCGGCATTTGACTAAGACCTAAACCAGCGATCGCCGACTGGACAATTGCATCTGTATTATTGAATACCAAACTCCCTGATGCTGCATATCGTTCGCTGCGACCATTTATGGAAAACATCCAGGGATAGAAACGACCTGTTGCCTGGTTTCTAAAGTTGAGACAAGAATGCTGCTGCAAATCAGTTGGGTGGTCGGGCTGTCCTTGTTGCTTTAAGTATGCTGGAGCAGCACAGACTACCATGGGATAGGTAGTTAGTTGGCTTGCAATTAAATTAGCGCGATCGCTCAATGAGCCAGTTCGGATCGCTACATCAACACCTTGTGCAGCTAGATCGACAGGATAGTCGTCCATTGAGACATCTAGCATCAAGTCGGGAAATGCTCGCAGAAAATCACCCAACATAGGAACCAGACACACCCGTCCAAATGCTTCTGGGACACTCAAGGTAAGTTTGCCACTAGGAGCAAGCTGGCGATCGCCTTGGACTTCAAATTTCAGCAATTCTAAATCGCTCAAAAGCTGCTTACATCCCTCATAAAACCTTGTCCCGTCTGGTGTCAGGCTGATGCTGCGAGTGGTGCGATGAAACAATTTAACACCTAAGTCGCTTTCTAAACGGCTAACAGCTTTGCTAACAGCGGATGCAGACAAACCTAGGTCATTGGAGGCTCTGGTAAAGCTTTGAACCTCTGCAACCCGTAAAAATGTTTGGATGTTCGCTAGACTTTTCATCCTAGATTAGTGAAACAAAGTGAATAAAGAAGTGAAACTAAGCCTCTTCACAAAACATTCTAGGTTAAATACTATGTAATCAAGCAAATAAAAGTACTCACGTAGAGAGCGTTATTCAAGCCAACGATTTTCGCGCTTCGGGTACAAGTTTCAAAATATACATTTTTTAAGGAGAACAATATGAACATTATTAAAACTGCGATGACTATGGCAGCAGCAACGATCGCGCTTATGACCTCAAATGCTGCTTACGCTACTGAAACGACGATTGAGCTAGGTCAGGTAGGACTCTCTTTCTACGCGGTTAAAGGTGGGGTTGTTCAAGAACTATTAGAGCGTGATGGCTACAACGTTGAGGTGACAGAAGGCTCTCATGCTGAGATTTTTCCCATGCTGGGTGAGGGGGAAGTCGATATCCTCGCAGCAACCTGGCTACCTAACGGTCACTCTGCCCTATATGAACCTGTTAAAGACGTGACTTTTCCGATCGCAACCCTCTATGAAGACGCTCGATTCTTTTGGGTAGTGCCGTCTTATGTTCCTGAAGAAACCGTTAGCTCGATTGCAGACCTCACCGATCCTACCGTGCGAGAGATGTTTCCCGACCAAATTGTCTCTTTGCCTGAAGCGACTGGACTTACCACTGGAGGACGACGGGTTGTGGACGCTTATGGCTTAGATGATGCTGGATACGAACTGATCGCAGCACCACCTGCCGAGTGGTTGGGAACTTTTGAGGAGGCGATCGCAGCCGAAACCTGGGTCGTCTTTCCTCTCTGGCAACCGCAGTGGGTCAACGCTGAGTATGATGTACGCCCATTAGAAGAACCCTTAAATGCGTATGGCGAACCCGATACGGCATACTTATTAGGACACCAAGAATTAAAAGATAAACTCTCACCCGAATCTTTAGAGCGTCTTTCTAATGTCAGACTAAGTGTTGAGGATGTGACCGAAATGGATCGGATGGTGAATGTTGACGGACTCACCCCCCGTGAGGCTGCACGCACTTGGATTGAAACCAATCAAGATACCATTGAAGCGTGGGGATATTAATTCCTCTTTGGACAAGTAGTAAAGTAGAGAGTAAGAAATTAGAGCCAAATGTCAATTAAGAAAAACCAAGCAAGCCTTATAGCTTTAGCACCCGTCGCTTTATTATGTTTGGGCTATGCAAAAATGAGCCTTGTCGAGCCTGTAAATGCTCTTGAGAACGGGATTGAGCAAATTAACCAAAATTATCCCGAATTGCCAACTGACAAGACCCAAGTAGCTCAAAACTCCGACCAGAAAATTTTGATAGTTGTGACTAATCATGACCAATTAGGTACTACTGGGAGAAAAACTGGCTTTTATCTAGATGAAGTCGCTCATCCTCATGCGGTCTTTACCCAGGCTGGCTTTGAGGTTGATTTTGTCAGCCCCACTGGTGAAGAAGCTCCCATCGACCCCAAAAGTTATGACCTTGACGACCCGTTAAATCGTCAGTTTGTAGAAAATGAAACGGTCATGGCTCAAATCGAAGATACTTTATCTCCTCAAGAAATCGATCCGTCCGAATACAGTGCTGTCTTTTTTGCGGGGGGTCATGGAGTAATGTGGGATCTGCCCGATAATCAAGAATTAGCTCAAATTACTGCTGCGATTTACGAACGGGGAGGCATTGTTGGTGCAGTTTGTCACGGTCCTGCTGGTTTGGTTAATGTTCGACTGAGTGACGGAAGTTATTTAGTAGCTGGCAAAACCCTTGCTGCTTTTACTAATGAAGAGGAAGAAGCAGTAGAACTGACCGACCAAATGCCGTTTTTACTAGAAACCAAACTAATCAAACGAGGCGCACAACACACTGAAGCACCTAACTTTCAACCTCATGTAGTGGTCAGCGATCGTCTGGTAACTGGACAAAACCCTGCCTCGGCAACTCAAACGGCAGAGGAAATGGTCGAGCTTTTACAGTAGAAATCTTCCACAGCAACAATTCTAAAAAAACTTTCATCAAAGTTTCACAACAGAGATTCACAACAGACTAATCTCTATTGTGAATTGTATTGCTTGTTACCGTGCTTGATATTCTACTAACTGCCAATATCGTTCGTCTCCTGGAAACTTGGCAACTACTATAGTGTTTCCTGGCTGGATCTCAACGTGTCCTGCAAAATAGCTTCCATAACCATTGAGAGGAATCCATTGTTTAGTGGCGGTATTCAATACCTGGACATCCTCCGCTTCAGGAACTATTAAATTAAAATAGGTTGACCAGTTGGGCTTTAAATCTGCTGTTAGAGGTTCAATTAAACTTGCCTGATATTGATTAAAATGAGCGTATACCTGAGGTAGACTAGCTACAGATTGGGTTGCTTCAATTTGATAATTGATTACTTCGCCATATTTCCCAGGGTCGTCTTGTTTTTTAGCATAAATAGTTAGGTCATAAGTGCCAGCTTCGGGAGGGGCGACGCTAACAATTAAGTGATCATTTTGTCGATTAACTAATATTGCATTATTAGATTCTCGATTATTTTGTTCTAGGTTAGCTAATGCTACTACGTCTTGAGGAATTTGTAATTTAAGATCGATTCGATTGGGGGCTGAAATCCGATAGTTATTGTGACTCACTAACTTAAGTCCCAAATTATAAAAACGAGAGGAAATCTTGGGTAAATTGTTAAATTCTGCTCTAGTATAAGTCTGAGCTAATAACTGCCAACCTCGGTCTTTTGGATAATGATTGTTAATGAATTCATCAGGTGCTGTGGCAAAATAATAAGGCTTGTATTCTGGAACAAATTGTTCCTCTCTTACCGAACCTGCCCCCCAGGTTGCATCTAGTAAGTACCAAGCATCGTCAATTTTAACCGCATTCCAAGCATGATTAACATCTAGAAATTTTTCTTCTTCTGGAGTTGCGCCCTTGGCGTAGCCAACAACGATCGCCGATTCTAAATTCATCGCTTCTGCTAAAGCATAATAGAGGTTGCTATATCCAGAACAAATTGTGCTGCGATCGCGTAATACTTTTTGGGGACTAACATCAGGATAATTATCGTTATTGACTGCATCTAGAAAAGCAGGAACATCATAGCTAATATGTTGCGTTACCCAAGCATAAATTATTCGAGCTTTTTCTAATTCTGTGACTGCATTTTGCTCTAAAATACTTGCCAGTTCTGTTACGGATTCTCCTGAATAATTTAGTTTTTTAGCAAGGCGATCAATTTGAGCTAGGTCTTGCTGGGCAATTTTTTTGGTCGAACCTGGGTGAATTGGCAGATATTTACTGCTATCAAAACTATCCGACGGTATTGAAATTAATTGTTGCTCATTAAATGAATGAAAAGCTGTTTTGATGTTACCTGTTGTCAACAACAATAGGATGCCTAAAACAGTCCCCGCCAGTAAATTACCTGACTTGTTGGCTTTTTGAATTTTGCCTTGTCTTGGTTTCAGGCTTCGTCTGGCAGTCATAAATTAATCTCAACCTAAAAAAGCAGTAATTGTCTTAAGATAGGTTAAAGTCAAGTTATTCCATGCGATCGCCATTACTAACTATTAGTGAGATTGAACGTAGACTTGGTTGGTAAATTGACAAATTCTCTAGTTTAGTTAGATCGCCAGCCTGATACTCAGCCAAATCAGTAAATTGCTGATTGCTGATTACTGATTACTTACTGTCGCCAAACAAAAATGAGCTTGGTAATACAAAAAGAACGCTATCCATTTTGGATAATTTCTCAGCACTTTTACCTCAATAGAATGGATAGCTATGATTCTAATTTGTTAAATAAAATTATCCGAACCTTCTTACTAACTAGATGCGCTGCTTACCGCACCTTTAAGGGCTGCAATTCCTTGTTCGATACTAGCCCAAAGCCCCATATCGGGTTCTTGCCCAGCTAGTTCTCTTGTGCCAACGAAGTAGAGAACGCCTTTAAGAACTTCTTGGTGGGCGCGATTTTCAAAATTGACCTTATTCAAAGGTTCCATCGCGTCTTGTAGCTTATCATCTAAAGATTGAGCGACTTTGTGTACCACCAAACCAGTCATGGTCTGTTGATGCTTTAATAACTCAAACTGAAAAAACTTATCGTATATTGTAAGTTCAGATCCATCCATCATTTGACTGACTTTTTCCGCGTGCTGCTGAGTTATGTCACGGGGTTGGGCTGTGTTGCCAAATTTGTTGATGGCTTCTTCAATGGAACTTAAGTTGTCGCGATCTGTTTTGATAATTTTTTCCAACCGTTCTTTGATGGTATCGTCATCAGTGGCTGTAATTAACTTTTGTCCGCATTCAATCAGAACGTTTTGAAACAGTTTTAGATCTGCAAGCTTGGTTGCGAGGTTTGTCATATCCGCCATTGCTAGGTTCTCCAGTTTAAAGTTTTTATAAGTTGTAATAACTTAAATTATTTATTTCATCATCTCGTGAGATACGATTGCCCTCCTCCCTCTTGCGAGAGATTCATTTGAAGATATCTACCAAGGGTCACACTTGAAGCAATCTGTGACCTGACGCAGCTTTGGATGTTAGAGGGTTGTTGCGATCGATTTAAGATGAGTATGTTTTTAAAATCTTGTAGTTAGGAGATAGAAGTTAGAAGTCAAAAGAACAGTAGCTATCTAGTCAATCCTGCCTCATTTCCTCGTTAATCCTCGCTAGGGGAAATGCTAAAGGTTGAGTTTTTCTACCATGTTTCTTTGCGTATAACTTTTCTGATTAATTCCCAGGCAGATAGAGGCACAATTATTGGCCAAAAAATAAAAGCCATTAGTAAAGCCATTAGTAAAACCAGCCATGACACCAAGCGATCTTTTTCTACAGTAGAATCTTGCCAAAACAAAACCAACCAGAAACAAACAATTATTAATGAAACAGCTAAATAATAGTAAAGCATACTTCTCTATTTTGAAAACGTTCAACCTCATCTGATATTCTATTTGTAGCTTTTTATTTGATGAATTTCATCAAGATCAATTTACAAGATAATGCAGGAATTTGAGAATCTTGTGAGTAAATTGTTAGAGTTTTGCCTCTTGTCTTAATTTGCGAACTGAACTGAGAATGCGAAACAAGCAAGACGTAATCAAAATATATTTACAGTTTCTTTAATCGTCTTCACAGCTTCTTCAAATTATTGCTCTATTCTTAAAATGTAATGAGATGGTTGTTAGTTTCCTAGGCGGGTGAGTCTTATGTTGTCTACTAAAACTAGATCTAAAAAGCATCAACACCGACATATTAAACGGAAAGATCGCTTAAAACAGCAGGTATTAGAAAGTCCTCGCAGATTTGTTACGAATCAACAGCCACAATCAAGGCATGAATTGTTAAGTGACTGGGAAGATGCATCTTAAATCAACAAAATAGTGAGGAACTAAATGAAGACCAAGAGAAGTTGGTTCGTAAAAACGAGCAAGGTTTTTTAACGGAAAATCAAGATTTTAAGCCAAACTTGCTTCGTTCAGTCGTTGACGCTGAATATTAAGTAACCACCAAAGGTTAAGCCTACAAGATTGGGTAGCCATGCTGCTACCCAAGGAGATAGGATCCCTGTAATTCCTAATGAACCAATCACAAAAGCCAACAAGTAATAGAGAAACACTATTGCCACACACAAGCCAAAACTTTTGGAACGATTGATTTGGGAATATTTTGCTCCCAACGCCGAACCGATTATGATAAAAACTATGCAGATAAAAGGAAAGGCATATTTTTGTTGAATCCTCACTGTTAGTTTGGCTAAGTCGATTGGTTTTCCACTATCTTCAATGAGCCTGAGATATTCTTTGGCTTGGCGGATGTTCATCTCTTCGAGACTACGTTTTTTTTGAGCAATTTTGAATATAGTGTCTGATAAGGGCAATTGTTTTTTGGTAAATTCCTCTAGAGTGTTTGTTGCTTTAGCCTCATCAAATCTATTAATCTTTCCAGCAACTAAATCCCATACCTGTCGCTGTCGATTCCATCGAGCCGATTTTGCGGTGATTATTTGGCTGATGTTTCCCCGATTGAAGCTAATAATAGTCACTTGTTGTAAGCTTTGCTGATAGTATCGTTCGGCAAAATAGATATTTTTGAGTTGAGCTGAATCATCAACCGTCGATTTATATTCAATGTAAAATACGTCTCTTTTTTGTAAGTTTAGTTCCGTTTCAGCAATGTAGGGGTTTTGCAGTAAACTTGCCTGATAATTGGCAGCAGGAACGATTAGTTCATTGAGTAAAAAAGTGATTCCCGTGATTATTAAACTAAAGATTAAAGCGGGAAGAACAATTCGATAGAAGCTAATACCAATACTAAGCAAGGCAACTAATTCGCGATCGCTATTGAGACGACCATAGATAATTAAACTCGTTAACAGAATAGAGATAGGCAGAGCATAGGCAACATATTCTGGTATTTTGTAAGCGAAGATTAAGATGGCTACGGGAATGGGTAGTTTGTATTCGGTAATTTTGTAGCCTAAATCTGAGACTGTGCCGATGGATACTCCTAGGGAAGATAGTAAGCCAACGCTAAATAAAAAGAACCAAGCTAGTTCCTTGATTAAATAGCGATCCATTAGAGATATCTGGCAATCGATTATATTTCTCACCCTGGTCTGACTTCAGTTTCATTGAGATAGAGTGCGATCGCACAGGACTTCTACTTTATAATTAATAGTTCACTACTAATAGTTATATGAGCAAAGTTACTATCAGTGTCCCTGCCACTACCGCTAATTTAGGAGTCGGTTTTGATTGTCTCGGCGCAGCCTTGACTATGGCAAATGAATTTCAGTTTGTATTAGCTAATACGGATACTAAGCTAAAAATTAATGCGTTTGGGAAAGAGGCAACAAAAGTTGGTACTGGTGAAAGTAATCTAGTTTATCGTTCTTTTGTCTATTTATATAAGCAGATCGAACAAACACCTCCAAATATCGAAATTTCTATCAAGCTGGGAGTACCACTATCAAGGGGTTTGGGTAGTTCGGCGACGGCGATCATCGGTGGTTTGTTAGGAGCAAATAGTTTGGCAGGAAATCCTCTAAGTCGGGATGAAATCATGAATATGGCGATCGCCATCGAAGGTCATCCTGATAATGTTGTTCCTGCTTTGCTAGGCAACTGTCTGTTGTCAGTATTAGATCGAGATACTTGGCAAATAAGCTCTATTCCCTGGCATCAGGAGATTATTCCCGTAGTGGCTATTCCCGACTTTATTCTATCTACGGCTCAAGCTCGTTCTGTATTACCTACAGAGTATAGCCGTAGTGATGCAATTTTTAACATTTCTCGTATGGGTTTGTTATTAAGAGCTTTGGCAACCAACAATGGAGATTGGCTAAAAACCGCTTTAGACGATCGGCTACATCAACCTTACCGTCAAAAATTAATTACTGGTTATTCTCAACTTCGGCAAGCTGCTATCTCCGCAGGTGCTTATGGCATGGTAATTAGCGGTGCTGGACCAACTTTACTAGCCCTAACCAATTCAGCTCAGGTAAATCGGGTAGTCAAATCGATGACTGAAGCCTGGTCAGATCTGGGTATTGAGGCAGAAGTGCGATCGCTGGCTTTAGATCCAGTAGGAGCAAAGATTTGGTAGTTAGAATTAGTCAGCAACTGTCTGTATGACTCTTGGGAAATAAATTTCTCAGTTATTAAAATCATTAAAAAGCTCGGTCGATTTGTGCGCTTAAAATAGGTTGCAAATTAAAAAAATCAAATATAGCTACAATTAACAAAATCAATGCCAGCTCTACTCAAGACAAGAGTTAGCGCAGATTGGTTCCAATGTTGAAGAAAACTCAGAGCGCGAAATTATCGACCTGGTGCGAGAAACTGTTCGAGTTCTAATTGACAAACGATATTGGACTCATGCCAGCCAAAGTTCTGCTACTTTTTCTTTGAGAAATGCCAAATTTGAATTCAATACAGTTTCTCATGCTGAGAGAAAAAGATTTATTGACCGAGAATTAAGTTTAATCAATGGTGAATGTCAGATACATCAATCCGATCGCTGACAAGTGAGCGATTTTGTTGGTCAAGGTAAATCTGTACTGCCCATCAAAAAGCGATCGCATTCACGGGCTACTCCCCGACCTTCATTAAATGCCCAAACTACCAGGCTTTGTCCGCGACGGCAATCTCCTGCTGCGAAGACACCAGGAATGTTAGTCGTATATTGTTCGTGTTCGGCTTTGATGTTATTGCGGGCATCTTTTTCTAGTCCGAAAGCATCGAGGAGGGGCTGTTCGGGACTGACAAATCCCATTGCTAACAGAACCAATTGGGCGGGTAACACTTTTTCTGTACCAGGGATCGGTTGGGGCGTAAAGCGACCGTTATCATCCCGTTCCCATTTTATTTGTACTGTATGGACGGCTTTAATATGTCCTTGTTCGTCTCCTTCAAACTTGGTGGTAGTAGTGAGATAGCCACGAGGATCGTCGCCAAACTTGGCAGCAGCTTCTTCCTGTCCGTAGTCGAGGCGGTAAACTTTAGGCCATTCAGGCCAAGGATTATTAGGAGCGCGTTCTTGGGGCGGTTTCGGCATAATTTCCAGTTGTTCCAAACTGCGACAACCATGACGCACTGATGTACCCACGCAGTCAGTTCCCGTGTCACCACCACCAATAATCACGACATCTTTACCTTGTGCCGAGATATGAGTATCTTTACCATCTAACAGGGCTTGGGTATTGGCGGTGAGAAATTCCATGGCAAAGTGAATTCCTTTTAAATTGCGACCTTCAACGGGTAAATCTCTAGGTTTGGTTGACCCAGTACAGAGGATTATCGAATCGTATTCCGTCTGCAATTTCTCGGCAGAGATATCTTTACCAATTTCAGTATTGCAGGTGAAAGTTACTCCTTCTGCTTCTAGCATTTTGATGCGACGCATCACAATTTCCTGCTTGTCCAGTTTCATGTTGGGAATGCCATACATCAACAATCCACCAGGACGATCCGCCCGTTCAAATACCGTTACCCAATGACCTGCTTTATTGAGTTGGGCAGCAGCACACAGTCCCGCAGGCCCCGATCCTACTATCGCCACTTTTTTACCCGTGCGTTTTTCGGGGGGTTCGGGATTAATCCAACCTGCATCCCAACCTTTTTCGGCAATGGAATATTCGATGTTTTTAATAGTAACGGGAGGATTGTGAATACCGAGAACGCAAGAACCTTCGCAGGGTGCGGGACATACTCTACCTGTAAATTCAGGGAAATTATTGGTTTTATGCAGGCGATCTAATGCTTCGCGCCACTGTCCCCGATAAATTAGGTCGTTCCATTCGGGGATTAAATTATTAATCGGGCAACCACTCGCCATACCATTGATGTTGATACCAGTATGACAAAAAGGCGTACCGCAGTCCATGCACCTGGCAGCCTGGGTTTTTAGCTTATCCTCTGGCATGGGCAGATGGAATTCATCCCAGTTACGAATGCGATCGCTAGGCGAGAATTCAGAAGGTTCTTCAC
>JADEXJ010000274.1 GCA_015207195.1 Pleurocapsales cyanobacterium LEGE 10410
CGGTTATCACACCGGTACTCTCAGTACGGCCGAGTATCAGCTTGCCGGACATTTTGCCGTGCGATTTTCTGAATCCGTATGGGCGGGCGTGCGCATCAAATACAATCATGCTGTATATCATCCCGATATCCCCGCTTCAAAGGGCCTTGGGCTTGATGCCGGCGTATTGATCCGGCTTACCGAGACGCTTCAGGTTGCGGCAGCCATTCAGGACTTTTTGGCCACAATCGAAATCGACGGCTCGGATCTTTATGGAACCGACCAGGCGCGCGACAGGGATCAGGCATTTCCCCTGCGAACCGTTATCGGTCTCTCCTGGGAAGTAACAGACCGATGGCTGATAAGCCAGGATGCGGAAGTCCGGTTCCAGCAATTTGAACGTACCCAGACTGAAACTGAAGAGAGGAACGGCTTTCCCGTTCAGGTACTCCGGAGGGCGGATGGTTCCTCCAGGCATCTCTTCATCAGAACGGGCACACGGTACCTGCTCCATGAGCGGCTGACGCTGCGCGGCGGTGTTGAGGTGTCGGGCAGCGCAGGTGAAACACGATGGCTTCCTTCCGCCGGATTTTCCGTCCATCTTCCGTTTGATTCTTTTTCACCTTCGGTTGACTATGCCGTGAAACGAGAACCCGCCCGTATATCCAGCATGCACGTATTTGCCATTCGGTTGAACATCTGAACCCTATTTCCAACATTCATGGCCAGGAATGAACGTTTCGGAATGAGCCGGCGTGGCACCATCCAATTGTCCGGTTTCTATTCATTTTATTTAAGAATTTGACCGCTCAATTGGTTAACGAACGTATAGAATATGTATCGAACACTAATTAAATCTATTTACGTACAATTAACATGGTTAAACACTTGATTTTCTTCGTTCGATTCGGAAGTTGTAGAATACACCAGAAATCCAGCGTTCGCCTCTCAAAGCGGAAATTTATCGATTGAATCCTTTTACTTACTCACAAAACTACAGTTTGTTATGGAATGAAGAACTCGGATAACGAGTATCCGATAATTGGGGTGAGGTAAGTTGTTTGGGAACTAGAAGAATAATTAAGATTGCCCCCCTATAATGAGGTTGAAGTAACACTGAAATACGACAACATCTAGAAAATATTTCGTCTTCCAATAAAGCCCCATCTTTTCGCGTTAAAAAAATTTATTCCATAGAAGGATTTATAAATTGGCTTACCAATCAGACTCATGAATAGATATGGGTTAACCAAACTTAATTTGAACACTTCACTGGTTCCCAGTCACGAGATGAAGACCAACGCAAGTCTCCCATTGCTTTACTTGACGAAAACGGAAAGATATCAGATGTATATCATTCACTAACCGAAGCTGCTAAGCAAAATGATATAACTTTAAGTGCATTGACCAATCACCTCAGAGCTTGAGCAAAACAAACCAACTGAAAAGTATTCAGAAGATATATACCCCAAGAAAACGCGGAGCTCGAAAAGCAGTTCTAAAAATAAACTAAAATGGTGACGTGTTGGCCAGATAAGATAGTGCAAGTCAGGCCGCAAGAGAGAATGGAACTCACAATAGCGTAATTATGAGAAGGTGTAGAGGAGAGATTCCTCAATTAGAAGAAATCAGCTTCGTATTTGACAATTCTGAAGAATAGAAATGCAATTATGTGGTTATTTGTATGTGCATTTTTGGAAGCGCTTCCAGACAAGAAACATTAGAATGTAGGCTTACAAGATATTATTTATTTGTGATTAACGTGTTTTCATGGAACCGCTTCCACAAAAATCGTTTTAAGAATTGAAAAATATTTTTACTTTCTCTGTTAGTAACTACTATACTTAAAGAACTCCCCTCCAATGGAACGAAGGGGAGCTTACTCTATCTTATACTGTATTGGCGTACAGTATAAATTCTAGGAGTTGGGGAAGTATAGCGAAAAACGCAATTACGATTTCTCGTAATGTTTTCGATTTACAACCACAATCCTCTTTTACTGAACTTGGTGGATCTTTCATAGACGCCTCCATGTTTGGGTTAATGTTATAGTAAAGATAGCCAGGCTCATCAGGGTTCTGGCTATTTTTTTTGCCTAAAGCGGCACCTATTAATATAAGTCCAGAGTCAAGGCTACCGCAAAAAAAATACTGACTATTTTTCCACTAATAGCCAAAGTTATCCACAATAGCTTTTGTTTTTTAACATTGAATTCTTAATCCAATCCAGAATTCCATTGCAGAAAATGATCATTTTTTCTTATCCACAGGGTTATTAACAATCCCTTTTAAAGGAAACAACCCTAATTTAACAGGATTCAACACATTCACTGAGTTATCCACAAAAATGGATATTTATACACATTTAGGTAAAGTCTTTGAAAAAGCGATTTATTTACCTTGAGAGTACAAAAGTACAGTCAACTTTTGTGTTCATCTTTTGGGTACAACTAATAATTTTACCAATCATACTCACGGTTTATTTTCGACAGCCATTCTGATTATATGAAATGAATTATTCTTAGAAGATTCCAATGAAAATGAAATTCTAATGACATTTCTAATCACTAAGTAACAATATCTTACAATATGTGTCTTTATGTATTACACCTCTCTCTTCAATATACATTATCGGCCGGCCGGCTGAATTTGTATAAATAATTTTCAAACTTTTTCTGTAAGGGAATCACATTTTCTGGGTCTTCCTTTTAGGAACCTTTTAAATCTAATTCCTTCTGCTATGAACAATTTATATTTTCAAGAGTTGGGACTAAGGAAAGTAATCCTTCTGGAGCAAATAGAGCTGTATATAAACGGGAAGCTTTCTCAGGATAAAATAGATGCGTTGTGGTTGGAGTTTCTGAGTGACTCAGAGTTGTACACCTATTTTATAACCTAAATTCACTTAATTGCGCTAACTAAAGAAGAGTTTTAATGGGTAGAATAAAAGAGGCACGCTGGTTTTGGTATTTTATTCTATGGCCAGGCTTATTTTATTTAATTGGTTATTGTTTTTGGGGTCATATTACTCTGACTTTGCACTTAATGGCCTATGCTATACAATTTGGAGCATTCTCAATTATCATATTCAGATTAAATAGTTTGTATAAGCATTATCATCCTCATGATTGGGATTATAAGAAAGCAATTTGGGAGTGTATAAAGTCAATTTTCAGGAAGAGAAACCCAGTGGTTATAAAACCTGAAAATATTAATCAGGGTCAGTATTTGACTCAATCTGACATCATTAATCATCTAAGTGATGAAACTTTAGAAGAGGTTAAAGAGTGGCTTAATATTAACATTCCAGCATTACACAACAAGATCGATTCAAAGACAGTAGATTTGGATAACAGAATCCATGAGTTCAGAGATGAGTTGATTAAGAAGATTAACAAACTCAGGAATCAGCATGATGAAGAGAAGAAAGATACGAGAGAATTACAGCTGCCAAATTTAGAAAGAGAGCTTGTAGCTGTACTATGGCTGATGTTTGCTGCATTTACCTTCGCTTATACTAATTTAATCGCTTAGAAAGCTTTACAATTATAATATGATAGTACCAATCGATAAAATTACTATTGTTGAACCTGAACTTCTATCTCCCAGTTTCCATTGGCTGAATTCGAATTAAAGTAAAATCTCCCTGATTTGTAAACATAGGATTCTCCTGATATAGTTGTTTTATTCACTTCATTTGCAACTATATCTCCTTCAAACATCTCTTGACCCGGTCGGAGCAAATAGATTTGCAGAATATGTCCAGCACCTCCCATCAAACTGCTTGAGGCCACTGACCTGTAAACAACCTTCCATTCGTTACTATTCACCGTGAATGGAGCAGTGTTTTTCATTCCAGAACCTGTAAACCTATACACTGTTTCCCATTGTCCTGATGGAGTACTACTTGCTGAGGGTTGAGAATCAATTAATTCGATTGCTGCAGCAATTAAATTGTTTTCAGGCATATAAATCAATGCATATCGGAACCCCTCATAATCAAGTCCATAAATATCCATTCCATCTTGATTTCTCCAATCGGATATAATACTAACACCAAGGTCATTTGATACTTCCTCAATTCCAGATTTATAATCATCGAGATCAAAGTTTCGTGGCAATGGCATCATCCACATCTCTCTACCATCGATTAGCATTGAGTTTGGGACACTTAGATTTAGTACTTGTGCATAGCGATTGGTTAGATCTGTACCTACTTCAGTTGCTGATTGTCCGTACCCATCATTGAATAATAATATTCCAGCTAAAGCACTCAGAAGTGTAATCTTCAAATGATCTTTCATAGCGTATTTGTTTTAGTTATAAGTGTATATAATAAATGAAAAAAATTAATTAGATAGGGGATTAAAATTATTCCAGAGACATTAATAAGCCTCTTAGCTGGTACCTATCCCAGCTTCTAAAGAGATCGGCGATTAGAACCCGGATTTAATCGAGTATCAGGTAGATCTCAGGTCGGGATGCTCTGAAATTCAATTAAGCTCGTGTTGCTGGTCACTAAACACATATCCAATGTCGGAGAGGTAGCAAACCTTAATTACTCCAAAGAACTCAGCCATATCGACCTTATACCTTCTTCCCACATGATCTAAGAC
>JADEXJ010000275.1 GCA_015207195.1 Pleurocapsales cyanobacterium LEGE 10410
AAACACCAGATTCTGGCTTGAAGGTCAGGGTTTATAATATCGCTCATCAAAATTTTGACGGACATCAAGATTTAGGAAATTGTGTTTTATCCCAGTTAGTTCCCGATGCGGAAGATAAAATTATTGCGGTCAAAGTTGATGATGACTTGCTACGGGCAACACAAGATCCAAACTACAATCTCCAGGCTTATTTTTCACAGCTAGATCGTCTCAACTTAGGTAGCTGTAACGAAGTCTTGTTAGCTTCTGGTGGAACGGTATATATGGCAGAACCTGAAGTGGCAGCGCAGGTACGCGATCGCTTCTTTATGCCGTCGCTCATGGGGGAAACCCCCAAGACCGCGCAGCATCGCTTTTTTGCCTCTCAGCCCGACCACTGCTGTAGGTACGGTTCTTTATTAGTATCGAGCTGTACCGTCCTAAAGGATACCGCTACGCATAAAGGCATTGCTAATTTAGATCGACCTATTACCGTTAAGATTGTCGATTTTGAGCATGAAAGCGAAATGGAGCGTAAGGTAGCCAAAGACCTGCGTGTGGGGGACTGTCATGGTAAAATTTCGCCTCGTTTGGCAAAGATGTTAGGAGGGAAAGAAAACACTCCCTTTCAATTTCGTATGGCAAACTCCAGTCCCAATAGTCCTTTGCCAGCATTTATCGCCAAAGGTACGGTAGCTATAGACAATAGACGCACTGAAAATCGCGGTTATGACCTAGTTCTTGATCGCAGTTCGATTAAGGGATGGTCTAACAATACGGGACCAATGCAGGTCAGTCAGATAAATAATCAGTGGCGGTTGACTCCAAAACCCAATCTCAACCAGCAGCAGCTCGCCGATCTCAACTATTTGCCGACTATCTTACAAAACCAGGGAGTTCAGTACCAAATCGATCCAAGCGATCGCAGCTACATCCTTCAACAGCCGAGCAAACAAGCTTTAGACGTTCTGGCACACGCTTATGATTGGGGTCGCGATCGTCTGGCATGTGGCGTATATCAAATGCCAGAAGTAGTGCTGGGAAATAACTCCAACGCCGAGCTTCAAGATTATCGCAATTCTTGGCAGCTAACTCAGTGGTATTCTCCCCAGGCGATCGAGCAGGATATCGTTCCCGCCACCGTAGCCGAAGCTGAATATTTAAAGTCGATCCAAAATGATTATCAACTTTTGGCTCAATATCTGGTCAAAAATCACGACCAGAAGCAAAAGCTTAAAAATCTGGAAGATGAAGAGGTTGAAGAGAAAAATGAGTTTGGTTTGATTGAGGTTCTACGTGCCGATACTAGAGGAGAACTAGCCAACCATCCGAAAATTGTCTCATTTTGTCGCGATCAGTTACGCAGACGCTGGTTAGAGCTGGCAACCAAAGGAGCTAACACCTTAGAATCGGCGATGGCTCAACCTGCCGACATCAAACCAGGTACGGTAATAGCTCCTCATATAATTAGTGGCACTGAGGTTATTGTCACCCGATACCCCATTATTAACAAAGATAATATCCGTCGTTACGTTGTAGATAACGAGCAAATTCCCGAACTAATTGATACTAGAGGATGCGTTTTTATCAATCCCGACGATGCCATGAGGTATCACCAGTGCGACTTTGATGGCGACCAGTTAGTCTGTACTCCCTGCGACCTGCTTCCTACCATTGCAGCAGAGACACGCACCGCACGAGTGCAGTTAGATGCTGAAGGGAACGATCGCAACCGCGATTTTAATCCTGTAGTCAAGAAAGAGAAAAAGGCTTATCCTCAGTCCGACCTAAAACACATGGCACTATCTGTCAGATTAAATTCCATTGGTCGTATTGCCAACGCCATCGGTAGAGTTAATTGTTCTCAACCCAATCCCGAAGCAGATATTAAAGACCAACAGTATTTTGCAAAATTCAAGCAAGAATTAATGGATGTTCTATTCGATTCCTTGCAGGTTGAAGTAGACAGTCCCAAATCTTCAACTCGCTACAGCGATTATTATCCAGACTTAAATCGACGGCTTAATAGTGAAGCTTTTGCCCTACCTTTTTTCGATTTTAAACAAGATGACAGGGTGTTTAACTCTGCTCCTATGCCAGTAGCTCAAAATGATTCTGTGGTAGATATCTTACCCCGCCACATCAACCAGATTTGGGAGAGTTGCGAGCTAAAAGAAATGCCCGTCAGTCAATATAAGCACCTGCTACAGAGCCAGGAGAATATAGACGATACGACTAAAGCTGCGATCGCTCGATTATCATCAAATATCCTCCAGCAATACAACGACAACGTAAAACTCATCGTTCGAGAGAAAACTAGCGATTCTCAACAGATTAAAGAAAGATTTGCCAGAATTAGACTTTGGACAAATAGCCAAATTGTTCGCGATTGATGTTCGCGAATTTTGTCTCGATAATTAGTTTCTAATCTGAGCTTATTAGACCGCAATCGGTGATGATGGTTTGGGATTTTTCGCTTTTTTAATTACCTCATGACGAGTTCTTTTAGTTTGAACCATGCCCTGGGTTCGTCCCTCAGAATAACCTCGACGTTTGGGAGAATTAGCGGGTGTGCCAATCTCGCTAATTATTCGATTCATATCACGCTGAACCTGAGAGGGAGTGAGAAAAGCTGCGGTTTTTTGGGGCAAATAACGTTCCCAGGGACGATATAAGCTAAAAGCTAATTTTCTAGCTGCCCATAGTTGAACATAAGCCAAAAAGCTAAGGTTTACCCAATTCTCTTCATGCTCCACAGATGGAGTAGTACTAGCATTAAGCAATAATCTTTGTTTCCCAAAGCGCAACAGATGTTCGATATCATATCGTTGTCGATAAGCTTGATATCCTTCAATGCTGGTCAATTCATGCCGACGTTGACCAATCATAATTAACCACATCGGTTTCCAGATTCTAGTTCCTTCGGGTGTGGTAACTTGTATCTGCATCAACGTGAAGGGTAATGAGTTCATGGGACATTCGCGATCGCCTCGCATCAACATCTGTGACCAACTCTGAATCGTTACATTAAATACTCGACCTCTTTTGGAGGTAAAGCTTTTCTGGACTACTTGATTTGGTTCGTGCCAAGTAGTTTCATCTTTGAGATTAAATTTTGTTCCGTACCACTTGGGATGACCCACAGATCGTTTGGCTTTAGGTTCAGGGCAAGTATAGAATACTCGGTTACTTCTGACTCTCGTTACTACTACTAGATTCTGATGCTGTTTTTGTTCTGCCAGAAAAGTCTTAGCTGAGTAATCACTGTCTACTACCACTACTGATAAATGATTCGACCAAGGTAAATTTTCACCATTTAAAATCTGCTTTAATTGTTGTGAACCCACTTGCTTTCCTGTGTGGTCGCTTTTAACTCGTTCCACCGTTAAAGGAATTGCCCAGGAGCTATCCCCTGTTTCTTCTGTTTCAGGAAGAGATGTTAAGACTGAATAAGAATGTCCGATATTAATTGGTTTGTTGCCTTTAATTGTATTAGGTTGATAAATTATGCTTCTTTCTTCTAAGGTTTTGGCATAGGGTCGTGGTAAAGGTGTAACATCTATTGCCCATATGCGAAGCGGTATCCTTTAGGACAAGTAAAATTGCTTTTGTTGAGGAGTTGGTATTAGTTCGGCAATAGCGCGAAGACGAGCTGGGAAATGAGATTTTTGGTTCTTGATGGCTTCTGTTGAATCGGTTTGAGTAGTTCGACTCATCTGTTGAATTCCTTTATACAAAGCACTATATTCTCTCTTAAATAAAGGACTCAAAGACAATTCTACTGGCGAACGGGCTGTAGTATTGGCAGCGAGTGCATCAACTAAATCCATTACTGTATCTCGTCTGTAGTTAAAACTTTGATATAACTTTTCTCGAAATTCTTTGAACTCTTGTTGTGATTGATTATAGTTGTTTTGGGGCATTGTTTATGAGTCTATTGAAATCAGTTTGGTGAAACTGTTATCGATCTTCTCATTTCTGTTGCCCCTTCTTTGTTGACTAAGTTCGCGATTGGTATTCGCGAACCTTTACTCCTTTTTGTCCAAAGTCCAATGTATAGTGTTTGCGATTAAAAATATAGCTCCCCATGTCAAGCAATTATTCGAGCCTTTTCACGATCCCCAAATTGCCCGCCATCACGACCTTATCGATCTGAAAAAAGCCAGACAAACTTTGTTCAATAATGACCGACAGCTTTATAACAAACTATTTTCCTTTACTTCTGGCACTAAAAAATACAACCCCGTGAGTATCGTTCCTCCCAGACACATGAACTGGTTGATGGGTCAGACAAGCCGTAAAGCTTCTCTAGTTTTTTCCGTGCTGCCCGAAAGAGTCGCTCAGGCTTTAGGACAGGAGATAAGTCAGGTTCAGTTGCTGGGTAAGGACAAAAATGCCTATGCACAACATGATTTTAGCTCTGCTTATTACCAGAATCGTCAACTCAACTTTACCGTCTCTACATTCAACGACCTCACTTCAGACCGTCACGGAGATCCGATGGTCTATATGCAAAATCCTGGAGACGGCAACTATTACTCTTTGGGAATGTTCTCTCAAGATTCAAATAAACTTCCCGTATTG
>JADEXJ010000050.1 GCA_015207195.1 Pleurocapsales cyanobacterium LEGE 10410
CGATAAGGCACTGAGCTTGCTTTCTGTAATTCCCCTAATGTTTCTTCTTCCAAGCAACTTAGTTTTACTCTTAGTGGTGCAGGCATTTTTTACTCATTTTTCAGCTTTTCTATCTTATATTTAATTGCAACCGTCTACTTATTTTTTTAAAGTGTAGTGATGGGTGAGATGGATTAATTTTGAGCAATTCATAAGACCCATCGGCAATTCTTTGTATATCTACGGGTAGAGGTCATAACACTTCCAAAAACGCTGTGTCGTGTAGTGCATCAAATTTCTCGATAATGTCCAGATTCAAATTCGGTAATAGCCTCTCGTGCAAATTTATCCAACTTTCCCGCTGCAAGATCTCGTTCTAATTGTCGATCCCACTGTTGATAGTCGAGGTCTAAAAACCATTGTTTAAACTGCTCAAACTCGTCTGCCGAAAGGTTCAAAATAGCTGCTTCAATCTGCTCTAAAGTTGACATAATCATTTACTAAGTAATTACTCGTTCGATTTTTTATTGTTGAATTAAAACTTTAGCTCGTCTTTCTTACCTATAGGTTTTTTGTTTAACTGTGTATATTCTGAATTAGTTACAAAATTTTCGACAATCCACTCCTTTGGCGATCGCTCGGCATCATATCCAATTATATTTTCATCTTCTTGTGGTGGTTCAAAAGTTTTTGCCATTTGTTCGACAATTATTAGATATATTAAATATCTATGGTAATTGCCTAGTAGATTAGGAGATTTCAGTTTTGACCTCGATCGCCAACAACCCCATCGATTCAACTATAGCCAAGCCAGCGAGATATCTAGGTAACGAACTTGGTGCGGTACATAAACCCTGGACATCAGCCGAGGTGCGTTGGGTGCTGACTTATCCTGAAGTCTATGAAGTGGGGGCATCTAACTTGGGTCATATTATTCTCTACAACATTATTAATGCCCAACCGCAACAGCTATGCGATCGCACCTATCTCCCCGCCCCCGACTTGTCGGCAAAATTAAGAGCAACCAATACACCGTTGTTTGCCTTAGAGTCTAAGCGATCGCTACAAGATTTTGATATTTTAGGCTTTAGTCTCAGCTACGAACTTGGGGCGACCAATATTTTAGAAATGCTCGATCTGGCGCAGATTCCCCTCACCTGGCAAGAAAGAGATGCGGGAGATCCGTTGATTTTTGCAGGGGGACAAACCGCTACTTCCAACCCCGAACCCTATGCAGATTTCTTTGACTTTATCGCTTTGGGTGATGGAGAAGAATTATTGCCCGAAATTGGCTTAGTAATTAAGGAAGGAAAAGCAGCAGGGCTGAGTAAACAAGAGCTGTTGTTAGATTTAGCCCAAGTTCCTGGGGTATACGTCCCCAGGTTCTATGAAATGGCGGAAGATGGTTCGGTTCATCGAATTACTCCCGAAGTGCCAAAACGGGTGTTGCGTCGGGTAGCTACGCCCATTCCTGCCTATTCCATTGGCTTGGTTCCCTATGTCGAAACCGTACACGATCGCCTTACTGTAGAAATCAGACGGGGTTGCACTCGCGGTTGTCGTTTTTGTCAGCCAGGGATGTTAACTCGCCCCGCCACCGATGTCGAACCAGAAAAAGTAGTAGATGCGATCGAAAAAGGCATGCGGGCTACGGGCTACAATGAGTTTTCCCTGTTGTCCCTTAGCTGTTCGGACTATTTAGCTTTACCAGCGGTGGGGATGGAGATTAAAAACCGCTTGCAAGAGGAAAATATCTCTCTATCTCTCCCCAGTCAAAGGGTAGATCGCTTTGATGACAACATTGCCGATATTATTGGTGGCTTGCGCAAGTCGGGGTTAACCTTTGCCCCCGAAGCTGGTACGCAGCGGATGCGGGATGTGGTAAATAAGGGACTTACCAACGAGGAGTTACTGCGGGGTATCCAAACTGCGGTTGCCCGTGGCTGGAGTAAGGTCAAACTCTACTTTATGATCGGCTTACCAGGAGAAACCGACGTTGACGTAATTGGTATTGTCGATACAGTACGCTGGTTGCGTCGCGAATGCAGTCAGCTTAGTAAGAAACGTCTTAACTTTAATATCACCATCTCTAACTTTACCCCCAAGCCCCATACGCCCTTCCAGTGGCATTCCGTATCGACTAGTGAGTTTCTACGTAAACAAGAGTTACTCAAGGAAGAATTTCGTCGCGTCAGGGGAGTTAAGGTTAACTATACCGATGTTCGTATTTCAGCAATGGAAGATTTTGTTGGTAGGGGCGATCGCCGTCTGTCCGCGGTAGTCAAACGGGCTTGGGAATTGGGCGCGGGAATGGATTCCTGGTGGGAAAATTTAGATAAAGCCTATAGTGCTTGGGAAAGAGCGATCGCCGAAGCGGATCTAACTTGGAAGTATCGCCAGGTGGAAAACGGTGAATGGAACATCTTTCAAAGTGACAATACGGCAATGGAAGATGCTACCGACGCACCCTTACCTTGGGATCATATTAATACAGGTATCGATAAACAATGGCTCAAAGAAGACCTCCAACGGGCTTTGGATGCTGCTACCGTACCCGACTGTGCCTTTGAAGGTTGTTCTCACTGTGGTGTCTGCGGAACAGACTTCGGACACAACATCGTGGTTAAACCTCCTGAAATACCCAAGTTTGAGGGACACTTTAAACCCAATCAAAATAAAGAACAGAAAATCAGAATGTGGTTTGGTAAAGTCGGTGAAATGAGCTTGATCAGTCACCTGGATCTGGTTCGTCTATTTGATCGCGCTATTCGTCGGGCTGCCTTACCGATCTCCTTTACGGGAGGATATCACCCAGGACCAAAAATTGCGATCGCCAACGCCCTGTCTTTAGGTATTACCAGCAATGGGGAAATTGTCGATTTTGAACTGACTGAAGAAATAGATGTGGAAGAATTTCGTACCAGATTAGCTGCCCAGTTACCAGAGAACATTCCGATCTATCAGGTAGAAGACATCGATCTCAAATCTCTCAATGCCAGCCGTTTGATGGATAAGGCAGAATATCTAATTACCGTACAGGTAGATAATAACCCTACTTGGCAACAGTGGATCGATGAGATTAATCATAGTCAGGAAATACTCTGGGAGAAGTTTACCAAATCTGGTAAGAAACAGGAAATTAACTTGTGCGATCGCCTGTTCGCTCTCTCTTTGGAATCTATTGAAGGCAACAAAGCAGTGATTCGCTTTACTGGTAGCTGTCGTAACGACGGGACAAACTTATCGCCAGATAACCTGATTTATATGTTGGAGAAGGTAGCAAATACTGAGTTTCAATTACTTCAGGTACATCGTCAGCAATTGATTCTGAATTAACCTGTATGGATAGGTAAGTAGGTGGGGGAGATGGGGAGTCCTAAAGGATACTGCGACGCGAAGCTAGTCCTTTAGGGCTTCGCATATTGGGGAGATGTTTGGGTGTGATAAATCATTGTGCCTACCTACTTACCAAATCAATTGTTAAGTATTTAGTCGGAAATTACAAAGCGTTTCAAAGTAATCAATAATCATCTAAACTTGTTAAACTGGTCATTACCTTGCTAAGTTTCTTCTCCAATCAACTATTTGAGTATATAAGTGGAGAGGGAACCACTTCGTGTTTTTAGTCGAAGACAAGAAAACTGAATTGGCGTTGCACAGAAAAAAACAATGGCGGTTTATGTGGTAGCGCGATGACTCAGTGAACAATGAGGACAGCTGGCTGTCCGTTATGAGATGAAGTTACCCATCATCAATTCGATTGTGCAATATTGCTGAATTTTATATTTTCAGTCTTTGGTTGCTAATTTTTAATCAAAACAATTATGTCAATCATTCACGGTAGTTGGATCGTCAATTCGAGACAAGATTACTTCTTTGTCTGGGGAGAAGCTTGGCGTTCTTTGGTTAATGAAACCTTTACGCTAAACAAATCGGGGGATTTTATTCATCCGTTTAATTTGTCGCGTCCAGAATTACTAGATTTGTTTCAAAGCCATGAACTAGACGTTGCCAGTTTGTTAAACGCAAGTAAATGGCAAACTCAATTGGTAGGGATGCCCACTATTGTTAGCGGTACGGAAGAAGCAAAAAAAGTACAGCCAGTTTTTGCTGGCAAGACAATTGAAGGAGAGTCAAAATTAGACCTTTATCTTTGGGAAGTGCAGGGATTTCGCTTAACTGCCAACGAAACTATCAACTTATTGCAGGTTTTATCTCTTAGTTCCCTACAGGCAAAAACTCAATATTTGGCGGGAGATCTAAGATTTTGGTCGCATATTTACCGTTGGGCATTAGATCTGATTGTTAGACAAAAGTTTTTGCCAGGAATCGAACAGCAAGGAGGGAAAAAACCTATTTATAGGAGTATTTGGCAACCCTTGATTGATAGCGAAGTCGATCGCGTGCGATTGGCTAAATTTACTCAAGCTGTCCCCGAAGCTTGTTTGGCTTATCTCGATGCAGAGGAATCAGAAGCAGACACTACCGATGAAGAATTACTATTGCGATCGCTCTCCATGATTGTCGATGCGCGGTTACGTACCTGGATCGATCGGAGTGACTACATTTCCAAAGATCTGATCGTCGATCCTTGGTTGCGATCGCTCGGTTCATCTCCCGAATTAAAAGCCGATCTTAGAAGTATCAATCGTTTAAACAATGCTTTATATAATTGGACGTTACCTATTAGCGAATATGTAGTCAATCGCCTGGGTGATTTTGGTTCAAATCGCTATCGAGTATGTTTTGCTCTCACGCCACCAGTAAATACAGAAGATGGCGAACAAAGTGATTGGTGGTTAAATTATTATCTCCAGGCTTTAGACGATCCTAATTTTGTGGTCGATGCAGCAACTGTATGGCGATGTGGTGCGGAGTTCTTAAACATTGGCGAACGTACCATTGAAAACCCCCAGGAAACCTTGTTAAAGGGATTGGGGCTAGCCACCCGTATCTATGAGCCAATCAAAGCGAGCTTAGAAGAGGGTCAACCAATCAATTGTTCCCTCGATCCGATTCAAGTTTATCAATTCATTCGGGCGACCGTCTGGCAGCTACAGGACAATGGTTTGGGGGTAATCGTTCCTCCTGGTTTGACTCCAGGCAACAGCGAACAAAGATTGGGTATCAAAATGACCGCTAGCGTACCGCAAAAGAAAGGCGATCGCTTGAGTCTGCAAAGTATGCTGAAGTATAAATTAGAAATTGCCGTGGGCGATCGTACCGTTTCTAAACGAGACTTTAAAAAGCTGCTAGCGCAAAAGTCTCCCATCGTAGAAATAGACGGACAGTGGATTGCTCTACAACCTGCCGATGTTAAGGCTGCCCAGGCAGTATTAGATAAGTCTAATGAACAGTTAAATCTATCGGTTGAGGATGCCCTGCGTTTATCTACAGGGGACACTAAAACTCTAGCTAAACTACCCGTAGTCAAGTTTGAACCCACGGGGGTTTTGGCAGGATTGCTCGATAACTTGTCAGATGATAAATCTGTCGAACCCGTCAAGAAGATCAAAGGCTTTGAAGGTAAATTGCGCCCCTATCAGGCAAAAGGTGTGGGCTGGCTATCATTCTTAGAAACTTGGGGATTGGGTGCTTGTCTGGCGGATGATATGGGTTTGGGAAAAACAATCCAGCTGATTGCCTTTTTACTCAATCTCCAACAGCAAGATCTGTTAACTAAGCCTACGCTACTAGTTTGTCCTACTTCGGTAATCAACAACTGGGAACGGGAAGTTAGAAAATTTGCTCCCAAGTTAAATACCCTAATTCATCACGGAGATAAACGAGAACAGGGTAAATCCTTTGTCAAACAAGTACAGCATCAGCAGCTAGTAATTACTAGCTATTCTCTAGTTTATCGAGATCTTAAAACCCTATCGGGTATTGAATGGCAGGGAATAGTTTTAGACGAAGCACAAAATATCAAGAATCCCTCAGCAAAACAATCTCAAGCAGTAAGGGAAATTCCCGCAGGATTTCGGATTGCCCTAACGGGTACTCCTGTAGAAAACCGCCTCACAGAATTGTGGTCGATTCTAGACTTTCTCAATCCTGGCTTTTTGGGCAATCGCAACTTTTTCCAAAAAAGATTTGCTGCACCGATTGAAAAATATGGCGATCGCGAATCTCTCAATATTTTGCGTTCTCTTACCCAGCCGTTTATTTTACGGCGATTGAAAACCGATAAAAACATTATTCAAGACTTGCCTGAGAAACAGGAAATGAACGTTTTCTGTGGTCTTTCCGCCGAACAGGCAGAACTATATCAACAGTTAGTAGATAATTCCCTAGAAGAAATTGAAGATTCTGAAGGTATTAAACGCCGTGGCTTGATTTTAACCCTCTTGCTACGTCTTAAACAGCTTTGCAACCATCCCGAACTAATTGAAAACGGTAAGCCGAAAAAATCGGAGATAATTACGGATCACTTTGGCGATCGCTCTGGCAAACTACTCCGTTTGGAAGCAATGTTGGAAGAGACTATTGATGAGGGCGATCGTTCTCTAATCTTCACTCAGTTTTCCGAATGGGGTAAGATACTCAAACCCTATTTGGAAGCCAAGTTAAACGAGGAGGTCATATTTTTGTACGGTGCAACCCGCCGTGAAGCCAGACAGGAAATGGTAGATCGTTTCCAAAATGAACCTAATGGTCCCAAAATATTCATTTTGTCTCTCAAAGCTGGGGGAACAGGACTCAATCTAACCAGAGCAAATCATGTTTTCCATGTCGATCGCTGGTGGAATCCTGCGGTAGAAAATCAGGCAACAGATCGGGCATTTCGGATCGGACAAAAACGCAACGTTCAGGTACACAAGTTTGTCTGCACTGGTACGTTGGAAGAACGAATCAACGACATTATTGAAAGTAAGAAAGAACTAGCCGAACAAACAGTTAATGCTGGGGAACAATGGTTAACAGATTTAGATACTGGTAGCTTACGTAATCTCCTGTTATTAGATCGGGATGCGATTATTGATGAATAGGGCTAAATAGTGATTTATCCTTACAGAGATTTAATTTATAGTCATTCCAAAAAGAAACCAGAGAGGTATGAGTCACCGAGATTGAATTAGCTTTAACCCTACTAACCACTAACCACAAGCTAGTCAACCATAAGGAAATTAATTGGAATGACTATAACTTCAATCAATCTTCCCCTGCATGATATGAACTTCTAACCAAAGGACCAGAACGAACATGAGAGAATCCTAGATCTCTAGCAATGTGTCCTAAATGGTCAAATTCTTGGGGTGTCCAGTATTTTTGTACTGGCAGATGAGCTAAGGAAGGACGCATATATTGACCCAGAGTCAGGCGATCGCAGCCAATTGCCCTCAAATCTTCTAAGGTTTGAATAATCTCCGCTTCCGTCTCCCCTAAACCCAACATCAAGCCTGATTTGGTAGGAATAGTCGGGTCTAGCTCTTTGACCAAACCCAGGACATTCAGCGAGCGATCGTATTTTGCTCCTCGTCTCACTGGTGCCTGTAAGCGTCGAACAGTTTCCAAATTATGATTGTAGCAAGCAGGTTTAGCTGTCACTACCGTAGCCACCCTCTCTCGTTGACTAACTTCAGCATTTTTTCCACTCCAGAAATCGGGAGTTAGAACTTCGATTTTGGTTTGAGGATTTGCTCTGCGAACCGCATTCATTACCCTAACAAACCATGCTGCACCGCCATCATCTAGATCGTCTCTAGCTACGGAAGTCAGCACGACATAGCGCAAGCCTAACAAGCTAACTGCATCAGCGACTTTCTGTGGTTCATCTGGATCTAAAGATGCTGGCGCGTGACCTTTTTCTACCTGACAAAAAGCACAGGCACGAGTGCAGGTTTGTCCCATCAGTAAAAAAGTTGCCGTCTGATTGGCATAACACTCTCCTCGATTAGGACATCTTCCTTCTTCGCAGATGGTATGAATATTTCTTTGTTTAATAATTCGCTGTACGGTAGACAACTCGCTAGCTTTGCCAAGAGGACGCTTCAACCAAGATGGTAAAGAAGTGACTTCGGTACGCCAGCTATTTTTGATGGAGGAAGTTTTAGGTTGATTCATAGTGCCTGATTGTCAGCAACATTATTTAAATAGAATACAAAAATAATTCCCATTTGATTTTTTTTCCTGTTATTTTAGTAATTTAAAAGGGAACTCTAAGCCTGTAAACCAAAACTAGCTGTCAAAACCAGTCTAGAGATCGGGCATAAGAAGTTAGTTGTTCAGGAGTAAATTGTGCCAACCCACAAAGTTCTAGTTATTGACGATAGTAAAGTCATTAGAATGCGAGTTAAAGATATGTTGCCAGAGGGCAACTTTGATATCATTGAAGCCAAAGACGGTGTTGAAGGATTTAATTTGATTAGAACAGAAAATCCTAATTTAATTATGCTAGATTTTCTGCTGCCAAAAATGAGTGGCTGGGAAGTATATCAGGAAATTCAGAAACAGCAAAAATATCGTTCAATTCCTTTGGTATTGATGTCTGGACGAAAAGAAGAAGTTACAGATAAGTTAACCGAACCTTTCGAGTATTTTTCCTTTGTAGAAAAGCCTTTTGATCGCGAACAGCTAGTAGATGCAATTCGGGATGCCATGATGAAGGCTAAGAAACAGCCTCAAAGTGCGGTAAGTCCTGATTTATCCAGCTCAACCGCAAACGCTGATAATTCTGATATTGCTGCTTTGACTACTGAAATTGCTACCCTCAAGCTCAAGGTGTCTAAATTAGAACGAGAATCCGAACAGTTGAAAAGGCAGTTTAATCAGCTAGTTGGCTTTATCAAACAAAAGCTTAGACAATAAAAGCAGTTGGTGGTACAAACTTTCAAAGTTAGATATTTACTCAGGCTTGCTATTTAAACTGGCAATTCCTTGGTATTTTGTGATGCTCATACTCTTGAATAATACAAGCATTTTTTCTAGCCGTAGTCAATCTAGCACGCAACGCTTAAATTAAGCGTTATTCTGAGAGAAATTTGGATTTAGGTCTGGTAATATTAGGTGTTTGGCGATTCTGGCTCTTGGCATAGTACACCAGGAGTGTTGAAAATAGAGAGCAGAGGTTTTGAAGTTAATTGATCAGTGATCCGCGATCGCTTGTGGGATTGGATACAAAGTAAATTGACTATTCACCAGCCTTCAATCTCTTAAATCATCTTTTCTCCTCTGATTCTCGAACGCTGATGCTCTTAGTTAATGAGTTTAAGAACCCCTAGATCTTCAAAATGCTGTTACAGTTAACTGTATTAAACCTCTTCTATAGTCATTATCCCGTGGAACCCTCAAACTGGATGCGGTTTAATAATCGGCAATATTTATTGCCCAACAGTTTTTCCAACAAACTTTTCAGCTAGATGAACACCCAGACAGGTTTTATTTTCAAGGTTTTGTTGATTTCTACAGGACTGTCTATTTTAATCAAGTATGGAGGACCCTATACTCTGCTTGAGCCGACGACAGCTACGGCTTTGACGATTGTTTTACTACCGTCTCTGGTTATAGGATTGGTTTTGGGCTGGCAATACTATAGATAATTTGCAACTGATAAATAAAAATAGCTGTAGATAAACCATAAATATTAGGTTATAAATCAACCATAATCAAATAAGGTTTTACCAAAAACCAAGATTAACCTACAAAGTAACTTTGTTTTTATTATTCCTCTTTGAAGGAGTTGTAAGTGAATTTCGGCAATTGGATTGGTCTCGTTGTTTTTTTTATCTCTCTGTATATTTTATGGCAAATTAAACAGCTACTGCTGCTATTGTTTACAGCCATCGTTTTAGCCACCTCGCTCAATATTCTGGTAAAGAGTTTTCAGAAATGGGGCATGAGGCGCATCAATGCTGTTTTTTTGTCGATGTTATTGTTAATTGTGGTGACAGTTAGCAGTATCTGGATTGTCGTTCCTCCATTTATCGACCAATTCCAGGCTTTGGCTAAGCTGGTTCCCTTAGGAATAGAAAAATTAGATAGCTGGATAGATTTATTATCTGAACGTCTCGACCCCAGAATTATAAATTTTTTGCCCGATACTGAAGAATTAAACCAACAGTTGCAGCCATTAATACAGCAGTTTTTGGGTGAAGGGTTAACAATTTTTTATAGTTCCTTGGGGATCCTGTTAGGGCTTTTTCTGTTGCTGGCGATCACTTTGATGCTATTAACTAATCCTACTGCATATCGTAAGGGTTTTGAGCGGTTGTTTCCTGCCTTTTATCGGCATCGAGTTGCAGAAATTCTCGATCTTTGTACTGAAGGTTTAGAAGGCTGGTTAGTGGGCATTTTGTTCAATATGCTAGTCATTGCCGTTCTCAGTTTTGTGGGACTGCTGATCTTAAGAATTCCCTTGGCTTTATCTCAAGCAATGCTAGCGGGGGTTCTGACCTTTATTCCCAATCTCGGTCCTACCTTGAGTGTGTTGCCTCCTATGGCGATCGCCTTAATTGAAGCTCCGTGGAAATCTGTAGCGGTTTTGATTCTTTATGTAATTATTCAACAGGTCGAAAGCAATATCTTAACTCCAATTGTCATGGCGCAGCAGGTGTCATTGCTCCCTGCGATCACTCTTTTATCTCAATTGTTTTTTGCTACTTTCTTTGGTTTTTTGGGTTTGTTTCTTTCTTTGCCTCTAACAGTAGTGGGTCAGATCTGGTTTAAGGAGGTAATTGTCAAAGATATTTTAGACAATTGGGAATATTCCTTGCCCAAAAATCGCTCCGTAGCCGAACGGAGCAAAATAGAAATAGAAAAAACTGACAAAGAGTAGTTAAATATTTATGCGTACGATCGCTGAAATCAACGACAAGATTAGCCGTGGTCAAGCAGTGGTTTGGACGGTAGCAGAAATTAAAGCCAAAGTTGCTCGGTTGGGGATAGCTCAAGTATTCAAGCAGGTAGATGTTGTCACCGCTGGGACATTTGAGCCGATGGAGTCTAGTGGGGCAATGATCAACCTGGGACATACCGATCCGCCGATTAAAATTCGTCAGTGCTGGCTCGATGGCATAGCTGCCTATGCTGGCTTTGGTGCAGTAGATCTTTATTTGGGAGCAACCGCAGTAGCGGATTACAATCTTCAGGAAAGCGATCCCAATCTGCGGGAAGGAGTTGCTGGAGAAAGAGGTGGCGGTCATGTTATTGAAGATCTGATTGCAGGTAAATCGATCTCGTTAAAAGCCATTGGTCAAAAGACCGATTGTTATCCCCGCGCAATTTGGGAAAACACTATTACCAAACACGATATCAACCAATTTTATTTATTTAATCCGCGCAATCTCTATCAAAACTTTATTGTGGGAGTCAACGGAGGCGATCGCACTCTGTATACCTATCTTGGAGCTTTGCAACCTAGATTAGGCAATGCAGTATATTCCAATCCTGGAGCAATTTCTCCCCTGCTCAACGATCCTAACCTGGATTTAGTAGGTATCGGCAGCAAAATCTTTTTAGGAGGTGGTATTGGCTATGTTGCCTGGGAAGGAACCCAGCATTTTCCCCTGCAAAAACGGTTGCCCAATCATACTCCCATTGGACCTGCTGCTACGGTAGCCTTGATTGGGGATGCCAAACAAATGGATGCTGCTTGGGTTAGGGGTTGCTATTTTAAAAATTATGGTCCATCAATTATGATTGGGGTGGGGGTGGCACTACCAGTATTAAACGAAGCAGTAATCCGCAACTGCGCTGTGGCAGACCGTGATGTGGTCGCCCCCGTGATCGATTTTTCGATTCCGCGCCGAGTTCGCCCCACCTTTGGTTTAGTTAGCTATGAACAGCTACAAAAAGGACATGTGACTATTGATGGCAAGTCTGTCAGGACTGCTCCCCTAGCCAGCAGATATCGTTCGCTCCAGGTAGCCCAAGAATTAAAGCAGTGGATCGAAACGGGCAAATTCACCCTCACCGAGCCAGTCGCTCCCTTGCCGAGCGATCGCACTTTTATGCCTCAAGACACCAACAGGTCGATTATTTCTTTGGAGTAACCACTGCAATTTCCTCTCCTAGAAGGAGCGGATTCATTACTTTTAAAGTTAGTAGTTAGTAGTTAGTAGTTAGTAGTTAGTAGTCAATTACTACTTCCTACTTACCTTTTACTCTTCATTCACTTTGTTTCTTTTTGGGTAAAATAGGACGTGCCGTAGGGCTGGGTTTGCTTGGACGAGAAGACTTTAGCTGAATTTTTTTCGGATCTTTTTTAGCTTTTGGCTTGCGTTTTTGAGCAAAACCTAAATCCGTTCCTTCTTCAATAATTAAATCTTCCCCTTCTAGGCGAACTTTTAAGTCCCAAAAACGCCTTAAAGGTCGATCTCCCAAAACTCCTTTTAACTTGAGTTTGAAGAACTTAGGTTTATCTCCTTCTTTGCGCGGAAATTGTTTGATTTTGACAATAATTACCTTTTCCTCGGTTGAATAAAAAATTACCTCTCCTCGAATTGAGAAATAACCGTGATCGGTTTGCTCACCTGATACTTCTGGTTCTTCAGAATCTTGACTCAAAGTTTCTGGTTCCCATACCCCAACAATCTGCATGTGGAGACGATTATCCTGCATTTTGGTTCTGGGATAAACTACCCACAGGTGTTCCTTTTCTAGGTCGAGATGATTTTTGATTAGGCTAATAATCCGACCCAGTAAAACCGCTTCTATTTCTGCTCCATCGGTAGTAATCAAAGTGCCTTGAGTCATCTGTTCTGCACTCTGTTTATATTTAGCTTGAACTAAGCCAATAGCACGATATTGCCGTGGATGAGAAGGGGGCGGAATTGGTTGCTTTCTTTCTGAAGTAGTCTGAGTTTGAGAGTTGGATGGGACAGAATCTTGAGATTGATTAGACATGGTAGATTCGGTCGATTGATTGACAGCAGTAGAAAATTGATTGGGTTGTTTGAGATTGTCTTTAGCCAGATTCATAGGGCGACCTAATAGCGCAAGCATTACAGGGTGATACAGCACCGTGTCGAATTTCTTCTCAGAGTAACTGCATCAACAAAGCGTAAGAGAGATTGAGTTATGGCAGAGATCATATTTTATACTCTTATGGAATTGGAAATAACCCGTATTTATCCGTCTGACAAACAGGCAGTTGGCTTGATGGTTAGAATAAACGATACTAGAGTCGGCACAATGACCATGGCAAACAAATCAAGTATAATCCGCCGACCATAATTTAGTGGGAACATGAAGAAAAAGCGTAACAGTTGGGTTTATTTAGTTTTAGGAGTAATGTTATTTTCCTTAATAACAGTCTCTGCTCTTCCTTTGGTGGGAAGCGTGGTTGAAGGAGAGCGATTAAAAGATGCAGACCAAGAAGTAGTTGTGCTTTCACAGCAAGAGTTGAGCAAGCTGGAAGCGGAAGCCTCTGGCTATCAAAAAGTGTTGGAACGCGAACCAAATAATGACACCGCTCTCAACGGTCTGTTAAAAATTAAACTACAGCAAAAAGATCTTCTTGGTGCGATCGCGCCTTTAGAAAAATTAGCTAAACTTTACCCATCGCAAACAGAATATGCCACTTTGTTAGCTCAAGCAAAGCAGCAGCTTGAAGACTATGAAGGAGCAGCAGCAGCCTATAATCAGGTTTTAGCCGATCGCCCTGGAGATATTTACGCTTTGGGTGGCATCACAAATCTCTATCTGATTCAAGACCAGCCAGAAAGAGCGATCGCTTTACTTAAGAAAACTATTAACCTCGCTAGCCAAGAAGACAATCCTCAGGCTGCATCTATCGACCCAGAGTCGGTAGAACTATTGCTAGGAGAGCTATACGCCAGCCAAGAACGATATGAAGAGGCGATCGCGCTCTATGACGAACTATCCGAGGCAAATCAGGATGATTTTCGTCCTATTCTGGCTAAAGCTTTGGTTCTCGAAAAACAAGGAGACTTAAGCGCAGCCAAGCCAATTTTAGCTAAGGCTTATGTAGCTGCACCAGAAAAATATAAAGACCAGATCGGTAACGAGATGGAACAGCTAGTCAAAGGAATCAAGGAATCTGAGAAGATCGAAGATCAGGAATAGCAGGATATAGTTAAAGGTTGAAGAGTTAAAGGTTGAAATAGGTTTGTGGAAGGGAAAAGAGAGCCGTTTACTAGCTGGGCATCCTATCATTTATTGAAGTGGTCGGTAGTTAGCCCTCTACTACATACTTATTTCAGAATCAGGATTCATGGGGCAGAAAAAGTCCCCCAGTCTGGTGGGTTAATTGCCGTTAGCAATCATGCCAGCTATTGCGATCCGCCAATTTTATCTAACTGTGTCGGTCGCCCCGTGGCTTTTATGGCTAAAGAAGAGTTGTTTGAGATTCCTATTTTTAAACAGGGAATTGAGCTTTATGGGGCATATCCCGTCAAGCGCAGCACAGGCGATCGCGCAGCCCTGCGGGCAGCGATCGCAGCCCTAGAATCAGGATGGGTGGCAGCAGTTTTTTTGCAGGGAACACGTTCTGCCGATGCCAAAATTACCGACCCGAAATTGGGTGCAGCCTGGATTGCAGCCAAGGCTAAAGTTCCTCTCTTGCCCGTTAGCCTTTGGGGAACAGACAAAATATTAGCTAAAGGTTCATCCTTCCCCAAACCCGTACCATTGACGGTTCGTATTGGCGAGGCGATCGCGCCTCCAGGTTCGACAAAAAAAGAGGATTTGCAGGCTGTAAGCGAGCATTGTGCTAGGGTGATTAATTCTTTACACGATTTAGGGAGATAAATATTTAGCTAACGGATAAACGGGTTACGAAAGTTAGTAGTTAGTAGTTAGTAGTTAGTAGTTGACAGTTTAATGTTGAATTTTAAATACTCTAGTTTAATTGATGCAGATGTAGAAACAGTCTGGCAATTTCACGAACGTCCCGATATTCTCGATCTGCTGACTCCTCCCTGGCAACCAGTCACAATCATTCGTCGTGAAGGTGGATTGGGAGTGGGGGCAATCAGTGAATTTCGTTTGTCTTTGGCGGGGATTCCCGTGCGCTGGGTTGCCACTCATATTGAATGCGAACCAAACCGCCTCTTTGTTGACAAGCAAACCGATGGTCCGATGCAGTCTTGGGTACATCGCCATGAATTTATCTCAGAAAACGGCAAGACGAGATTAACCGATGCGATCGCCTATGAAATACCAGGAGGTTGGTTGTCCGAATTTCTCTTGGGCTGGTGGGTAGATTCTCGACTCAAAGATATGTTTCGCTATCGTCATGAAGTAACCAAAACCAACTGCGAATAATGAATAATGATGGACAAATGTAGTAAATAGCATTACTTATTACTTATTACTTATTACTTATTACTTATTACTTATTACTTATTACCCATAACTTCCCCCAAAAGTATCCGTCTCTCCGCACGAGCGATCGCTCGATAAGTTCTGCTTACTGCTTCTGGTTCGACGGAAATAGCAGTAATTCCCCATTGAATTAGTTTGTCAATGAGACTGGGGTAATCTACTGGTGCTTGACCGCAAATACAGCACTCAATTTTGTTTGCTATAGCTGTTTCGATTAATTGGGCGATCGCCTTGTGCATGGCAGGGTGATTGGCATTTAAACTGCGATCGGCAAACTGAGCTTGTTCTCGATCGACTCCCAAAAGTAACTGAGTTAAATCGTTAGTCCCAATAGCAATTCCCCGAACCCCTGCACGGACATATTCTGGCAACAACAAGATTACTGAAGGAACTTCCGCCATGATCCAAACCTGAAAAGAGTTTTGGGCAGTCAAACCGACATTTTCTAGGCGACGATAGCAGAATTGGAACTCTTCAACGCTGCGCACAAAAGGCAAAATTAGGTTGAGATTGTGATGCCCTTCTGCGATAATAGCAGCCATTGCCTCTAATTCTAAATCAAATAAGGTTGAGTTTGATAGATAGCTATAGGTGCCTCTGTCGCCCAAAACTGGATTTACGGTATCTTGAGCATAGAGATCCAGAGAGCGATAGAATATGGGACGAGGAGCAAACGCCGAGACAAACTGGCGTAGCGAATTGGTAAGAGTAGCCACAAATTCTCTTTGAAAAGTTTCTTGCCATTGAGCCAAAGATTGAGAGGACAGGAAATCCGCCAACAATAATTCTGAGCGTAATAGACCAACTCCGTCTATGGGTAAGTCGATCGCAGAGCCAATACCTTCTGGTTGGGAAAGATTGACCATTAGTTTAGTTGCAATCGGATAGGTAGGGAATAGTAGGCGATCGCCAGATGCATGAGCTACCTGCCGTGCCGTAGCGGGATAAACTTTACCTTCACTGCCATCGAGTACAACTTGGTCTTCATTCTGAAGAACATTGATTGCATCTACCGCATTGACTATGGCAGGAATATTTAATTCTCTGGCTACTATTGCCCCGTGGCTAGTTTTTCCACCAGTTTCCGTAATAATTCCCCCTACCTGCTCAATCAAAGCTATGTGTTGGGGAGGAATTGTTTTGGCTACCAGAATCGAACCAGCAGGAATCTGATGAGAGTAGCGAGCAAAATCTTTAACTATGACTATGGTTGCCCGAATACTGCCAGGAGAAGCAGCAACACCACTTAGTAAAGGCTGTCTGGCGGTCGATAAAGTAGCTGTCTTGCTGACTGCTGTAATAGTAGTTGGATTATCATCTAGCCAAGTGAAATAAAAATGAGGTGTGGCAGCAAATTCTGCTTGTTGTAATACAGTCCAGGATAAATGTCTGAGCTGTGGTTGTTTTACTAATAGGTTTTGAGTTAACTGAAGCAAACGCGCGATCGCCTCTTGATTCAAAACATAAGTTTCCGCTAGGTTTTCTCCAGGAATATAGGCTTCTAAGCAGTCTAAAAACGGTGTTTCTCGATCTACGGCTGTTGGTCGATAGGCATAATTTTTATGCCCCAGATGTTGCGAAAGGACAGCTCCAGTTTGACGGTCTACATCGTATTCGTCTGGTTGAACATCTCCTTGAAGCAGGCTGTGTTCCAAACCCCAACTAGCCTTGATTCGTATCAAATCAGCACTTATGTCAATTATGCCCGTAGCATAGGCAGCTTTTAGGGGTCTGACCAACACGGCTACATCAACTCGATCGCTACTCAAGCCCAATTGGTGCCAGTACAGCAAACTGTTGGCGGTAAACAATTCCGACCAGACCAATTTAACCGCCTCTGCTAAAGCTTGAGGATGGGTATTACAGGTTTGCGATCGCCATAAACTGTCTATTCTGTGATGTTGTCCGTAGGTTGAAGTGATCACAGGTTGTAGGATTAAACTATCTGAATTTAGCTGTCGTGCAGCTTGGAATATCTCTGCTTGCCATATTTCGGGCAACAAAGCCCGCTCAATAATTTTACGACTGCGGTTGGCGACTAACTGTAAAGCGCGATAGTCATCAACGTCTAATTGACTAAATAAATGAGAATTTCTTGACAAATCGTTGTTGATATTAGCCAAAAACTGGCGGAATAAATTATTGCCTAAGACAAACCCAGGTAAAACTGAATACTCATCTTGAAGTAATTGGCTGAGAATAAAAAGTTTATCCCCAACCAAGGACTGTTCTGAATGCTGAATTTGTGAAAGCCAATAAATATAGTTCACTGCTTTAATTAACAGCAACTAATTCTTTCTTGACTAAAGTTTTGGTGAGAAATTCGTCGCTTAATTTCATAAATGCCTTAGAACCTCCAGAATTGGGCATAGCCAAAGAAACAGGTGTAAATAGATCGACCGCCTTGGCAACGTTTACATCCATCGGAATCGATTGGCTAAATAGCTGTTCGGCAGTAAAATCATCCTGAACTCTTTTCATTACTTGCTTATAATATCTGCCCATTAGTCCGCCCGCAGAAAGAATAAATACAATTCCCAACAGATTTACATTCACAGGCTGGGTGTCCTGATGGCTCTGTTTTAGTTTAGCAATCCTTCTTTCTAATAGCTGAATCCCTACTAATGAAAGCGGTTCGGGACGAGCGGGTAATAGATAAAAGTTGCTGGCAGCAATGCCACTGCGAGTTAATAAATTATATCCAGGAGCGCAATCTAAAATAATAAAATCATATTCATCCACTACTGGCTCGATGATTTGTTCGATCAAAACTCGTTCAAAACTATCCCAAACTCTACCAAACTCGTGTTCGTTGCTCTCGGTTGCCCTTTGATGCAGCATTTGGGAAACTTGATATTCGTCATAGAGCTGGATGTCTCCTGGGAGTAATTCCAAACCGTCTATCCCACAGATATTGGGGACAATGATGTCTTGAATATTTAATTTACTCCAGGGATTAGGATTAATTACATTATCCAACAGATAGCTAAGGGTATGTTTTTTCTTGCGTAACTTAGCAAAATCATGGGGCGAAATTAAACTTAAGGTGGCACTGATTTGTGAATCTAAATCTAAAACCAAGACCCGTTTGTTGTGTTTCTTAGCCAAACAGGTAGCCAGATTAACGGTCAGAGTAGTTTTGCCTACTCCACCTTTCATATTGACGGTGCTAATAATAGTTCCCATGGGTAAAATTTCTAACTGTCCTCGTTAACGTTAGTGTGTCAACCTAGATTGTGGCAACGTCAAAACATAACTTTTTCTAAAGTTTTTTAGCATTGCCGAACCAAAGGACAAACAGAAAACAATTAGCGATCGATTCCTCTGGGGTTTAGGATAAAGGTATTAGTTTTAACTTAATCCAAGCTCAATTGGGAAAAATGAAAAAGCTGCTTGCTAAGGTGCGACAATCTTCATGGTTAGCAAGTAGTTCCCTAGATACTCGCTATGCTTTAATTGAAGCCTGTTTAATTGGATTGTTCTCCGCTTTGGCTGCGGTAATGCTCAAGCAGGGAATTGGCTGGCTGGGAGGATGGCGGGTTCAGACGGCGAACGTAGCTGGAGCAAAACTTGTCTTGCCTCTGGTAGGGTTGGTTTTAGGTACTTTAGCGGGTGGGGTAATTGAACTTTTAGCCCCTTCCGCAGCAGGTGGCGGTATTCCCCAAGTAAAAGCAGCCTTAGCCAAATATCCTATTGTCTTAAATCTCCGCACCGCTTTAGTTAAGACCCTGGCAACTATTCTGATCGTTGGGGCAGGTTTTACCGTAGGACGGCGCGGTCCTACGGTGCATATCGGGGCAGCATTGGGGGCGCAGGTCAGTCGCTGGATTCCCAACTCTCCTACTAATCGCCGTCAGATGATTGCAGCAGGGGCAGCAGCGGGTTTGGCAGCGGGCTTTAATACTCCCATAGCAGGGGTATTGTTTGTTGTCGAAGAACTGATGCGTGATATTTCTGGTCTGACCTTAGAAACGGCGATCGCAGCTTCTTTTACTGGGGCGGTTGTTTCGCGGATCTTTGGTTCGACGGATCTTAATGTACCCTTAGCGGTAATCGATTCTGCCCGTCGGGGTAGTTTTGCCGTTCCCGAAATCCCTTTTTATGTCGTGTTGGGGATCCTGGCTGGGATCTTGGGCGGAGTCTTTAATCGTTCAATTCTTCAGGGCATGAAATTTAGCCGTGGTTTGCCTTTAGCCGTCCCTCTACGTATTGGTTTGGCAGGGTTGATTTCAGGAACGGTAATTGCCTGGCTACCGCCCTTTTTTCAAGATCATACGGGGTTAAGAGAACTATTGATTGCGGGACAATTTAACTGGCAAACTACCGCCTTAGTGTTTGTTACTCAGTTTTGTCTAACCATCCTGGCATATAGTTCTGGTGCGCCAGGAGGTCTATTTGCTCCTGCTTTGGTGTTAGGTTCGGCTTTAGGATATTTGGTGGGTCTTGCGGAAGTAGCTTTGATTAGCTCTGAATCTCCCTATACCTTTGCTTTGGCAGGAATGGGAGCATTTTTTACCGCTGTGGTTCGAGTTCCCGTAACGGCAATTGTGATTGTTTTTGAGATGACGGCAGATTTTAATTTGGTGCTGCCGTTAATGATCACCTGTGCGGTGGCATATATTGTCGCGGAAAGTGTTTCTCCAGGTTCGATCTACGAACATCTACTAAAAGTTAGCGGGATCGAACTTACCGAAGAACATCCGCAAAATGACTTTATGGCAGAACTAACCGCAGCCGATGTCATGCAGTCACGGGTAGAAACCTTGCCCAGTAATCTTTCTTTACCAGAGTTAGTCAAAGCCATGTCGCGATCGCACCATCGCGGTTTTCCTGTGATCGAAGATGGCAAGCTGGTGGGAATTATTACCCAGTCTGATATCCCGCAAGATAGTCAGCAGACTAACGATGTTTTGCTCAAGGATATTATGACTCCCCAGCCGATCTCGGTATCCACCGATACTTCTTTAGCCGACGTATTATATTTACTCAATCGCTATCAGCTATCCCGTTTGCCCGTCACCGAAGGCTATAAACTGCTAGGAATTATTACCCGTAGCGACATTATTAAAGCGGAAGCCAAACAGCTAAGTTGCGAACACGAACCAGCAATATTTGAACCATCTTACACCGTGTATCAGAGTCGTTCCCCCGCTACGGGAAAAGGACGGATTTTGTTACCCTTAGCCCATCCAGATCATATTTCTTCTCTGTGGAAAATCGGTTCGGCGATCGCTCTGCATCGTCAGTATGAAATTGTCTGTCTTAGGGTCATTTGTGTCCCCAGTCATGTCTATCCCGCCCAGGCTAAGGTAGAAACCGCCCAGATTCGTTCCTTGATGCAGCAGCTAGAAGAATGGGGCAAAACCTCCGCCATTCCCGTACATACGCAAATCCGCGTTGCCACTGACGTTAGCGAAGCGATTTTGGAAACTATTGCCAGGGAGCATATCGATCTGCTGTTGATGGGTTGGAGAGGCAAGAACTTAGGAATTGAGTCGATTTTTGGTAACATCGTAGACCCCCTAATTAAACAGGTTGCTTGCGATCTGATGTTGGTCAAACTCGGTTCTGCCCCTTATGCTTTTCCCCAACAGCTACACCTGAGACACAAATGGTTGATTCCAACAACTGGAGGCGATCGCATCAAAAAACTCTTAACTATTTTGCCTGCTTTGGCTAAGTTGGATCGTATTCCCCCCAAAGTACAGCTATGTCAGATATATTCCCCAGAAAAAGCTCAATTTTCTACTGCCGATTTTAAACAGGCTGCCGAGTTACTCGCTAACGTGATGAGTTGCCCGATTATGCCATTGCTTATTCCTGCCTATTCTGTATCGGAAGCGATCGTCAACCTAACTCAGCGTAAGAAATATGGATTGGTAGTTTTGGGTGCTAGTAATGAAGGATTGCTACAAAATGCCGTCAAAGGTAATATTCCCGAAGCGATCGCCCGCCACGCTAACAGCACTGTAATTATTTTTCGTAGTTCTGAGAAATAAGTTATCTACAATACAGATCCCATTCACTTATTCGCTCAAAATACTCTTGAATAGCTAAAAAACAAATAATATCTAGATTATCTTAACATTGATCCCGAACATCTGTCAGTGACTTGGATTGAGTGGTTAAAACTTCTTGATATATATGTTGCGTACTTTGACAATTTCATTACATCTTAAAAATCTTCTTTATATTGGAGATATACAGACAGGTAAAGTTTTAAATACTCTTTGTTTGCTTTTGTTTAATTTAATTACGGTAAATAAAATTATGAATGTCAATAGTTGCCCATGTTGCTCCGATCCCATGTTACTTCACCTGACTAGCCGTCGTAGTTACTGGTTTTGCAGCCACTGTCGATTAGAAATACCCAATTCCAACGCTATGGGGATCGCCGAAATGAAAAAATCATTTCAACTAAATTCGTCCTCAATAAAAGCAGCGATCGCTAACAATAAATCTGACGAACCAGTCCCAGCTATCTAATCAAATTCAAGCTCAATTTTATTATTGCCGAACTGAAAGTTTTTAGATAGGGTTGCCAACAACAATTGAGTATTACTTTGTAATCAAAATACTCGAACAATCTTTTTAAACGTACGTTTTCTACTTGATAAAAAAGACATTATAAGATCGAAAGCCAAGATAAATTTGGCAGTTTTAGTTTTAACAAACAAATAAATAAAATTAAGCCTTTGTATTCTGGAACACAAAGTGCTTTTTTTTAGCTCAATAGCAGGCTTACTTATTTTCCCTTTAACGAGGGCGTAACACCAATTATTCATGATCCCTGCACGATGCTGGTTAGGGTATCGACAAAATTGGGGTAAGAAATAGAGGCTGCTTCGGCGCGATGGATCGTAGTTTGTCCAGAAGCATTCAAGGCAGCGATCGCCAAACTCATGGCAATACGATGATCGGTAAAGCTGTCTACTGCTGTTCCTGCCAGCTTATTTCCCCCTGTTATTTCCAAACCGTCAGTCAGTTCACTAATGTTTGCGCCCATTTTTCCTAATTCTGTCGCCATTACCGCCAGGCGATCGCTTTCTTTGACTCTCAATTCGGCTGCATCTCGAATTACGGTTGTTCCTGTGGCAAAAGCAGCAGCCACCGCCAAAACAGGAATCTCATCGATCAGACGGGGAACTAAATCTCCAGCAATTTCACAAGCTTTTAACTGGCTATATTTAACCCGTAAGTCGGCTACAGGCTCTCCTGCTACTACCCGTTCATTTTCTCGCTTGATGTCCGCTTCCATCATCTCCAAAGCTTCCAAAACTCCAGTACGGGTAGGATTAACCCCCACATTGGTAATTAGCAGATCCGAACCAGGAACAATTGCTCCTGCTACCAACCAAAAAGCAGCCGAACTAATATCTCCAGGAACAATTACCTTTTGTCCTTGTAAAGTAGGTTGTCCTGTTAGGGTAACGCTATTTGTTGCAGCATCAATATCCAAAGTTGCCCCAAACGCTCGCAACATTCTTTCACTATGGTCACGGGACAAGGCAGGTTCGGTTACGGTGGTTTGACCATCTACCATCAAACCAGCCAACAAAATACAGGACTTCACCTGAGCCGAAGCAATGGGAGAATGATAGTGAATTGGCTTCAACTGCTGTCCCTTAACTGCTAAGGGTGCCAGAGAATTATCTTTTCTCCCCCAAATATGCGCTCCCATTTGCACCAAGGGTTTAACCACCCGCGACATCGGACGCGATCGCAGAGAATTATCTCCCGTTACCACAAACAGGCGATCGCTATGGGATGCCAGCAAGCCCAACATCAAGCGCATCGTAGTTCCCGAATTACCCGCATCCAAAACATCTTGTGGTTCTTGGAGGTTTCCTAAGCCCACCCCTTTGACTATTACTTGTTGAGAATTCAACTCAGAAATCTCTGCCCCCATCGCCCGAAAACAGGCTGTCGTACTGCGGGGATCTTCTCCCAACAACAAGCCTTCAATTACAGTTTCGCCACTGGCGATCGCCCCCAACATCAAAGCCCGATGAGAGATAGATTTATCCCCTGGAATGGTAATACTACCCTTAAGCGCGATCCCCGATGTCGGCTTAATTAATAACTGCTGAGATTTTGCGCTGTCTTGAAGGCTAACAATAGAAGAAGGCATAAGGGAGAAAAACAATAATTTCCGTAGCCGATCTTATCAGAATACGGATTCACACCAATGTTATTTATCCACAACCTCAAAATTAGATGGCACATCAAACAAACCATCTGTGTTTATCTGTGTTTATCTGTGGACGTTTCTACTCAAACCCAACCAAAGTCAAGCATCACCCCTAGAAAAGCTATAGATTACCTGACCTTCCAAAGCATCACACAACGAGGAAGGTTTCTGAGCAAAGCTATAATTTTGACGATCTAGCTTAATTTGCAGACTATTCATCGGATCGTCTCCTGGGGCAATTAAAAATTCTAGTCGGTCAAGATCTTGCCAGTCGGTCAAACTATCGAGAATTTTGACTATACCCGCTAGATAGGGATGATTACAGTCTTGATACCAATCGGCATTGGTCAAATTAGGCTGGTCGAAACCGAGATGGAAAATTAAATTAGAGTTGCTAAACAAGGCGATCGCAATCGGTCTAGCCTCTTCTTGTACCAAAAAACCGTGATCTTGGGCAAGATAGCGAATCTTATCAAGTTTTTCATACCGAGCTTCGGGAGATTTAGCTCCTTGTTGCCAAGAAATTGCTACGGTAATCAAATAGGTTTGCAGCAGCAGATGACCGAGTTTTTTTGCCTTGGTTGCTAAATATTCCGAGTTATAGTCAGTCGCTTCAATCAACAACGGTAGACGATCCACAATTTCTAAGCCATAGCCTTTTAAGCCAGCTATTTTTCGTGGATTGTTGGTAATCAAGCGAATTTGTTTGATGCTGAGATCGTTGAGAATTTGCGCCCCCATACCGTAATCCCGCAGATCGGCAGGGAAACCCAAGCGTTCGTTAGCTTCCACCGTATCCAACCCCATGTCCTGTAGGGTATACGCCTTTAGTTTATTAACCAAACCAATGCCTCTTCCTTCCTGGCGCAGATATACCACCACTCCCAAACCATGAGCCTCAATCATCTTTAAAGCAGCCTGAAGCTGCATCCGACAGTCACAGCGCATCGATCCCAAAGAGTCCCCTGTCAGACATTCAGAGTGCATTCTGACCATAGCGGGTTTGGCAGCAAGCTCGGCAGGATCCCCCTTAACGATTGCTAAATGTTCTGTATTGTCTAAAGTATTGCGATAGCCATATATTTGAAAATTACCGAACTGACTGGGAAACTGACATACGGTTTCGCGGTAAACAAAGCGATCGTGTTTGAGACGATAGCTAATTAAGTCGGCGATGCTAATCAACTTGAGATTGTGTTCTTTAGCGTACTTAACTAACTGAGGCAATCGCGCCATCGAACCATCGGGGTTTTGAATTTCACAAATCACTCCCGCAGGATAAAGCCCTGCCAGTCGCGGTAAATCTACTCCTGCTTCGGTATGTCCTGCACGTTTTAAAACACCACCTTTTCTCGCCCGCAAAGGAAAAATATGTCCAGGACGAACGAGATCCTCTGGAATGCTGGCTGGGTTGATTGCCACCTGAATAGTACGAGCGCGGTCTTCGGCGGAAATTCCCGTACTCACTCCTAGCTTTGGAGAAGCGTCAATACTAACGGTAAAAGCAGTTTGGTTACTGTCGGTATTTTTGCTCACCATCAAAGGCAAGTCCAAGGCATCGAGGCGATCGCCCGTCATTGCCAAACAAATTAACCCCCTCGCTTCTACTGCCATAAAGTTAATCATGCTGGGGGTGGCAAACTGAGCAGCACAGATTAAGTCGCCCTCATTCTCTCTGTTTTCATCGTCTACAACCACTATTGAGCGACCTGCTTTAATATCAGCTAAAGCGGAATCTATCGAGTCAAAAGTAACAGAATTGCTTTGAGGATTCACTATAAAAATCTAAATTAAAATCGATTACTCAAGATCTACGTTTGAGTATTTGAATAATTGTAACTTTTTTTGCTTTTAATTTCTCGATAGCAAAAAATGACTTGCTTGTAGAAATACCTAGTGGCGCGTCAAGGTTAATTTGATGTATTAGATTAGTTAGTTTATTGCACTATTTTAAGCTTGATACTCCACTAGTGCGACATACATAAGATCGCTAATGCTCTTTCTTAAACAAATTATTAATTTCTCTGATAAAGTTGCCAATTGAGATTAAGCTGAGTTTAAATATATTCTGTATCGCCACATTCCTCTAAAGATTTTAGCTGCCAGGTTGCTCGTTCATTGCCGAGCAATATATTAGTTTTTTTAAGTACCAAACCAATCACCTAACTAATTTTAGAGAACATTAATCTATGGTATCGATCGCCCCAGTTTCCAATCTTGCATCATCTCCTACCTCAACCAGCGAAAACGATCCCCTAAAAACTGCTCGTGGGGTATATGTCACCGTTCACGGACATTTTTATCAGCCACCCAGAGAAAACCCCTACCTAGACGCGATTGAAAGACAGCCCAGCGCGCATCCATATCACGACTGGAATGAACGCATCCATCACGAATGTTATCGTCCCAATGCTTTTGCACGTATCCTCAATCACAACCAGGAGTTAGTGGGGATCGTTAATAATTTTGAGTATTTGAGCTTTAATATTGGTGCGACCCTAATGTCGTGGTTGGAAAAATACGATCCCGCAGTCTATCAGCGGATTTTGGAGGCGGATCGCCTCAGCAGTCAGAGATTAAATGGACACGGCAACGCGATCGCGCAAGTGTACAATCATATTATTTTGCCTCTTGCCAATCAACGAGATAAGCTGACGCAAATTCGTTGGGGAAAAGAAGACTTTCGTTCACGTTTTGGACGCGAACCCGAAGGAATGTGGCTGGCAGAAACCGCCGTAGATTATCCCACCCTACAAGCTTTAATTGAAGAAGAGATTAAATTTATTATTCTCGCTCCTTCCCAAGCAGAAAGATGTCGTAAGCTGCCCACGTCAGAGGAATCGGATACAGAATGGTATGGAGTTGGGGGACAGCAGATCGATCCCAATCGTCCCTATCGCTGTTTTGTAGGTGAGGATCGCTATATTGATATTTTCTTTTATGATGGTCCGATCTCCCGCGACATGGGCTTTAATGATGTTTTAGCCACGGCGGATAACTTTTCCCATAGATTAGGACAGGCAGTTAGAGGCGATCGCCGTACTTCTCAATTAATTAGCGTCGCCACAGACGGAGAGACTTTTGGACATCATAAAGGTGGTACGGAAAAATGTATTGCCTATGCCTTGAGCGAACACTTTGCGCGATGTGGCTGGACGGTAACTAACTATGCTCACTATCTCAGCATTTGCCCCCCGACCTGGGAAGTAGAGTTAAAACCCGTTACTGCCTGGAGTTGCGCCCACGGAGTTGATCGCTGGCAAGACAACTGTGGCTGTGCTGGGGGCGGTAGTTGGCATCAAAAATGGCGCAGACCTTTGAGAGATTCCCTAGATTGGTTGCGGGATCGCTTAATCGAGATCTATGAAGCAACAGGAAGTAAGTTCTTCCTCGATCCCTGGCTGGCTAGAGATGAATATGTTCGGGTATTGGGCGATCGCTCGCACGATAACGTTGCTAACTTTTTGCGACAACATCAGCTCAAGGCATTATCCCCCAGTGAAAAAATCGACGCGCTACGACTTTTAGAAATGCAGCGTCACACCCTATTGATGTATACCAGCTGTGGCTGGTTTTTTGAAGAGATTTCTCGTCCTGAGGGGGTACAAATTCTGCGCTATGCGACTCGTGCTTTAGAACTAGCAGGAGAGGTGTCGGGGATTCACCTCAAGGAAGAATTTCTTAATTATTTAGCTCAAGCACCGAGTAATGTTGCCACTTTTGGTAATGGTAAAAAGGTTTTTCAAGAATTAGTTGCTCCTTCCCAGGTCAATTTACAGCAGGTAGCTGCTCATTATGCTATTAGCTCTCTATTTACTAACTATCTTCCCCAAGAGCAGATCTATTGTTATCAAGCAGAACAGCTAGACTATCAAAAGCAACAGATGGGAACTCTCACTCTTTCTGTGGGACAGGTGCGTTTGACCTCCGAGATCACCTGGGAAACTCAGCATTTCGTCTTTGCAGTATTGCATCTGGGGGGATGGGATTTTCACTGCTGCATTACGGGTTTTGAGGGGCGTTTAGCCTATGCAGAATTAAAACGGCAGCTATTTACTGAGATCGAGCAAGCCAGCGCAGCACGGGTGATCTTGACCATGAATCGTTTGATGGGCGATCGCTCATTCAATCTGCAACATTTATTTGCCGAAGAAAGACAGCGTATCATACATCTGTTGACTGCCCAAACTAAAAAGCATCTCGATCAGCTTTACACTCAGGTATATCGTGAAAACTACAGTATGCTGGCAGCTTTCCACAGAGAAGAATTACCCGTACCTCAAGAATTAAAGGTAGCTGCGGAAGTTGCTTTATCTTTTCGCTGTTTGGAAACCGCAGGCAATTTAAACAAAGCGATTAAAGATCCCGTCGCCATAGATAGCTGTCTGGCTGAATTGAGCGCAACTGCTACTGAAGCCAACCATTTTAGATGTCAGTTAAACATACCAGAAGTCAAAACAATCTTAGAACAAACAATTGTGCGACTGCTATGGCAATTACTGTATAACGGCAATCCTACAACTATTGAAGTAGATATAGCTCGAATCCAGACGGCGATCGCTTTAAGTCACCAACTACATCTTGGTTTGGCATTAGACTACGCCCAAGAAATGTACCTCAACCGCTTACACCAGTACATCTTGCCCTCTTGTTTGGTTAACGAAAATACTACAAGCGACAACAGCTGTCGTTGGGATCTGGCTCAAGTACAATCTTTGTTGAAATTAGGACAAAGCTTGGCAATTGACGTTACCTGTTGGTTAAATTGAGGTTTCAGGGACAGAAGAAGCAGAAAGAGCTATAAGCTTGGCTGATCAACCAAGCTTATAGCTGGGGCGACCCCCCTTTATTATCGATATTCCGTTGATTCAGGCTTTATCCGAGAAGCTCTTTCGACTTGTTGTAAGCTAGCTTCTCCTCTGGAGTTGCAGCAGCCAGAGATTCTGCGTGGATTTTCTCCAGGCTGGCGATATAGTCTTGGTTTTGATTGAGAACCTGGTTCGCTTTAGAAGATGAGATCGTAGCCAATTGCGCTCTGAGGGGAAGCTGGCGAAAAACCGCCAAACGCTGTTCTAAAGAGGACATAGTTTATACGTTCGTGTCTTAATTTTCGTAAGTTTATTAGTTATGTAAGCCCCACGTCAAGTAGAGGGCGGTTAGCCAACTGCTCGTACAAGAGCGATCGCCCTTCTCTTGAGAATGAGTTTAGACCGATCTAAGATTATAATCGCTACAGTAATCTAAATCATTACCCAACCCAAGGAACGACCGTTGCTGATGAGTGTCAGATGGAAATTGGCTCTAATAATCAATCTAGTTAGCTGGCTCAAACCAAGCTGGTGTTTAGCTTTGCCCCCCGCAGAAGACATACCCGAAGAAGTATTGCGTACTGAAATTATCCTAGAAGGGCGATCGCCTATAGACAGCGAGCCTTTGTCTGCTGCCGAATACGAAGAGCTAAAAGCAGAACTAGCTCAAAAAGCCTTTAGTCCAGAAATCAGCTCGGACATTCAACGACTAATCTTCCTACTACAGGTTAGGAAATTGATCAAAACTATAGTTCCTTTTTATTAGCCCATTTTATCTAAAAAACAATATTTCTTTTGTATTGTGCTGAAAACTAGTTAGAGTATTCATAATAAATACTTTTGAGAAAATCAATCGCATAAATTTGCTGTTTCAATAAGCATTAGCCGATACTTAAGCAGCAAACTATTTTAACCATCCCGTTGCCAATATACTCTTAGATATTGATACTTTCATGTCTCCAACCATCGCTCCCGAACAAGTCAATCAGATCGTTCATAATCTGCATCACGATCCTTTTGAAGTATTAGGTTGCCACCCTTACGAACAAAATGGCAAGATTCAAAGCTGGGTAGTTCGTGCCTATCTTCCTAATGCTAATGCTGCGTGGGTAGTTTGCCCCGAAGAAAGAACCGAGTACCCGATGCAGCCGATGCACGACCCTCATTTCTTTGTTTGTGTAGTCCAAAATCCTGAGTTAGCAAATTATCAATTGCGAATTAAAGAAGCAGACAGCGAAAGAGTAATTTACGATCCCTATGCTTTTCGCTCTCCCAAGCTTACAGAATTAGACATTCATCTGTTTGCCGAAGGTAATCATCATCGTATCTACGAAAAGTTGGGCGCACATCCTACCAAAATTGACGGTGTTGCGGGGGTATATTTTGCTATCTGGGCTCCCAATGCCCGTAATGTTTCTGTTTTGGGTGATTTCAACAACTGGGATGGTAGAAGGAATCAAATGCGTAAAGGTAATACTGGCATTTGGGAGTTGTTTATTCCTGAATTGACTTATGGTATGTCCTATAAGTACGAAGTCAAAAATTACGCAGGGCATATCTATGAAAAATCCGATCCCTACGGTTTTCAACAAGAAGTCAGACCAAAAACCGCTTCTATCGTCGCCGACCTCGATAGTTATGAATGGAATGATGCCGAGTGGATGGAACAGCGTCGCCATAGCGATGCTCTAACTCAACCAATTTCAGTATACGAACTTCACCTCGGTTCTTGGTTACATGGTTCGGCAGATAAACCAATTCAGTTGCTATCAGGTGAATCCGAACCCGTGATTGCTACAGAATGGAAGGAGGGAGCGCGGTTTCTTAGTTATTATGAACTAGCTGACAAACTTATTCCCTATGTCAAAGAATTAGGCTACACTCATATCGAACTCTTGCCCATTGCCGAACATCCTTACGATGGTTCTTGGGGATATCAGGTAACGGGTTATTATGCTGCCACTTCTCGTTTTGGTAATCCTGAAGACTTGATGTACTTAATCGACCAATGCCACAAGAACGGTATTGGAGTAATTGTCGATTGGGTTCCTGGTCATTTCCCCAAAGATGGTCATGGTTTAGCCTTTTTTGATGGGACACATCTTTACGAACACGCCGATCCTCGCAAGGGCGAACATAAAGAGTGGGGAACTCTGGTTTTTAACTACAACCGCAACGAAGTCCGTAACTTCTTGGTAGCTAATGCCCTATTCTGGTTCGATAAATACCACATTGACGGTATTCGAGTAGATGCTGTAGCTTCGATGCTCTATCTCAACTACTGTCGTGAAGATGGAGAATGGGTGGCTAATGACTACGGTGGTTGCGAAAATATCGAAGCAGCCGATTTTTTACGCCAGGTGAATAGCATATTGTTTAGTTATTTTCCTGGAGTGTTGTCTATTGCCGAAGAATCAACTTCTTGGCCGATGGTATCTTGGCCTACCTATACTGGTGGCTTGGGCTTCAACATGAAGTGGAATATGGGTTGGATGCACGATATGTTGGATTATTTCCACATGGATCCCTGGTTTCGTCAATTCCATCAGAACAACCTTACCTTTAGTATGTGGTATCACCACAGCGAAAACTATATGCTGGCTCTATCTCACGATGAGATCGTTCATGGTAAGAGCAACATTATCGGAAAAATGCCAGGGGATGAGTGGCAGAAGTTTGCTAACGTGCGCTGTTTATTTGGCTATATGTTTACCCACCCAGGCAAAAAGACCATGTTTATGAGCATGGAATTTGCCCAATGGAGTGAGTGGAATGTTTGGGTAGATTTGGAATGGGATTTACTGCAATATCATAACCACAAAGCCTTAAAACAGTTCTTCTGCGACCTCAACAAAATTTATAAGAGCGAACCCGCACTATATAGCCGAGACTTTGAAGAAGAAGGTTTTAAATGGATCGACTGTAGTGATAATCGACATAGCGTTGTCGCATTTATCCGTCGTGGCAAAGATGATAATGAGTTTGTCGTGGCAGTTTGCAACTTTACTCCCCAACCCCACAGTCACTATCGCGTTGGCGTTCCCGAAAAAGGCTTTTATACCGAAATCTTTAACAGTGATGCTAGCAAATATGGCGGTAGCAACATGGGTAATTATGGTGGTAAGTGGACTGATGATTGGTCTTTCCACAACTATTCCTATTCCTTAGATCTGTGTCTCCCTCCTTTGGGTGTTTTGATTCTCAAGATAGATCGCAAGAAAACTCAAGCTGCTTTGGCAGGTAATTAGTTAATCAGGTGGGCAATGCCCACCCTACTGGACTGACGCAGCTAAAATAGTGCAATAAACGAGCAGGAAAAACCAGGACCATCTGCTACATCTCAAAAACCCAATCATTTGTTGGTAAACAAGCAAATCATCTGTGTTCATCTGTGTTTATCTGTGGACAATTCTAATGCATCAAATAAAGGTTGACGCGTCACTACTTATTTCTGCGTTTTGGGAATACTCGTAATGCAAGATTATTCTCAAAATTCAAGATGCAAAATAATTTACTATCCTGGTGTTTTACTGCCTCTTTCGACAAGCGATAGAAACCGCTGAGTCATGAAAACAATCGACAGATATCATAAATGGATTGAATGGAGTCAAGAAGATCGGGTTTATATTGGCAAATGTCCCGATTTAATTACTGGAACACATGGCGACGATCCGATCGAGCTTTATGGTGAATTGTGCGAAGTCGTAGAAGGGGTTATTCAGCATTTTGAAGCAGAAGGTAAAACGCTTCCCCCATCTCGTACTCGTCCCATGCAAGAAGTATCGTGAGTAAATGTTGAGATAGCGATCGCCCATCTCCCAAACTCTAGCCAATCAATTTAAGCAAGACTTCGCCCATTTCTTGGCAACCTACTGCCTTCATTCCTGGAGACATAATATCCCCCGTACGATAGCCTTCATCTAAGGCTCGATTGACTATATTTTCTATTTCAGCAGCAGCATCGGGTTCATTTAAGCCGTAGCGTAACATCATCGCTGCACTAAGCACCTGTGCTAAAGGGTTGGCTTGATCTTGTCCTGCAATGTCGGGGGCTGAACCATGAACGGGTTCAAACACCCCAGGAGTGCCTGCTTTGCCCAAACTAGCAGAAGGTAACATACCAATACTGCCCGTCAGCATGGCAGCAGCGTCGGAGAGAATATCACCGAATAAATTCCCCGTGACGATCGTATCAAACTGTTTGGGGGCGCGGACTAGCTGCATCGCTGCGTTGTCTACATATAAATGACTAAGTTCAACATCGCTGTAGTCTTTTGCCATTGCCGTAACGCGATCGCGCCATAATTGGGATACATCTAGCACGTTGGCTTTATCTACCGAACAAAGTTTACCCCTACGTTTTTGAGCGGTTTCAAAACCTACTTTGGCAATCCGATCTATTTCACTAACGCTATATGCCATCGTGTTAACTCCGCGCTGTTCACCCGTTTCTGTCTCAAAAATCCCTTTAGGCTTGCCGAAGTAGATTCCCCCTGTAAGTTCTCGTACCACCATGATATCTACCCCCTCTACCACCTCTCGCTTGAGAGAAGAGGCATCAATTAGCTGCGGTAAGATAGTCGCGGGTCGCAGATTAGCGAATAGTTCCAACCCCGATCGCATACCTAATAATCCCGTTTCGGGACGCTGATGACGGGGCAAATTATCCCATTTGTAACCACCGATGGCAGCCAGCAACACTGCATCACTATTACGACAAGCTTTTAAAGTCTCTGCGGGTAAAGGTTCCCCCGTTTCGTCGATCGCAGCACCACCAATCAAGGCTTCAGTAAAGACAAATTCTAGATCGTGTTTGGAAGCGATCGCCTTTAATACGTCTACCGCTACTGAAATAATTTCGGGACCAATACCATCCCCAGGTAGTAAAGTAATGTGGTGCTGTTTGCTCATAGTAGCTATTGTAAATATTTTTCCTGATGCTGTTTGGCAACAGCTATTAATTTATCATTTAGCAGTGACCCCCAATAAACTAATTGGAAAAGCAAAACGCACCATTTTTTTGACTTTATATGGTTTTGTATGATCTTGGCAAACCGTTAAGTATGCTAGCATATATGCCAATACGGGATGTGGCGCAGCTTGGTAGCGCACTGCTTTCGGGAAGCAGGGGTCGCAGGTTCAAATCCTGTCATCCCGATGTCAATTTTGCTAAAGCTAAAAAATCAAGCTTATTTTAACTTCTCAATTTTAGCTGCAACTAAACTACAAAAACTTACAAAGCACAATCCAGTTAGATTTCAGCAGTCGCAGGTTTTTCTAGCTGAATGGCTACTCCCAATAAAATATTAGGTTGACCTTGATATAAAGGTTGGTGATATAAAGGTTTGTGGGGAAGAGGATAAACATTATTGATTCGCTCAAGAGATGTTTTATTTTTTTCTAGTGTGGCAAAATAGACTGGATTAATTTAGTTTCCAGTTCGAGTAAATAATTTTCAGGGTCACGGCGAAAACGACGTTGTTGAAGGCGTGTATGTCGAAGTTGTTCCAAGTGTGAACGTCGATCTCGCCAAGAAACCAAGTCCACGGTAGCTAAATCTCTAGCGGTGAAAGTTTTGATTCGAGTAACGACAGTGGCAATGAGACGAGAAGAACCACGGATTAACGTTGAAGCAGGAGCTTTCTTGCGACCAGTAGTGCGACGGCTATGATGGCGAAAAGAACCAAAAACTTGTTCTAAATCATTATTGGTTTTGGGTAAATGATCGACTTGATGACAATGAAATAATCCAGACCAATAACTACGGGTGATTTTAAGTAAATAGGGAATGGAATCGGCTAGAGAACCAAGTTGTTCTTTATGGTCAGACATAAATATCATCCAAGCTCCAAAACGTTGTTGGACAAATAGTCGTGGCAGTTGTTCTTCATTTTTCTCTTAATGAGGAGTGAATCTGTGGCACGCTTCGATACTCTTGATATCGAAGACTTCCGACATAAGCGATTAAATAAGCGCCCAAATTCATGTTCTGGTAATGCCCAACTTGCTTCTTCTTCAGGTCGATATACTTGATGATAGCGTTGGCATTCCCGATGAGGGCAACGCCTCACCTTCAACTTTATTCGGACGACTCCTGACAAGGTTCTGATTGTTCTCCAGTTATCGTAGTCACTCCACATTTTCTGACCGCAGCTAGGACAGTTTTGATGGATGCACTCCAGGATAACTTCCTGATTGGCTTGGGGCACTGACGTTTTTCTGACCATTGATTTTCAGTAGATGTCGTTCCTCTAAGCTTACTCAAGATTTCGGTTCAACTCCAGTCTATTTTGCCACTCTAGAAAAAAAACGGTAAGTTACCTTGACTTATTGCGATCGCCTGAGAAGCCAAAGGCTTGATTTGTTAAAAGCTATACGATTTTTGGGGATTAGTGCCATATTTAATTAATAACTACTATTGATGACAAGATATGGAATTGAATACAGAAATTAAAGGGCGAGGGTATCCTATTCTCTGCTTGCACGGTCATCCTGGTTGCGCTGCAAGTATGTCTGTATTTACCAATTATCTATCGCAGCAACATCAAACTATTACTCCCGACTTGCGGGGTTATGGCAAGAGTCGCTATGGAAAAAATTTTGTCATGCAGGAACATTTAACAGATCTCATAGCTTTATTAGACAAACTTCAGCTCGAAAACTGTCTAGTATTGGGTTGGTCTTTGGGGGGGATTATCGCTATGGAATTAGCCCTGGCACAGCCTGAAAGGTTTAAAGGAATGATTTTAATTGCCACCGCAGCCCACCCTGTTAGTAGTCATCCTCGCCCCAGTTGGCAAGATTTATTGTTTACTGGTATCGGTGGAATAGTAAATTATATACGACCAGCCTGGCAATGGAACATTGATACTTTTGGCAAGCGATCGCTGTTTCGTTATTTGATTAGTAATCATCAACCAGAGTCTTATCAGTATTTGGCAAGAGAAGGCGTACCTGCTTATTGGCAAACCTCAAAGGTGGCAGATATAGCTTTATCAACTGCGATTCGGCAGGGTTACAATCGTCTGTCAGACTTACATCGGATCGATATTCCTTGTCTTATGCTATCGGGGGCAAGCGATCGCCATATTACCGCAGAGGCTAGTCGAAAAACCGCTCATTATCTAAAAAATTGCCAATACATTAATTATCCTCAAGTGGCTCATTTGTTTCCCTGGGAAATTCCCGACTTGGTTTTGGCGGATATTCAACAGTGGTTGGATCGAATTGATTTGCAAAAGTCCGCAGATAAACGCAGATAGACGCAGATGCTTCTCAGTTAATGCTGTTCGATTTTGTTGAAAATCCCTTCATGACCATTTCATGTTTGAGGTTGCTCGACTTTTGACTTTTGACTTTTGACTTTTGACTTATTTTAATTTCTCTTGATCTAACCTGGGCTAGTCGTGATACAACAATAAAGTTATCTGTTGATAAAAAGCCGTTCTGAAAGGATAAACGATCGCCATGACCAATCTTGATTATAATGCTGTAGCGGAACTTTCTCTATCGGGGGAGTTAGTCGATCGCGCCACGGCTAAAGATATTTTGAATGCGCCAGATTTAGTATTGCTAGAACAGTTAGCAGCAGCCTATAAAGTGCGTTATCATTATTGGTCGAATCGCGTTAGGCTTCATTTTTTACTCAACGCTCAAAGTGGCTTGTGTCCCGAAGACTGTAATTATTGTTCGCAATCAAAAATTTCGTCGGCAGAAATTGAAAAATATCCCCTAATTGCTCAAGAAAAGATCGTCCAGGCAGCAGATCGGGCAGCTAATTTGCAAGCGGGTACTTTCTGCATGGCGATTTCGGGGCGATCGCCTTCGGAGTCGGTATTTGACAACGTGCTAGAGGCGTTTAAGGCGGTCAAAACCAAACACGATCTAAAAATTTGTGCTTGTCTGGGCTTGTTGAGTGAATCACAAACTCAACGTCTGGCTGAGGTGGGGGTAGATCGGGTGAACCATAACTTAAATACTTCAGAAAACCATCACGAAAATATTTGTAGCACTCATACCTTCCGCGATCGCGTTGCCACGATTAAAAACGTCCAGAAAGCAGGAATTACTACCTGTTCGGGGGGAATATTGGGCATGAATGAAAGCGATGAGGATATTATCGACTTGGCTTATTCTCTACGGGAGTTAGACGTTACCAGCGTACCGATTAACTTTTTGATTCCCATTGCAGGCACGCCTCTGGCAGATATTAACCAGCTAAACCCCCGTCGCTGTTTGCGGATTTTAAATCTGTTTAGGTTCATCTTACCCAAACAAGAAATTAGAATTGCTGGAGGAAGGGAAGTGCATTTGCGATCGCTACAGGTAATGGGTTTATATCCCGCCAACTCTATTTTTGTCGGTGATTATCTGACTACCAAAGGACAAGCTGCTAGTAGCGATCTCGCTATGATTCGCGATGCTGGGTTTGTTTTGGAAAAGCCCGACGGTTCGATTTTAGAATCAGATTTATCGATTGTTCATTGATAGTTATGGTCTATTGCACTTGCTGTTGATAACAAATACTTGAATTGTTTTATGGCGATCGCAAGGTAGTTAAATACACTGAAATCATCGATTTGGGTTGATTAACCTGTAATTAACCAACTCTTAACTACAATTTCACCACATTAGATGTTTTCCATTAATTTCTTTGCTCTACTCGTACCTATAGATTCGATTACATTTTCTAGCATCAATTTCTTAGCAACCGAGATTACCGAATCCGATCCTTCAATCGTCTTAGCTGGAGTGTTGCTTAGTGCCGTTACTATTTACTTCGCTGCCAAAATTGGCGGAGAAATTTCTGCTGCCTTAGACTTTCCCTCCGTGTTGGGGGAATTGCTTGGTGGCGTGATTGTCGGCGTTTCTGCTTTACATCTTTTGGTTTTCCCAGAAGCAGGTATAGAAGCCTCCGACTCTTTAATTATGCAGTTTCTCCTGTGGGGGCGACAACAGAGTTGAAAGGTAAGCAGAGAGGGGAATTGAAAAAGCCAGTCTCCCAAAACATGAGAGACTGTTATCAATAAGTTTAATTGTTGAAAACGCAATGCTTCAACTTCCTGAA
>JADEXJ010000276.1 GCA_015207195.1 Pleurocapsales cyanobacterium LEGE 10410
ATATAAAATAATAGATTGTATAGTGTTTACTGTTTTGATTTTTAGCTTAATGTTACATAATGTATTTCAAAGCTTTGATATGGTAGTGTTAATAATGTTATTACTCATACAAAATAACAGCCATAAGAATTATGAATTTAGCAATTGTTTATACAGAATATCAATTAATCCAAGTCCAGGCCATAATAAAGTATCGTAATCTTAATGGTTTTACATTAATTATTGTTGAGAATAATCGAATAGAAGACTGGCTAATAGACTATGATATATTTAAATGCGTATTACGATATAGTTATCCGGAAGTAAGCAGAAAGAAGAGAGTATTTAAAAAGTACATACAATTTCATTTTGAAAAAATATCTGAGATACTAAATGGCAATGAAGTTGAGTTGATGATAGGGGCTCAAGATGAAAACACGATATTTCGAATATTCATGCAATTGGCAAAACCAAAAATTTATTGGAACATTGAAGATGGAATAGCTAATTATTATGAAAGAGACATAAAATTCAAAACTGGCATCCTTTTAAAAAATCTACTTTTTAAATATGTTTATGGATTTGATTTAAAAATTCAATACAGGCATGGATTGGATAATGCGGATAAAAAATTTAGAATGGCGCCGGAAATTGCAAATGAAACAAATGATATTGAGGAATTGGCTCCGATATTTAAAAATTATCTAATTGATAAAGCAAACGAAAATTTAATTCAGAATATAAATTTATCTGAGTATAGAAAATATAATCGTTTGATAATAACTAATTTGAGTCAGTACAATAAAAATAGATTAATTAAAAACGGAAAAGAAGAAGAAACAAGTTTGTATAAATTTCATCCCTCAGAAAAAATACCAAATGATATTGGTGTTGAGTATATGGATGAAAAGATTCCGCTTGAATTAGTGTTAATTCTGCTTAAAAATATTAAGATTGTCGAATTTCATGTAATGAGTAGCAGTTATCTCAACCTGAAAAAGATGAATTTTGGTATTCAGGTAATAGATAATATAGGAAGAGAATCTAAAATTAATAAATTTTTATTATCTAAGTTTGAAAATTTCTTTTTTAAAATTGATAATTCAAAGTCAATATGAATGAAAGATTTCGTGTTCTCTGTGCGGATATAGATAAACTGACAATTTCTGAATTGAATACAGAACTAATTAAAATTATTGAAAATGATCAAAAAAAAATAGTCGCTAATCATAATCTTCATAGTGTTTACTTGTTATCAAAAGAACCAAATTTGCGTGAATTTTGGAATAAAGCCCACTTGATTCATATAGATGGTATGCCGCTTATTTGGTGGGGTAAAGTTTTAGGCTATCCATTAAATTTAGAAAACAGAATTACATACCTAGACTGGATAAATCCATTATTAGATATTGCCAATCAATATCACTGGAAAATCTATTATTTAGGGGGTAAGAAGGGTGTTGCTGAGAGAGCTAAAGAAAAGATTTTAAAAAATTATAAAAACGTAAGTTTAAGAGTACATGATGGTTTTTTTAATCCAGATAAAAATTCAGATGACAATAAATATATTATAAATGAAATAAATGAATTTACTCCTAACATTCTAATGGTTGGCATGGGAATGCCAAGACAAGAAATGTGGATACTGGATAATTTTAAGAACTTAAATGCCAATGTAGTTCTGAATAGTGGAGCTTGTTTTGATTATATAGCAGGAGAACAAAAAACTCCACCAAGATATTTAGGAAAAATTGGTTTAGAATGGCTTCATCGATTAATAAACGATCCCAAAAGATTGTCTAAAAGATACTTAGTTGAACCCATAAGTTTAACCCCACTTTTTGCTAGGGACTTTATAAACAGATATTTCTTAAAATCATAAACTCCACCTCAATCCAATTAACATCCCAAACTGATCTCCTGCTAGTTTTCCTTTATCATACCCTGCTTCTGCCGTAAGGTTGAAGTTTTGCTGTTGAAAAGCAATGGGTATTTCAATTCCAGTAAACAAACTCCATTGATCAATCGATGGGTCAAACAGTGGGGCTTTCTCCGTGTCTTCCGGTATACGGTTATCCCACCGCTTTCCATAGTTTCTGCTGAATGTACCTTTGGTCGATAAGCTGATATCCCCTGGAAGGGAAAATGAAACCCCAAGGTGATGTCCCACAATCCGGTTGTTAAAAACTCCGATATTGGGATCACTGCTTGGAATGAAAAGGGGGTTTCCGATCGTGAAGTTGTTATACACCCAACCGGTACGATACGACCCGTGATTGTAGTAATTTTCGTTCCCTCGAAAGAGATCCCGGGTCAGATCCCCGCCGGTATTCGGCCTTCTTGGGCCATCCTGATACTTAGTGTAGAGAAACTCATACGTCAGTTTTCGAACAGGCAGATTTAATTTGGAGGCCGGCTCTATGGTGATTCCCGTTAAAGCGTCCTGTGGGCTTTTGAACTTCAGGTTATCCTTTGTTTCCAGGGGAAATTGACGGTACACTTTCATGTTGAACGCATCCAGCTCCAGAAAAAAACCAAAATCCCAAGCGCCAAGCTGATTGCCGATTACATAGACGCGATCCTCACCCGGTGCACCTTCACCGCCGCTTATAGCAATAGCCACACGCAGAAAGTCTGTAAATGTATTTGGTCGCTGAGTACCATTTGGCTCCGTGCCACCCCATAACACATACTGCGCAATACCGCCGTAGAGATTGAGCGGAAAATCCCCGCCAAACCGGGCGTGTCCCACTTTTTCGTGGTAGAGAACATCTGATACATATCGTTCGCTCCCCAGCCACCCATGGGCCATGTGCCCTTTTATCTGGATGAAATCGCGCGTAAACGGCAGCGACGTCCAGTCTGTTAAGCCTGCCCGGATCTGGGGAATCGGGGTGGCGTTGCCGCTTACGCCGAGCGAACCCATGCCGAGCTCCTCATCGTGAATGGGGGAGGTGTTGTGGAACCGGCCCGCCTGCAGAAAGAGTCCCCAGCCATCCAGCCGCAGGTAGCCCTGGTTAAAGGATGCCGTGGATTGCTCGCCGGGACGCGAAATAAAGTCGGCGCCGTAGCGGAGGGTGAAGCGGTTGCCGTCGCGTCCGCCAAACTGTTCGGCACCGTGCGCCTGGAACCGGGCCAGGAACTGGGTGCCTTCGGTTGAGAACATGCCGTGACGATTGCTCTGCAGCCAGAACGGGGTGTTTCCCGAACTGCTGACGATACCGTAAGTTTCGAAGCTTAGGTCGGGCTTGGCCAGCTGGGCAGTTGCGGTTGGGACGGTGATTAAAATCAGGAAGAGGGTGAGGATAAGTTTGAAGTAGAATATGCCATATGTCGGTTTAAAGATCCATCGATCAAGAATGCATCGTTGACTCAAGTTGAGGTTGGAGAGGGATTTTATATTAGGGGTGGACATGGGGCTATGGGTAACAAATGTGCAAATGGTATTTCGTTGAATTCATGGAAGATAACGGGAATTGATGTGAAATGGTACGCCGAGTGTAAGCATGTTGAAGGCTACTTGATAACTGTTACAACAAATTGAGTATTATAACGTGTATGACAATCAACTTTCATAAGTGAAGTGCAATGTTCATCATCATTTATAAGGTCGATACTCTGATTAGCCCTTCTATTTTGTTCAGAATACCATATTGTGCTAATTTGTTCGTTATTACGAAGAAACAAACAATATTTTTGAAATGAATGTAAAAGAAAACATAAAAAACAAGGTTGAGCAACTCGATAAAAGTGAATTGCGTTCATTATCACAATATATAGATCAAATGCTCCTGATGCGCGGAAAGGAGGCCGTTTCTACCAAAAAGAAAGAGCAACCTTATAAAAAGGTGGCTAAACTGTTAAGCAAAAATCCATTAACCACTCATGATATTTTGGATGAACGTAAGGAAAGAGTATGAATTATTATTTCGATTCGTCAGCCCTCACAAAGCTCTTTTCAACTGAAATTGGTTCAGACAAGGTTATATCAATTGTTGAAGATGACAGTGCAGATATCTGGATTTCCGATTTGGTCCGGGTTGAAATCCAAAGTGCGGTTCTCCGAAAATTTTAGAAATAATGAGTTTACCGAAGATAAACTAGAATTGATCCTGAAGTCATTAAAGGAGCAGTTTAACTATTTCAATCAAATTATCATGACGGGTGCGATCGTCAGAGAAGCAGAGCTATTAATTTCAACATATGGGAAAACAATTGGATTACGATCTTTAGATGCGTTGCATATTGCCTGCTGGAAACTAAACGAAGAAAAAAACTGGATATTTGTAACTTCTGATTCCATTCAGGATAAAGTCATTCAGCGGCTCAAAGGTGAATCGTTATTTATTGAATAAAAACCGGTCAAGTGCAAATAGAATAAGGCTTTATCCCCATAATATAAAAAGAGTTCACCGCCCCGAAGTTTCGGGGCGAAAGGCGCAGAGGGAAAGGTATGTTTTGCTCAATGCTCTTTAAGTATATGGCATAAGTATTTGGC
>JADEXJ010000277.1 GCA_015207195.1 Pleurocapsales cyanobacterium LEGE 10410
TGAACGTTGTTTTGCCAGTCGTCGAGCCGAAGCCGATTATTATGAGCAGTTGTTATTTTCTCGCGTACGCTCTCTTCATTGTGCTAAACAAAGCTAGGCTTTAACTAAGATGTGTCCATCAGCCAGGTAAGAGAATCTTTACTATCGGTATTTGGCAAAGAAAGTTTACCCCGCAATGTCTATTACGGCGATGGTTCTCCTCTTGAATCACAAGATATAGAGGCAATCGACAAAGCTTACGAGCAAGCTACCGTTAGTTTTCCTTGGCAAAAAGGAGATATTTTAATGTTAGATAATGTTTTAACCGCTCACAGTCGCAATCCCTACAAAGGCGAACGTAAAATTGTTGTGAGCATGGGCGAAATAGTTACTAGTGATAAGTAATAAAGAATAAATAATCAAATGAAAACTGTACAAGGATTTCAATTATCTCCTCAGCAAAAAAGCCTGTGGCGATCGCAAAGCACAAATAGTATTTATCTATCTCAAGCTGTAATTTTGATTGAAGGGGCAATTAAGCTAAAAGTATTACGATCGGCATTACAAAAGGTTGTAGATCGTCAAGAAATTTTGCGGACTAAGTTTTGCCAACGCTCTGGTATGTCTATGCCTTTTCAAGTTATTAATGAAGGTTCAAAAATAGATTGGCAGACTATAGATTATAGCCACCTGGATAGTTCGGCGTTTGAAATAGAATTATCGGGGTTATTAAACAGGGAAAAATCGGCTTTGTTCGATCTCGATTGTGATTCTTTGGTACATCTCTTACTGATTAAATTAAACGAGCATCGTCACTATCTAGTTGTTACTTTGCCTTCTTTGAATGCCGATAGCAAGACGCTTAATAATTTAGTAGGAGAAATCAGTAAAAGCTATGCTCATTGTTTACAAGATCGAGACTTTATAGAAGAACCAGTACAGTATATTCAATTCTCAGAATGGCAGAATGAATTATGCCAAGAAGCAGCAGAAAGTGAAGCAAATCCTTGGCAACAGCAGCAGGATAAAATTTCCCAATCTTTGATACTTCCTGGTGAATCAGATCGAGATAATCTAGCAAACGAACTAAAAAATAATGGGCCTTGCTGTACGGGTTCGCAGCAAGACGGTACGACCACCGAAGCAGAACTGAAAATACAGTCAGACACATATTCCTTAGTAATCGAGCCAGAATCAAAAGCCAAGATCGACTCGATCGCAACTCAATATAATACCGATATCTCTAACTTCTTGCGTACCTGTTGGTATATCCTAATCTGGAAATTAACCGATCAATCTGAGATTGCGATCGCTAATTTATTTGATAACAGAAGCTTTGTAGAATTAGAAGATACTTTTGGCTTATTGGCGCAATTTTTACCCATCAATTGCACGATCTCCCAACAATTTACGGTTCGAGAAATTATCTCGGCTTTAGAAAATAATCAAAGTTTAGTAGAACAAAATCGATCAAACTATCTGCAAGCAGAAAACAATCTTGCCTTGCCTGACATTGGGTTTGAATTTGATAATCTAGCAGATAAACATAATGTTGAAGGAGTAATATTTTCGCTGTTCAAAAAAGATGTTCGGTTAGCCAACTTCAAAATAAAACTTACTTGTTGGCAACAGTATAATTCTTTAACCACAGAATTATACTACAATTCTCATCAATATTCTCGTTCAACTATTACTAGATTGGCGCAACAATTTCAGACTCTAGTAGAAAGTATTGTTGCTAACCCCGAAGCAACAGTGGGCGAATTAAGCATACTCGATCGCCAGCAAATTCATCAGCTATTAGTCGAGTTTAATAACAACCAAACTGACTATTCACAAGTTAAATGTATCCATCAGTTATTTGAATCTCAAGTAACTAAAACACCAGATAATATCGCAGCAGTTTGTGACTCCGAAGAAATAACCTATAGCGAATTAAATCGAGAAGCCGATATCTTAGCTAATTATTTACGGGAAAAAGGAGTTAAATCAGAAACTTTAGTTGGTTTATATATAGAGCGATCTATTCAGACAATCGTGGGATTGTTAGCTATTCTCAAAGCTGGTGCAGCATATTTAGCTATAGATCCTAGCTTACCTTCAGAAGGACTAACTTTTCGTTTGCAAGATGCTGGTGTATCGGTTTTGTTAACTCAGCGATCGCTTGCTACTCAAATTTCTGCCAATATCGAGCATCTAATTTGTTTGGATACAGATTGGGAAACTATCGAAGCGGAAAATCAAAACACTCCCCAGGAAGAAATAAAGTCTAACAATTTAGCATACGCTATTTACACTTCTGGTTCTACTGGCACACCGAAAGCCGTTGGAGTCGAACATCAACAACTGGTTAACTATGTCTGTTCGATTATAGATAAATTAGATATAACTCCTAATGCTAGCTTTGCTACAGTATCTACCTTTGCAGCGGATTTAGGCAATACAATGTTATTTCCCGCCTTGTGTACTGGTGGCTGTCTGCATATCATTCCTCAAAATACAGCTTCAGACCCCCAAGAGTTCAACAATTATTGTCAACGCCACCCCATAGACTATCTCAAAATTGTTCCTTCTCATTTATCCGCATTATTGGCTTCATCTAAATCCACAGAATTTTTACCCCAAAAGCAATTAATCTTAGGTGGAGAAGCCAGTAATTGGGACTTAATCGCTAAAATCCGACAACAACAACCTAACTGTGAGATTTTTAATCATTATGGTCCAACAGAAACCACAGTAGGAGTGCTAACTTATAAAATTGACAAGGAGACAGGGAGAGTAGTAGGTAATGGATTTTCCCACACAGTCCCCATTGGCAAACCTTTAGCTAATAGCCAAGTATATATCTTAGATAAACAACTACAACCACTACCCATCGGCGTAGCAGGAGAATTATATATTGGTGGCACACAGGTTAGCCCAGGTTATCTAAATCGCCCAGAGTTAACCGCAGAAAGGTTTATTAAAAACCCTTTTAATAGCGAGATTAAGAAGGATATCCTTTATAAAACAGGCGATCGCGCGCGCTATCTCCCCGACGGTAACATTGAATTTCTGGGAAGGATAGATCGTCAGGTAAAAATAAGAGGTTTTCGCATTGAATTGGGGGAAGTTGAAGCGAAACTACAGCAGCATTCTGGTATCCAGTCAGCAATAGTTGTTGCTAAGGAAGAATCCCTAGATAACAAACGCTTAATCGCTTATATAATTACCACTCCCCAATTTCGTCTCCTCCATCAGAATCAAGATGCAGCGATCTCTACTGAATTACGCAGCTTTTGTTTAACTCAGTTTCCCGAATATATGACTCCTTCGGCTTTTGTTACTTTAAAAATATTTCCTCTAACTGCTAATGGGAAAATTGATTATCAGGCATTACCTACTCCAGAACAAACTCGCCCAGAATTAGAACAACTATATATTGCACCGCGATCGTCCTTGGAGCAAAAGTTAGCAGAGATTTGGACGGAAGTATTGGGTTTAGAAAAAATTGGCATTCATGACAATTTCTTTGAGTTAGGAGGACATTCTCTATTAATTACTCAACTGCTAGCAAAAGTCAGAAATATTTTTGAGGTTGATCTACCCCTTAAAGATTTATTTGATGCGCCGACAATTGCCGAGTTAGCAGAGATAATCGAGGGTATAGAGGAAGAAGATGAGGAAATAAGTCTTAATCTCCATTCTGAAGCAGTTTTGGATGCCGATATTGTGCCTTATGACAATTATATTCCTACTACACCCAATAATATCCTTCTCACTGGAGCGACGGGCTTTTTAGGAGCATTTTTACTCAGTGAACTCCTGCGAAAAACTGATGCGGATATTTACTGTTTAATTCGCGCTGAAAACGATACTTTAGGGCAAAAAAGAATCGAAGATAAGCTAAAATCTTACTTATTATGGGATACTGTTGACCATAAACGCATTATTCCCGTCGTTGGTGATTTATCTCGATCGCGTTTAGGACTATCCGCAGATCGCTTTAGTGAAATAGCTGAGACTGTCGATGTCATTTACCATAATGGGGCGTGGGTTAACTTCACCTATCCTTACTCCCAACTTAAAGATGTTAATGTCTTGGGTACACAAGAAGTTTTACGCTTGGCGGTTAAAAGCAAGGTCAAACCAGTACACTTTATTTCTACCATAGGTGTAGTTGGTGCTGCCGACCGCAACTTAGAGATAGTTAGAGAAGATACGCCCATCCACCGCAGCGAACAAATAGGAAGTGGCTATACTCAGATCTTGCACCTAATCAGACAAAAATCAAAACCTCTATCATTTAACCAGTGTCTAACTGTCTCTAACTGATTCAAAAGAGAGAGAAGTAAAATATGAGGTAAGTAGACGGTTGCAATTAAATATAAGATAGAAAAGCTGAAAAATGAGTAAAAAATGCCTGCACCACTAAGAGTAAAACTAAGTTGCTTGGAAGAAGAAACATTAGGGGAATTACAGAAAGCAAGCTCAGTGCCTTATCG
>JADEXJ010000278.1 GCA_015207195.1 Pleurocapsales cyanobacterium LEGE 10410
TTGAATTCCCAGGAATCAAAGGGTTTTCGGCAGCTAATCTTTGGCGGATGAAATCATTCTATGAAGCCTATGTCAAAAATGAAAAACTCGCACCATTGGTGCGAGAAATAGGCTGGACTCATAATTTAGCGATTTTGGAAAAGTGCAAAGACGATTTGGAGCGAGAGTTTTATCTTCGCATGACACGAAAGTTTGGTTGGACCAAAAATGTTCTAATTCATCAAATTGAGAACCAAAGTTACCAAAAAACCTTGCTCAATCAAACCAATTATGACGAAACCGTATCAGAGAGTATTCGCTCTCAGGCTAAGTTGGCAGTAAAAGATGAGTATACATTCGATTTTTTAGAATTAGCGGATGAACATAGTGAACGTCAATTAGAGCAAGCGATTTTAGCTGCTGTAGAGCCTTTTTTACAAGAAATGGGAGGAATGTTCGCCTTCGTAGGTAGTCAGTATCGTGATTGAAGTGGGCGACAAAGAATACTGACGAGCGACCCCGCGCCGCCGAAAGGCGCAAGGGAACGCGCGAGTATAGACTTGTTATTATTCCACCGTCGTTTGAAGTGTTTAGTAGCAATCGAATTAAAGATAGGAGAATTTGTACCAGAGTATGTCAAAATGCAGTTTTATCTGGCAGCACTAGATGATTTGGTACGTTTACCTGAAGAAAATCCGCCTATAGGAATTATTTCTCTTGGTGCGCGTTCCCTAGCGGATTAAAAATCCGCGGGGTCGCACCGCCTATGTAAATCTAAGCAGAGAACTATTGTTGAATATGCCCTCAAAGAATCCAATCAGCCGATAGGAGTTGCCACCTATCGAATTGTTTCAACCCTACCTCAAGAATTAAAAGAGCAACTTCCCGCACCAGAACAAATAGCTAAGTTATTGAAGGGAATAGAATAAGTTTAGAGATTATCTGAACTTCAATCGCTTGACAGCTCGGCGTTTTCTGCCCTCACCACGGCGATCGTACTTTGCAGTTGTAGCAGGAGAGGCATGACCCGCTAATTCCTGTACCGTAAACACATCTTCCCCGAATTCTAAAAGATCTGAACAAAAAGTACGCCGAAAATCATGAGGCGAAAAATGTTTGACTCCCGCCATTGTTGCTCTTGCTTTGACTAACTTATAAATGCCATCACCGTTACTCGCAAAGTGACGCAGTGTCACCTTGCCACCCTTGTTTACAGGACAGATTAAAGCTCCTGGAGCATCGCCCCTTACTTCTAACCAATCTTCGATTGTGGCGATCGCATCTCTTGTCAAATAAACCAGCCGAAATTTACCACCCTTACCCCGACGGATAGTTAATTCTCCAGTTTTGAGATCGAGGTCATCTAACTTCAATCTAACTATTTCCTGTCGTCGAATACCACCACAACGGAGAATGGCAATTACCGCAGCATCTCTTAGGGCAATCTCGTTTCCTTGTTGATGACAACAATCGATTAAACTTTTTATTTCATCTATAGTTAAAGCCCGACCCCTTAACTGACCAGTTCCTTTAACATTAGATATGTCTACTGCTTTGTGATAATCAGATGCCTCAATCAAATCCAAGCGATATGCGACCGTTAGTACCTGACGCAGAGCAACCAGCATTTTATTAGTGGTAGTTGGAGCAAGTCTCTGTTTGAGGGCAGTTCTCACGGCTGCGGTGTGATGGTAGCGTAACTTCGACCAATCTAAAGCAAAAGCATCGCATTCTCCTTCAGTTAATAGACGAGCGATCGCATTGAGCGAAGACAGCATCGTGCGACGCGACCCTTCCGAGAGCGAACTAAGGTAAACGGCTGCGGGATGAAGAGTAACGGGAACGGGTTCATGTAGCTTTAATTGTTCTGCTTGAGAATAGAGCAGATAACTCACGGCGAGACTTTTTACACTTTCTTAATCATTCTCCCATTTTGAGTTCGTTTGCGATCGATCTACTTTGCTAGTTTTGAATAAATACCGACAAATTGCCTTTGCCCCTGAATAGGGGTTCACATTCTAGGGGATAGTTATAGCTCTTGAGAATCCATGTTTCCAAGAGCTATTTTGGCGATTGATACTATATTTTCATGCATTGAGTGTCCCTCGACATCTCTTTAACGGTGCTGAGAAGGTAAAATAATTTAAGCATCATCGGAGAAGCAGTAGATGGCGCGCTCCAAAAAGCAATGGCGAAAGAGAAGGAAATCTTCGAGTAAAACTAGCGAACTAGCAGTATTACCTATAGCACCTCTTACTACAGAAGAAGAAGGCGATCGCCTTCACTTGGAAAGAAAAGTCGAACGGGCATTTTACGAAGCTGGGATGGCATTAATGCAGTTACGCGACCGTAGGCTTTACCGCTCTACTCACGCTACTTTTGAAGATTACTGTCGCGATCGCTTTGATTATGTTCGCCGTCGTTCATATCAACTAATTGATGCTGCTAAAATCTACAACAACTTGAGCGAAAAATGTGAACAAATTGTACACATTTTGCCAACTAGGGAAGGACAGGTAAGACCGATGAGTCAGCTAAATGCCGAAGAACAGGTATTAGCTTGGGAGACTGCTGTAGAAGAGGCTGGAGGTAAAGTACCGACGGGAAAGATTGTCAAAGATGTGGTACAGCGTATCAAGGATAAAGAGCGACCGCCAATAACTCTTCGAGTAGGAGAAGTTTGCTTTCTTATAGCTAAGGACAATCCCGAATTACGGGGTAAAAGTGGCTGCTGGTGTATTGTGAGCGAAGTCTATGAATTTAGCTGCTCGGTTGCTACTTGGGATAATGAATACATACTGCGACCAGAGCATCTTCAATCTTTAGAATATTCCCAGGATGAATGTAAGCAAATGGAGAATCTGGGCGTTCGTATGAGTGAGCTTCATCAAACGGGGAACTTGGATGAAGCCGCACTTTGGATTTTAAATGGTTTGGCAAAGCTTAAAACTCCCTATCTAACAATCTTAGAAGAAAAGCTGTTGGCACTTTTAGAACTTGAATATGGAACTGCTCTCGATAATACTGGCTCAGACCAGCCAGAGCGAGGATGAGTTTATTATCATCTGGCTTTTTCAAGACAATACTATTTATTAAAATCCCCAGGGAATCTTGTTGGGTTGGGAATTGGCGAGCTTTAGTTGCTCTAGACTATAGCCGTAATTAGTAATAGCCTGTTTGCCCTCGGCGATCGCAATTTTAGCTTCTTTAGCTAATTCTGCCATCATCTCTGGAGTCACTTGTCCTGACAGTTCGAGATGTTGAATATACCTTGCGGTAACAATAGCGGGATTAATAGTTTCTGGACTACTGCACAGGTATTCTAGGGGAGTATCCTCGCTGTCGCGAGTCAAGGCAGAGGGAAGATGGCAGAAGGCAGAAGGTTCAATCAATTGTCTTTGCCATCTAAGTTTACCTCTATTAAAGTGTGAAGCGTCAGATGTATAAATGGTAGTTGGTGCCGAGTTTGGGTAATCAGTAGCATGAGGTAAATTCATCGCATGACCCTCAGAATCCATAACGAATTGTTCCCTTCTGCCCTCTGCCTCCTGCCTTCTGCCTTCATTGCTCATCCTTTTGTTCCTGCCTGTTTAATTATTTGAATTGGTTGACCTTCTGACCTCTGAATCTTGGCGTTGGCAGCTGTGGGAATGAAAGGGGATAAGACTTGTCGGAGTTTGTCATCATCTGCTGCAATTGCTGCATCAATAGGATATTCTTTGCCTTCAAAAACTACGGAAACTTTATCACTCATGGTTTTGACTAAAATAATTGAACTTGTTTGATAGTTGAGGTATTAGATTCGACTGGTTCTACTTTGGTCTGAGAACTGGTTTTATTAGATTTGGTAGATTTTTGCTTACTCGTTTTGCTTTGCCTGACACGAGCATGAAACTCTCGTTGGGGCAAGTCAGCTTTTAATTCTTCAAGCAAATCTGTAATTGGTTCGGGTAGATTAATTTGCGATCGCTTGACTATTTGAGTTAGAGGAATATCTTCATGGGTGCTGACAGCAATAGTACATTTAGCATCATCGTTAGTAGAATCTCCTGGATGCAATAGCATGACAATTTTGACTGTGCATTTATCCAAGTCGTAAGGTTCTAATTGTGAGGTTTTAGTTGTTGAAGAGTCTGTCATCTTAGGTAATATCCTTGCTTAATCCGTAAACTACTCGTTGTTTTTGAAATACTTCCGTACCTTCTACTTCAATGCCTTGTTTCCAAGCTTGAGTAATGGCTTTCTTATCTGGTTTGATCTCAACCTTTTCATACCGATATTCTTCTGGTAAATCCTCAGTCTGAATTAGTACCTGGCAACTTGGAGGATTATTTTGAATTTTGATAGTTCTAGATAAACCCTCTGTCTTATTAGCGATCGCTCCTGATTCGTGGAGTTTGATGATAGTGCGGGCGATAGTTTCTTTTTTGCTTTTCAGTTTGGCGA
>JADEXJ010000279.1 GCA_015207195.1 Pleurocapsales cyanobacterium LEGE 10410
GGCCTGGTACTTCATAGTGCAGCACAAAATAAGAATGTGAAAGCAGTTATCTCCTTTAGCCCGGGCGACTATTTTGGGGAAAAATTACCGTCGCTTAAAACCGTATTTCCAAAAATCACTCAGCCATATCTGGTTACATCGTCAAAAGAGGAAGCAGATGGATTAAAGGAATTAATAGGTGGTGTTGCTGATCAAAGCAACCTGCAGTCGCAGTTCATTCCTGAATCAGAAGGGTTTCATGGTTCCAGGGCTCTTTGGATTGATCAGGTGGGAGCAGACGAATATTGGGCTGCAATCACGGCTTTTTTGAATAAAATCGCACCTTCTTAGTATCGATGACCACCTAAAATACAACAGTATTGCTCAACAACTGTTTATGGACGTATGTAACCAAAACGTTATAAATAAACGCGATACTTTATGTTAATTTGACTCTATAATTGTTCAAGTGTCAAATTCATCGTGACAAAAATTACTCTCAAAACTGAAGCTGGTTACGAGATCAGTACTCATATATTTGAACCGGTATCACCGGGTAAATCTGTCGTGCTTATACTGCCTGCAAACGGAACAAAACAAACATTCTATTCAAATTTTGCCCGATACTTAAAAAGTAAGAGTCACATTGTATATACACTTGACTACGGAGGGATCGGAGAATCAAAAATGAATGATCTTCACAGTTTTGATACCTCGATCACAAATTGGGGTAAATATGATCTCGAAGCTGTTCTTGGAGCCATCAAAAACAACCATGCTGATAAAAGATTGGTGGTAATAGCTCACAGCATGGGAGGCCAGATTTTTGGCCTTGCGCCTTCCTCTTTATCAGCAGATAAGCTTATTTTTGTAGCGGTTCCGTCAGGCTACCTGAATTTCTGGACAGGTATCGACAGGATGAAAATGATTCTGACCTGGAATTTTTTGTTTTCGGTTTTACCAAAGCTCTATGGCTATATGCCTGCAAGCAAAATCAGCGGGTTGGAGGATTTACCTAAAAGTGCGGCACTTGAGTGGAAAAAATGGTGTCTGAGCCCAAATTATTTATTTGATCACATCCCCGTCGAGGAATTATGGTATGATCAGATCGAATGTGGATTGATCTCTTACAGCATAGCAGATGATGCCTATGCACCGAAACAAGCAGTAGATTGGTTTACAAATTGTTATAGGAACTGCAGCACAGTACGCAGGCATTTTGATCCGAAATCTTTGGGTATTAGCACCATTGGTCATTCAGGATTCTTCAAAAAGTCGAATAGCAACATATTTTGGCCCATGCTGCTGAACGATATTGAAGAGTAAATCAAGGATATTGGTTTGGTAATCATGTCAATCAACGATGAGATGCAGGCTCGATACTATGCTACAACCAGCATAATCAAGTAAATCGTTATTAGCATGATTCTATTGCGTGGCTATCCCAATTCGTAGATGTTAAGAGTATGGGCAATTTATTTTCGAATATCTGGGCAGGTTCTATGCGTTCGGCAACCTATGAATGGTTACTTGCAGAACATAAAACAAGAGAGTAAACGAACCTGGCCTTAAGATATCCCGATATGTGCATTCAGCAGTTGAGACTTACCTCATCTTGATGGTATAGAAATACACGTTGCTGTGGGCGATATCTCTATAAACCCTTATCGATCTCATTCTTAAAGAATTTACAAAGCTTGGCATTAATTTTTTCAATCTTACCCGTTTACATTTAAAACTGGGGAGGGAAGAGGTATGTAATTACTGTCTATGAACAGATATCATTTTAATCTGGCCTCAATTTTAGAGTACTTTCACCAATTACTAGTCCATCTGAGGATCAACCCATGTCCAGGCATACCAAACGATAAATAATAGCCCTACAATTTCTGCAATGACAAAGAAAATGAAGAAATAGGTATTTGTCACAACGAAGAGAGATGCAAAAGCACCCACAGCTTGTAATCCGGCAAATAGGATGTTCAACCGTCGATTTAAACCGTACTTTAATACCCGCGAAAGAACAGCCATAACCATGGCTATTTCCAAGTAAATGGCTGAAATCAGAAAAAATTCAGGAGTTGATAACGAATTCACCAACTCAGCCTCTTCGGGAGTTGAAGCCGTGTGTCCACTCAACAATACCAGTACATCTGCATACAAGTAGTTTAATACCACAAATATCCAAACGGTTGAAAAGAGAACTCGGCGGTCTAACTGATGTTTTCCTGCTTTCATTGGTTTTCTTCTGTTTTTGAAGTGTAAATGAAAGCAATGTTACACAGGTTACCTGTATAAATTCATTCACTAAAGTTAATTAAGGCATGGTGCTATCATAGTTATCAAGCCAAACCCTGTGGCTTAAGCAGAGCTTTTTTGGGAGAGTCGCTTGCGGATTCGGCTTAGTGACTGAGGTTTCATCCCAAGAAAACTTGCAATTTGGTGCTGTGGGACCCTCTGCAACAGATCTGGCCTGTTTTTAAGCAGATTTTTAAATCGCTGCTCTGGACTGGCATTTTTAAACTCAGCAAACGAGGAAGCATTTTTTTCCAGCAATTGCTCAGATATCAATTTGCAGAGTTTTTCGAACCGGGGAAAATTTTTAACTGTTTCGTTTTCCATCTCCAGATTTCCCAGGGTTACAATCGAATCCTCCACACAGTCTACATAATGAGCCGTTTTGTTTGGATCATCTCCGGTAAGAAGGATTAAGGGTTCATTTTCGGTAGTAAAGGCGCTGGTTTTCTCCTCCCCGTCCCAGATGTAATAGGAACGCAGACACCCTTTCAACACAAAGATCGCATCTCTGATAATGTCCCCTTCCTCAACGATCATTGTGCCCTTTTTGAAACTACGGATGATATTCAGATCATCGATGACAGTCTTTTCCTCTTCAGTGAGCGGTATGTACTGTTCGATAAATTCGAGGAGGCGATTATCCATTGAAGAATTGGTTGGATTCCTTACAGGACATATTTTAATCTAATAAATGAAAACGGTTATTATGTAAATTAGCGAAATTTCATGACCATCATTGTCAATATGATCCAACAAATTTTCACATTAAAATAGCATTGGTTGCATGACGATTTTCTGATCACCTTTGTAGCGGCGTGACGGTTAGTTGCACTGCACTGAAGAACTGAATCACATTGAGCTAAAGCGTACTTAAGAATCCCACAAACAAAACTCCAAATCCCCCGATCTCAGCTATGATCAGTGCCACCATAAAGGTAATAATCACCCAGTTTGGAAGCGTGAATGATCCCAGTTTGTGGGGCTTTTTCATCTGATTATCGGTGTCTTTAAGAATCCCATGAATCACATAGGTTGAAAGCGCCAGAGCAAAAAACAGGATGGGTGCAGCCGCCGACCAAAACGTCACCGTCTCGGAATAGGGACTCAGTTCCACAAATTTAGCCAGAACCAGTGTGGCAAAGCTGTACATCAGCGAGGTCCGATGTGCGATATCCACATAGACTGGCGCTTGTGCTTCCTTTGATGCATGGATGTGGTAATACTTCCAAACGCCTGTGATTAAACCGGTGAGAAAGAAAATCCCACATGCTGTGTACGTAAATAGAAGTGATGGAGCCATACCTTGAGTAATGTTAGTCGATGGATTGATTTCTGAAGTAACTGCTGGAAATGAGCAATTACTGCAGGTTTACTAAACTCGAATACTGCCTTAGAGGGGACGATTTGTATCTCCCCTCAGTATACATACTACGAAACCTCACGTACACTGACTTCAGTTACTCACTCAGTGTGTATTATGAATCGCTGTTGCTTCCCAATCCGAACAGGCGTTTAAAGAACAAAATATCAGCTATAAAGTAGATTCATTCGACTTAGGCTCATAAATAGAACATTCCGTAATGCACGGATTACCTATTGTTTATACGCCTGCAAGCGAGAACGAAGGGTACCGGTATGAATTTCAAAAAGATGATTGTCATAATCGTAAAAATAGATTGACTGCCCTTCGCCGTCTATTCTTGATCTCTCCTTCCTGATATCCAGGCCGAGTTTTTTTATTCGTTGAACATAAGTGTCAAATTCTTCTTTGGATACTTTAAACGCAATATGGTTATACGTTCTTTCAGTCAAGCTATCCCCTTCCATAATGGCAATCCAGGTATCTCCGATCAGAAAAAACTTCTCCCTTGATAACGAGTGGGTTTTTTCGCCACTCGAATAAACTTCATTCGCGTCAAAAATCTCCTGAAATAACCTGGATGACTTTTCCAGGTCTTGAACGACAAATGTTATGTGGCTTATTCCTTCAATCATTTTTCTGCTTCAACTCGTCAAACCCCTTTTTTATATCCCGTGAATTTTTGGCAGATGTAATGAAAGCGAGCAGTGCAAAAATAAAGGCTAATAAACTGAATGTTTCCATG
>JADEXJ010000280.1 GCA_015207195.1 Pleurocapsales cyanobacterium LEGE 10410
TGATGGTGTTGTTCGGGTAAGTTCCGCTTCCTTTTTTCTTCCCTCTTTTGAATCTGCAAGCAGGTAGTATGGATATTTTGCTCCCATGATCCGGGATCTCGCTAATGCCAAAGCCACTCGAGAGGTATCAATGGTAATCCAACGACGTCCCCATAGTTCTGATACAAATGCTGTTGCACCAGACCCGCATGTGGGATCGATAACTAGATCGCCAGGATCAGTTGCCATTAAAATGCAACGCTGTATTACACGTGGGTTTGTCTCAACTACGTATTGTTTTTGTGAAGCATCAAAACCCCATCGAACATCAGTCCATAGATTATTAATCTCAACAATCGGAAAATCTTTTATGAATCGAACATATGACACACTTTTATCCCGTTTCAAAAGCCTATCAGCATAACCAAGCCTTTTCATACCCTCTTCATGAGTTTTCCAATGTTGGCTATTCCCACAATCAAACTTTTGTCCTTGGAAATTAAAATATCTAAAATTTGGATTTGATCCTTGGCTAGTGGTCGCTGATGGTCGAAACCTTGGTAATTCACCATCGTAATTTTTATAGCTTACTGGAGTAAATTACTCACCAAATCCCAACCAGAAATTTTTGTATTCGGAAGCACCTGAATTAGGGTCTTCAAAATCTTTAAAAATAAAAGAGGGTCTAAATTTTAACGTTTCATGTTTTTTTGCATACCAAAGGATGTAATCTGAAGTTGAAGACAAATAAGAAGAAGATTGTGAGCTAGTTTTTGCAACTATTATCTCACTTATAAAGTTATCTTCCCCAAAAATCTCTTCCATTAATGACCTTATTCTATGCACATTTTCATCACCAATTTGCACGAATATAGAACCTGAATCAGCAAGTAAATCTCTGGCAACGGTTAATCTATCGCGTAAATATGTTAAGTAAGAATGAATTCCGTCCTTCCATGTATCCCGAAAAGCCTTTACCTGTTCTGGTTCTCTTGTAATGTGTTCTGTTCTACCATCTTTTACATCACGGGTAGTTGTTGACCACTGGAAATTGGAGTTAAATTTAATTCCGTAAGGTGGGTCCAAATAGATGCACTGTACCTGTCCGCGCAGCCCTTCCCGTTCGGCCAGAGAGGCCATCACCTGCAGGGAATCCCCTAATATCATCCGGTTTGTCCAGTTGGCATCATGCTGGTAAAATTCCGTTTTGGCGTCGCCTTCGGGTACCCCGTTAAAATCAACAAAGAGATCAGTTTGGGCTTCGTCTTCTTCTTTGGTTTTTTGGTGCGTTTTTGCAGGTCGTCAATCAACACCTTGGGGTGTATCTTCTCCTGGATGTAGAGCGGCGGTGCCTGTACCACCAGGTCGCTCCAGTCCTGCTCATCTTTGCCGCGCCAGACCAGTTGCGGGTCGAGGTCGCGGTTGCGCCGTTCGTAGGCTAGTTCAATGGGGCTCTTTTGCTCCTCATCCATCACCGACTGGAATTCCGCAGTAGGTATATTTAACCGTACAGCATCCTTGTGCTTCAGTGATTCTATGGATTTGGGTGTCTTTTTTCTTCTGGGCATAATTAACTCAACGTTTCATTTTCTTCGAGATCAAAACTGAACTCTTCTACTTCAATTTCTTTTTCATCCGAACCTGTCTCCATTACTACATCTTTCTTCATCGCTTGAGAGATATAGCCTGAAAGTGCATTCATTCTTGATTCGAAGAAAGCTTCGAAATCATCGTTTCTCAGAAGCTCCGGATTGATTAAATGAGTTTTTAGAATTTCATCCAGCCTGTCCGCTGCGATACCTTTTTTATCTTCTATCTTTTTTAGGTAGGCCGAAGGTGCATCGCCTCCTATGGATATATTGGACATTTTGGAAAGCGGGGTTTTGTTTACAATGGAATTATATACCTCCGGCTTAATTCCATTTTTTTTGCACCATGCAACAGGAAAAATATGGTGGATATCAATCTGATCATCAAAAAAGGAGGTCAGTTCAACAGAGCGGCCGGTTATAAAATCCCGGCACCCTTCATGCATCATCAAAGCGTAAATGGATTTGTAAGCAGCTGAACGGCGGCTTCTGAGTGACCGAAGCCTTTTCTGCTGAAAAATGGCCTCATCCAGTGATCGTGGATGCTCTTCATCTTTAATGATCCAGTTATAGATTTCGGGCACATCTTTTGAAAGTCGCGACTCCGTACTTGAACCATAAAGTTCGCCTAAAGAAACGGCCCAAAACCAGGTTTTCAGCTTTTCCTTATCTACATCTGATAAATTCCTACGGTTTAAGAGAGCAAATATGGATGCCAAAGCCACAATTAAAGGAGGATAGGGTACATCCTTATGCCAAATGATCTTTAACTCATTTAAAAATTTCGATGCTTCGATAAAACCTGTCTCTACTACATCAGCGTATTTCTGATATTCACTTAATGGCAGGTTTAACAGAGCGTTTCTGTTACACTCTATCCTTGGCAGTTCTTTGCCAGTAGCACCTGCACTCTCTTTTACCAGTCTTCTCTCCCTTGTGTAAAGCAGGGTGCAAGCCTGGAGAAAATCGGTGCTTTGCAAATTTCTTAATACGTCTCTTATTTGTAAGCCGCCATTCAGCATTCTTTTTTTTCGGCCGGCAACTTGTTCTTTCGAATCTCCAAGCCAGTCTTTGCGAAGGTCAAACTCGTCTGATGCATATATGGCTGTTAATAACTCAAACGCATCCAATTTTTTACCGCCTACATTAACTTTTTCAAAAACAAGGCAGATCGCTTCTCTTGAATTTGACTTATCCAATTTAATAATCGGTATTTTATAGCTTTCGACCGTTCTAACGAATGCATCTACAAAATCCCTCTCCAGATCCTGGTCACCACCACCATGATCTCTCCAGTAGTCTCTCCAATCATAAAACCAATCTCTGTTATCAAATACCAGATTTAAAGGAAAGAAATTCTTTTCAAACTCTTTCTCTTTAGACGTTAAATCGTGAACGATATCCTTTCCGAAATTTCGTTTCAGAATTTTATCGCCGGGTACCCCAATGATTGAATCTTCAATATCTACGGGATTATCAAGTGCCCCAGCCATATCCAAGTAGTAGAAGCGTTCAACAATAGTGCCTCTCGTAGTTTTTGTTTTTACGGGCTTCTCAGAATATAAAGCCTGGAATAACGAAGTAATGCGCTGTTGTCCGTCTAATAACAATTCTGTGGGTTCAATCTCAACACCAAGTATACCTTCCAGTACACGAGGTTTAAACTTGATTTCACCACCTGTTTCAAGTGTAAGAAGTGCACCAATTGGAAATCCCCTTATCACGGAAGCAATCAGGCTTTTTACATCATCATCGTTCCAGACATAACTTCTTTGGAATTCAGGAAGCTGTAGATTCCCTTTTTGCGCTTCTTTTAAAATATCCTGAAGGTCGGTTTTTGTCGTATCGAACATTAATCTTGCAAGTGATTGTTTTTATTTCCTAAAACCATTTTCCCGGCGCCGGGAAAATGGTTGGTTTTTATCAAAATCAGGGTTCCAGTTTTTCCGGATCTTTCAGGGATTTCTTTTCTTCGGATGTTAAACGTCGTTCCACTTTTTTTACATCTTCTGCCGGCGGCAGGCTCTCGGGACGGATGCCACGGTTAAGCAGTGTATTTCTGACTGCTGTATTATTGGTGATATGTTCATGTGAAATATCACTTCCCGTTCTGAACTGTTTTTCCCGGCTGTTGTGAATGGTGATTTCGGTGGCAAAATCTTTGGCTTTCAGGATAATGGTGGGTGCAAAGTCGGCCAGAGGTCGGCTGTTCGGCACATTCCATTGTGCTTTCATCGCTTTGGTGGTTTTGCCAAACAATGCCTGGTCTCCTTTGCTGCGAATAATCCCAAAATGTTTATTCTCTCCCGTTTGCTCGTAGATGACCGAGGAGAGCTCTTTCTCCGTATCGGTCAGTTTTTTCCGTGCAGAGACCCGCTCCAGTTCCCGGATTCGCTGCTCAATCACTTCCGCCCGGCGGGTTTGCATGGCGAAATAGGTTTGGGCAAAGGCAATTTCCTGCTTGCGTGGATCGCCGTTTTGTGCAACCAGGTAGCAGGCGTACCGGGTCAGCATCACATCTTCGATCTCGCGAGTGCTTTCTAAGCCGATCTGAACCATTTTGTTGACGTCAACAAAATGATCTGATACGTTGTGTCCGGATACTTCACAGGCTGTTTTTGCTTTATTTACAACCTGTGTAAAATTTCTCCACTCTGAGTATCCAAGAAGATGTTGCAGGTCTCGGGCCAACCAGTACTCAATGCCGCTTTCGGTTTGCTGCGCATGTGCTTCAAATGTGCCCGTCAATGTTTCAATCTGATCGCTTTTCATATTATTCAGTCGTTTGATTCATTCTCTGTTCCAC
>JADEXJ010000281.1 GCA_015207195.1 Pleurocapsales cyanobacterium LEGE 10410
ATTTTTCCAAGATGTTGTTCGAGAGTTGCTCCGTTTTTCCACTGCCAAAAATGATTATTATCGCCAGGGTATGAGGGCTAAATCCTTGATTCAGCAAGCTCTGTGATTGTTTGTGTCGCCCCCGCAGCATTTGGTTATCAAATCTGGTCTTCTTCTAAACCTTGCTTCCCCGTATAACAATGGAGTAACTCTGACTAAATATTGCTAAAATTACAGTCCTACATTTGTTTGGAACATTGTATTTTGACCGCGGAAGGCGGTCAACGCAGGCGACGCGTAGCTAGTCCTTTAGGGCACCGTCGTTCTATTTATCCTCGAATGACCGAGAGGGATGCCGAATTTAGTTCGGCATATCCAATCGAGGTGTTGGGGACGGCGGTGTAACGTTGACCATAACTCTAACCCGCCTCCACCATAGATCTACTGACCGTGTTCGTCTTCCGTAAATTCACGAAGCTAATTATATTTAAATATTTTCTAGGAGTAATGAGGTCTTCAAATGCAATTTGTCCAGAGATTTCTTAAGATAAAATGAATTTTTTATCTTTACTTTGTATTATTAATCATATCAGTAAACAATTTGTAGCATGAATCGAGACAGAGTAATCGTAATCGGTGGTGGTTTGGCAGGAACAGAAGCAGCATGGCAAATTGCTCAGGCAGGTGTCCCTGTTACCCTGTATGAAATGCGACCTGTCAGAACTTCTCCTGCTCATCATACAGAAGAATTAGCCGAACTAGTCTGTAGTAATTCCTTTGGGGCGAAAAATAGCGATCGCGCTGCGGGATTACTCCACGAAGAACTACGCCGTCTCGGTTCACAGGTCATTGCCACCGCAGACAAACATTCTGTTCCCGCTGGCGGGGCTTTAGCGGTTGATCGAGCAGTTTTTAGTCGGGAATTGACTCACACTTTAGCCAACCATCCCCTAATTGAATTTAAGCGGGCAGAAATTACTAAAATCCCCAGAGATCAGATTGTCGTTTTAACTACAGGTCCTTTGACTAGTCCCCAGTTAGCCGAAGACCTACAGCAGTTTACGGGGATGGAATATATGAGCTTTTTTGATGCTGCCAGCCCGATAATTGTTGGCGAGTCAATCGATCGCAAGATTGCTTTTCTAGCATCCCGTTACGACAAGGGAGAAGCAGCCTATCTCAACTGTCCGATGAACAAAGAGCAGTATTTAAATTTCCAACAAGAGCTATGCCATGCCCAACAGGCAGAATTAAAAGACTTTGAACGAGAAAATGCTAAATTTTTTGAAGGCTGTTTGCCAATTGAGGAACTAGCCCAGCGGGGTGAAGATACGATGCGCTATGGACCCCTCAAACCCGTAGGACTATTTGATTCACGTCTGGGAGATTTTCGTGCGCCAGAAAATCAGGGAAATCGACCTTATGCAGTAGTGCAGCTACGTCAAGAAGACAAAGCAGGACAACTTTGGAACATGGTAGGCTTCCAAACAAATTTACGCTGGGGAGAACAAAAGCGGGTCTTTCGGCTCATTCCAGGATTAGAAAACGCGGAATTTGTGCGAATGGGTGTGATGCACCGCAATACTTTTATTAATTCCCCACAGCTACTCAAGCCGACACTACAGTTTAAAACTCAGGATACTATTTTGGCTGCGGGTCAACTGGTAGGCACAGAAGGTTATACCGCAGCAGCAGCAGGGGGTTGGCTGGCAGGAACGAATGCTGCTCGGCTAGCTTTGGGGCAACAACCGATTGCCATACCTGAAACTACGATGATGGGAGCGTTGTTAGAATTTATTAGTTCGGCTTCCCCCAAACATTTTCAGCCAATGCCTCCCAATTTTGGGATCATTCCCCCATTGCCCACAAAAGTTAAAACTAAACGGGAAAGATACGGTCAATATTGCGATCGCTCTTTAGCCGATTTAGACCGTTGGAAGCAGTCTTTAAAAGAGGTTGTCACAATTAATTAAAATTGCTCTATGAAAGAACAAATCGTTACTTGGCTCAATCGCCTTCTGGTGGCGGACGTATTTTTAGTTTTCTTGGGTTTTATTTGGTTTGCGATCGCCGTTATCGGTCGTTATCTTAATATCCCTTTGGGTTTCGACCTGTGGTATCGCCTTTGGCAGCCAGTTTTCAACCCAGCGATCGGGATTCTTTTTTTGGGTGTGTTTGTTACTTGGGCAATCAATAAAATCTCTAGTAAATTTAATTCACAATAGCTTCTGCACCAGGCTCGATAATGTTTTTATCAAAAAGCTGCGATTAATTTGGTTGTTAATCGCAGCATATAGACTATAAAGATTCAGCACTTTGGCTGAAAATAAACATCATCTTGAGTTAAAAACCTTAGTTCAACTCGATTTTTCAACTAAGTGGATGGAATAACAGATCGGGGAAAAAGCGGTTAAATTCGATTAAAATTCCTGCGGTAACCGTCAACAGAGCCATAATTAAGACTGGTGCGCTGGAAAGAAATTTTTGTAGACCTTCCATAATGTCCTCCTGATAAACAATAGATAAAGTACTCTCTAACGTGGTGAAACAGTAATTTCTGCTTCATCTGCGATTAATTCGCCACTGGTAAATTCTTTAAAGGCAAGCAGGGGCCAAGCAGCAGCAGATAACATTTTGCTAATAGCTAGAGGAACATTAATTAAGATTTCCTGCATTTCTGTGTTCTTCTCATCTCTAACATCGATGATGTAGGAGCGACCTGCCCAACCAATCCAACCTGCGATGTATAAGAATAAAACACTAGGGATAAAGAAATCACCTGCGTGTGTCCAACGACCATCTACGATTAAATGGGGTAGACCTTCAGGACCACAAAGAGCCTCTGCATAACGTTCCGCCCTCATCTGACCAGAATTGGGGTCGTTGGTGGTGTTGCGGAAACTTTTGGCTCTTTGGACGTAAGCAGGATTTTCCCCACAGGGAGTCAAATTAGCTACATCTTCATCAGCATTAGCCATGGGTGAAAAACTAAACCACAGCGTAAATACTAGTATTAAAGCAAACAATCTTCTCATGAGTATGCTTGTGATAGATAATAATTGTGTTTGTGTATAGGCGCAAAGATATTTCTTATACGCTAACTACTCTAGCTTGCGGTCATAGTTCGTAACCTACCTCAACGTTCATTAACGGTTGGATAGATTCTTAACTAAGTGCAAAAGTTCTAGAATAGGCGAACACGTTTGTTCTTGTAAATCAACTTATCAAAGGATGGCAACAATTTTAGCGATCGAAACAAGTTGTGACGAAACTGCGGTGGCAATCGTTAAGAATCGTCAAGTTTTAAGTAGTATTGTTTCATCTCAAATCGAACTGCACAAAACTTATGGGGGTGTTGTACCCGAATTAGCTTCGCGACAACATTTAGAAATTATCAATCCCTGCATTTCTCAGGCAATGTCGGAGGCAGGCGTAGATTGGCAAGGAATAGATGCGATCGCAGCTACCTGTACTCCTGGTTTGGTAGGGGCTTTGCTCGTAGGAGTAGCAGCAGCCAAAACCCTGGCTATAGTTCACCACAAGCCGTTTCTAGGAGTACACCACCTAGAAGGACATATTTATGCTTCGTATCTGGCTCAACCAGAGTTACAACCGCCTTTTTTGTGTTTATTGGTATCTGGAGGACACACCAGCAGTATCTATGTCAAAGATTACGGAGAATACCAATTATTAGGCTCGACTAGGGACGACGCAGCAGGAGAAGCTTTTGACAAGGTAGCGCGGTTATTAAATTTAGGATATCCAGGAGGTCCGATAATCGATCGCCTGGCGCAGCAGGGTAATCCCAAAGCATTTGAGCTACCAGAAGGTAGAATTTCTTTACCCAACGGAAATGGCTATCATCCCTATGACTTTAGCTTTAGCGGAATGAAAACAGCGGTTTTAAGATTGACTGAGAAATTGGAGGCTGAAGGGGCAATTCCCGTAGCCGATGTAGCTGCTAGCTTCCAAAACACCGTAGCGAAAGTTCTAACCAAGCGTAGCGTCAAGTGTGCTTTGGATTTTGGTTTAGACACCATTACTATTGGTGGTGGTGTGGCTGCTAATAGTGGACTGAGAAAGTATCTGACCGAAGCAGCAGAAAAATATAGTTTAAAAGTCTATTTTCCTCCCTTAAAATTCTGTACTGACAATGCAGCGATGATTGGTTGTGCTGCTGCACAGCATTTTAATTTGGGTCATACTTCTAGCCTAGATTTGGAGGTGCAGTCAAGGATGTCAGTTGACAGGGTGATGGAGTTATATCAATAAATCTTCAATAATTTTTGCTTAGACTGAAGTAATAATTCCTTTAATATTATCTGCTTCAATATCCCCTCGGTCGGACTTAGAATAGTTAAAATTAATTATTTGACAATGACAAATTC
>JADEXJ010000051.1 GCA_015207195.1 Pleurocapsales cyanobacterium LEGE 10410
TACTTCCTGACAATGCCCTTGATAATCCCGTGGCTGTTATCTGCCCAAATGAACTTATGATGTAGTCGCTATATAATTCCAAAAGCTTGATATCCATTTCAATATGATAGCTTTTGCGTAACGTCAGTTATTAATTGTTAATTGTTTAAATAGTTGGGCTACTTTGGTTAGGTCTTTATCTCCAGGCGATCGCTCTACTCCGCTAGATAGATCGATACCGTCAGGCTTTAGCTGAGATAGGGCATCAGTAATATTATCTGGGGTCAAACCTCCTGCCAGCATCCAGGGGAGAGATGGTTTAAACTGCTTTAAATCTTGCCAGTTGATAGTTTTGCCAGTACCCCCAAGCATTTGGGGATGATATGCGTCCAACAGTAGAGTATCGACAATGTTTTCGTAAGCTGAAGTTTCTTGTAGGGTTGCAGCAGTTCTAATCCGCAAAGCTTTGATTAATTCAATCTTAGGAGAAATAGCTTGGCGCAACCGAGCGCAAAAATCGGGAGATTCCTTACCGTGGAGCTGTACCGCCGTGAGATTCCCTGCGGTAATAACCGAGATAATTTCTGCCACAGAACTATCAGCAAAAACACCAACCTTATCAATCTTTTCGGGCAGCTCTTGGGCGATCGCCTTGATTTTTTCTGGAGTAATGTAGCGGAGCGATCGCTCGACGCAAATAAAACCCAAACTGTTGGCACCTAAGGCTGCAATTTCTTTACCCTGGCTAATTTTGGTAATTCCGCATATTTTAACTCGCATTGGTAATTAAACTAGCTAATATTATGATTTTTTTTGTAAAAGTTTGAGTTACTGTTAATTATTTAAAACAAACACCGTTTTGCAGCGCGAAATTTTGATAATCTCGATCGAGAGACAACATTTAGAAAACATTTAAACAACAAGTCAAGGTTTATTATGATACCTAATCTGGTTTTAGCAATTCAATACTCTCCTGGAACCGTTGATTGGAATCCTTCTGTAGCCCTGGTAATGATTATGTCTAATCTATTTTGCATTGCTATAGGTCGCTATGCGATTCAAAACCCAGGAAAAGGACCTAGTTTGCCAGTACCAAAGCCCGAAGTTTGGGATAATTTTGGCGTTCCCGAACTGTTAGCAACTACCAGTTTAGGTCATATTTTGGGTGCGGGAATTATTTTGGGATTAGGTAACGCGGGAGTGCTATAGCAATAAATATAGCTCTACGTACTTTGGTTGGACATTCTCTAACTGCACCGTTAAGCAATATGGACTTACGTGTTTAACACTCATTACTCATTACTCATTACTTACGAGCAATCAAACAAACTTGTCCTAACATAACTTTGTACGGCTGTAGTAATCAGTATTTAAAAAAGTCGCAAAGACTCTGGACTTAAAGCTTCTATTAAATCCAGAGGAATTTCTCTTTTGCTGATTACGGCTCCGTACTCTGCATTGAGATAATCAGCATAGATTGGCTGCTGAGTGACGTAAAGACCAAAAAAAGCTAAACCTAACTGTTTGATATAGTCCTGTGCCAATTTGGGGTCAGGACCGATCGCCTGTTCGGGAATGGGAACGCTACCAGCAGATTCATTGAGAACGGAAAAATGCGTTCCACCTTCAAGTAATACCAAATATTTTTCAGCAGCCGTCAGCCAGGTGAAAGGAACAATTTGTTCGGGTAGAGCAGGGGTAACTGGATCTGCGCTCCCCGATACCAGCATTATGGGGATGTCAATTTGGCTCAGGCTTTCCTTGGCAAATACGGTGCTAGCTAGAGGATTAATCGCGATCGCTGCTGTAATGCGCTCGTCTTTGAGTTCGATATCAGTAGCTGTTGGAGGAATTTGCAGTGCCAAACATTGAATTAAAAGAGAGAGATTCCACGAATCATTAATATCAGGACAATCTCGCTCTAAAGAATCCCAATTTAATTCTGCTCCTGCCAGTGCTAGAGTAGTATACGCGCCAAAAGACTGACCGATTGCCCCAACGTTGTCCGTATCAATTTGGTTACCGTATCTTGCAGCCAGACGATCGAGGAGAAACTTGATATCTAGCGGGCGATCGATTAATTCTTCTGGAGGAGTAACATCACTTGCCAAACCGCTCAAGAGCGCGTCAATTTGTTTGGCACTGCTTCCAGGATGCTCTGGTACGGCAACGGCAAAACCATGAGAAGCAAGGTGTCTGGCGAGATAGGCAAAGGTATTTAGATCGCTGCCCAAACCATGAGAAATAACTATTAGGGGCAAAGTGCGTTCATCTTTTAACTGAGGCAGATATAGCTCCACGGGAAAAGTACGACCGCGACTACGATCGTTCATGGTCAACACTTGTTGGCGATAGCGATATTTACCTGGAGTCAGTAAATTGAGATTTCTGACTTTGGGGACATCCGCAGCAATATTTTGACGCTCTAGATTCGCCTGTTGCTCGACAGCAGCGATCGCCTGGTTATTTTTTTGAACAACTTGACTGAGATCTCTAACAATTTTAAATCCTCGTCGAGAATCAATCCGCAGGGCAGCGGTAGGAAATTTTTTCAGAACGTTGAGGGGAGTCAAACCACCAGACTCTTTATCTGCTGCTGCCAAAATTAATGCCGAACGAATTGCATAAAACCCTGGTTGACGCGCTTTAGTTCTAATTACCCTAGATACTCGCTCTAGCAACTTTTCTCCCTGGAAAGAATAGAGAAACTGGGCGATCGCTAAATGATCGAAATCAGCACTGGTAGTTAGTCCCGTTCTAAACTGCTGTAATTGTTCTGAGGTAAAAAAATCTGCATAATTTTTTAACTGTCGGTCGAGATTCCCTGTCTCGGCGTAAGTTTCTAAAGATTCAACAGATACGGGAAATTCAAAGGCTCCGTAACTTAAAATAATCTCTTCTGCTCCAACTGCTTTTTCCGCCCAGAAGCCCAAAAAACCAAAACAGCAAACAGCCCAAAATTTTGACCAAGATGAGCGACGACGGGAGCTTCGGTTGAGGTGCGAGCGACGAATATAGCTGGGGGAGAGAATGAATTAAATGTCATTCTAAATTATTCACATAGAGCATCAGAACTACTATTGTTGTAACATTTTCTCTACTTTACTTGGTTGATTAAGGTCTACTTTTGGTCTTAAAATTAATGCTTTCCAGATAAGCCTCAGTCTAAAAATTTTCAACCTACTATCAAAAATCTGCCATATGAAACAGCTTAAAGGACGGGATTTGCTAGGCACTGCTGACTTAAGCACCGCAGAGATTACGGGTTTGCTCAAGCTGGCTCGTCAGCTAAAAACCAAAGAGTTAGAGATCGAGTGTAATAAAGTTTTGGGCTTACTGTTTTACAAAGCCTCAACTCGTACTAGGGTATCTTTTACCGTAGCCATGTATAACTTGGGAGGGCAGGTGATCGACCTCAATCCCAGCGTAACCCAAGTCGGACGCGGTGAACCCATCGAAGATACAGCCAGGGTTCTCGATCGCTACCTAGACATTTTAGCCATCCGTACCTTTGCTCAAGCAGATCTCGAAACCTTTGCCAAATATGCCGAAATCCCGATTATCAATGCCCTGACGGATTTAGAACACCCCTGTCAAATCTTGGCAGATTTGATGACGGTTGAAGAATGTTTTGGCTCGTTGCAGGGTCAGACCTTGACTTATCTTGGCGATGGTAACAATATGGCTCATTCATTGCTTTTAGGCGGGGCATTAACTGGACTTAATATCAGGATTGCCGCCCCCGAAGGCTATGAACCCAAATCGGAAATTGTCCGACAGGCACGGGAAATAGCTGGAGGCAGATCGGAGATTGTTGTGACCCAAGATCCAGTTGCTGCGGTCGAGGGAGCGCAGGTGATTTATACAGATGTCTGGGCGAGTATGGGTCAAGAAGATTCAGCCGAGGGCAGAATTCCGTTGTTTCAGTCCTATCAGGTCAATCAGAAGCTAATAAACCATGCCGACTCCGAAGCTATTATCCTCCATTGCTTACCCGCCCATCGAGGAGAAGAAATTACCATCGAAGCAATTGAAAGCGATCGCTCTCGCGTCTGGGATCAGGCAGAAAACCGAATGCATGCTCAACAAGCACTGATGGCTAGTCTGTTAGGTTGGGATTAAGGGTAAGCAGAGGGGGAGACGGGCAGATAGAAAAAAAGGCAAAAGGTAAAGGGTAAAAGGCTAACAAGGTAATACATTATTCCTTTGACCCTTATCCCTTTCCCTAAGCTGAAGGCTTTTGACTTCTAACCCCCTAACTTAACTACTCCATATTTCCTAAATTAAACAAGAAAGGAACACCCCCTTGAGATTCGCCACCTGTAACCAAAACTTTGGGCATTTGTGCGCCACCTTCTCGCCAAGCTTCGATCGCTTCTTTTTGCAGTACCAATTGCCCACCCTGCGCTCTTAAGGTTTCGGCTAGCAGTCTTTGAGCTTCCGCTTTACCTTTGGCACGGTTAATATCTGCCTGAGCTTCTTGTTCGGCTTCTCTAGCAATATAAACCGCTCTTTGAGATTTTTGTTCGGCAATTTGCTTTTCTTCAACTGCTCTAGCAAATTCTGGAGAAAAGCTAAGGTCTACTACGCTGGTGTCTAAAATAATAATGCCGTACTTGTCTAAACGTTCGCCTAAAGCAGTATCGAAATCTTCTTTTAACTCGCTACGTTTGGTAATTGCTTCTTCAACTGTTCTTCTAGCAGCAGCAATCTTAAATGATTCTTGGGTTTGTGGCGCAATAATTTTTGAGACAATATTCTGCAATGTTCCTTGTTTTCTACGGATTTCCACTACCTGAATCGGGTCGAGACGGAAGTTGATCGCAAAGCTAGCTTTGAGATCTTGCAAATCTTTAGTGGAACTTTCGGCGGGTACTTCAAATTTTTGTACCGTCAGATCGTAAACATCCACGTTAGAAATTAGAGGGGGGCGCAAATGAATTCCCTCTAGCAAAACACCATCTTGAGCTTTCCCAAGAATGCTCAGAACTCCAGCCTGACCAGGATTGAGAATAACGAACGAATTAAAGCCTATTAGAACCACCAAAGCTGCAACAATACCGCCTAATAAAGGTCCCCAGCTATTGGATGATTGAGTGTTCAAGCTACTATCTCCTATGTATGATTAAAATCAAATTTTTATTAATTGACATTTGCAAGTTTATCGTATTTGAGGATTGAGCAGTGATTGAGAAGATTCGCGATTACTATCCTATAAACCTAGAAAAGTCAGACAAGGCTGATTCTCTGGCAACTTCAGGACAACCAACTCCCAAACAATTTTCTTTAATTGCCCAAGCTGGATATCAGGCAGTAATTAATTTAGCCTTACCGAGTTCGACCGATGCGTTAGTCAACGAAGGGGCGATCGTTACTAACTTAGGAATGGTCTATGTGCATATTCCCGTAGTTTGGGAGGAGCCTAAGTTAGAAGATGTAAAATTATTTTTCGAGGTGATGGACTCTCTAAAAAATTATCGGGTTTGGGTACACTGCGCCAAGAATATGCGAGTTTCCTGTTTTGTCTATCTTTGGCAAAAACACGTTCTGCAACTACCAGAAGAGCGAGCTAGATATCCGATGGCTGAAATTTGGCAACCGACGGGAGTTTGGCAAGAATTAATCGCCCAAGCCGAGACTAACTTAAACCTCGGTGTTACATCAAAAGATAATATTGCAAAAGTAATAAGTAGTGAGTAGTAAGTAATAATTAGAGAACAAAAGTTATCAACAAATCCGAACCAACAACCTCTGACCTTATGCGAAGCGGTGACGGACGCGCTAGCTAATCCTTTAGAACTAACCTCTGACTCCAGATTAATCGCTCACAATACATAATCTCCAAACTGTGTTCCACAGCCACAGAAATCGTTTTTACCGCATAATAAACTATATACAAATATTCACGGTGCCAAGATAAAATAGTATGGGGATCGAGCAACAAGAATATCGTCAACGTCAACGAGAAATAATGTCTAAGATTGGTGCAGGTACGGCGATTTTTCGTAGTGCGCCGATGGCAACTATGCACAACGATGTTGAGTATACCTATCGTCAGGAAAGCAGCTTTTACTATTTGACTGGGTTTAACGAACCTGAAGCAGTGGCGGTATTTGCTCCCCATCACGAAGAACATCAGTATATTTTGTTTGTTCAGCCCAAAGATCCCGAACGAGAAACCTGGACGGGCTATCGCTGTGGCGTAGAGGCAGCAAAAGAGATATATGGCGCAGATGAAGCCTATCCTATTGGAGAATTAAACGAAAAGTTACCCCAATATTTAATCAACGCCGATCGCATTTACTATCATCTTGGTAGTGACGTAGACTTTAACAATACGATAATTTCTCATTGGCAAAGACTAATGCGGGGTTATCAAAAGCGCGGTAAAGTTCCTCTGGCAATTGAAGATACTCGCCCTTTAATCTTTCCCATGCGGTTGGTTAAGAGTCCTGGGGAAATCGCTATGATGCGTCAGGCAACCAAAATATCGGCAATGGCACACAACCACGCCCGTGAATTTGCTCGACCAGGACTGTATGAGTATCAGGTACAGGCAGAAATCGAACATATTTTCCGCAAAGAGGGAGGAATCGGCATTGCCTACCCTTCAATTGTGGCATCGGGCGAAAATGCCTGCATTCTCCACTACATTGAAAACGATCGCCAGATGCAGGACAACGAACTACTATTAATCGACGCAGGTTGTTCCTATGGCTACTACAACGGCGATATTACCCGTACTTTCCCCGTAGGTGGTAAATTTACTCCAGAGCAAAAAGCCCTGTATGAAATCGTCTTAGAAGCGCAGTTACAGGCGATCGCTGAAGTACAGCCAGGCAAGCCCTACAATGAGTTTCACGATATTGCTGTTTGCGTGATTGTCCAGGGTTTATTAGATTTGGGATTGCTTAAGGGCGACTTGGAAGAAATTATCAAAGAAGAGAAATACAAGCCTTTTTATATGCATCGCACGGGACATTGGTTGGGGTTAGATGTTCATGATGTAGGAATTTACAAACAGAATCAGGAAGATTGGCAAAATTTCGCTCCAGGACAAATAGTTACAGTCGAACCTGGGATTTATATTTCTCCCCAGATTAAGCCTGCCGAAGGACAGCCAGAAATTCCCGACAACTGGAAAGGTATTGGCATTCGCATCGAGGACGATTTATTAGTAACAACCGACGGACACGACATTCTTACTGCGGATGTGCCTAAGTCGGTTAAGGATATGGAGAGATGATTATGGTTTCAACTAAAATGAATATTGCGCAATTAACCACAGAAATTACTCAGGGTGAAGGTTATGTTATGTTACCCGATCTGTTGAGTCGCCAAGAAACGGCAGCAGCTAGAGATTTAATCTTGGAACTTGCCCGACAGGAAAAACAAGATAATCGATTGGTCGTTCAAGAAAACAAAGAAAGGCTCTATGGGTTAATTTACAAAGGAGAAGTTTTCGCCAAATTAGCGCAAGATGAGCTAATACTCTCAATTATTGAGGCAATCTTGGGGGAAGACATCGTTTTAGGTGGCTTCTCGGCGCATATTCTCCACCCTGGCGCGCAAAGAATGGGAATTCATGTGGATTATCCCTACTGGGCAATGCCTGCCCCGTTCCCAAAATATCCAATTTTGGAAATTCAGGTTATCTGGCTGATGGAAGACTTTACAGCAGATAATGGCGCGCCTTTATTTTCACCGAGAACCCAGAATTTAGCTACCAAACCAGATATCAAACAGTTTGAACAAACAGCAGAAAAAATTACGGGAACGGCAGGCTCGGCAATTATTTCTCATGGACTTTGTTGGCACGATACTTCGGAAAATAAAAGCGATCGCCCTAGAGTATCATTACTCGGAAACTATACTCCGCAATACGTTCATCCTTTAGAAAATAATTTGTTCGACCATCAAACAACAACAATCGAAAACTCTAGTCCCAAATTAAAAAAGCTATTAAGACATACCTGGATGTCTCCAGACAAGCCGATGTATGGCATGAGGTTTATGCAATAACGCACTTAACCTCTAGTAATCCGAACGTGATTCATAATTCTACTCTTGCGTTCTTGTCGGCTACCAGAATTTAGATCGTAGTTTCCTTTGCTACGCTCTATATGTTCCCTGTGACTTTGTTTGCTGCTGGATGTTTTGGAAGACTTAGCTTGGGGATCATAGTTTTGAGGAGAACGTTGAAAGTCGATCTCACCACCAGAACTTCTGGCTAGGTGTTCTCTAATTCTTTTTTTGCTTTCGCTTGCCATAATTTAGGATTTTCAATCAGGTTTACAGATACATTTTCACCTATTTGCTACACGGTAAATAAAAAATTTGCCGAACAATTTACATTTGTAGACAAGAAATTAAGTCCCAAACCCAAACTTAGAGGAAAAGAAAATAGCTGCGAAAAACGCTAAAAACTATGATACACAATCGGCAATTGTAGTAGAGTTGGAACTATTTAATTGCCAAGGCTTTAATTCTGAGTTTTGGGAATTTTCATTTTGAAGATGATTTAAGGTTTCAACAAAATCTCTAATTCCCTGAAATTTTCTGTATACTGAAGCAAAACGAACGTATGCCACTTCATTTTCACCACGCAAACTCTGTAAGACTAATTCTCCTATCTCGCTGCTGGTGAACTCCTTACCCGAATTTTGCTGTAGTTTTGCCTCAATATGATCGACTATGGCTTCTGCTTTTTGATAGGATACGCTAGTTTTTTCACAGGCTCTCAATATTCCTCGAAGCAGTTTGGCGCGATCGAAGGATTCACGGCTATTATCTCTTTTGATTACCGTAATTGGAACCAATTCAATCCTTTCGTAGGTAGTAAAACGCTGTTTGCATTTCAAACATTCCCTACGACGACGAATGCTTTGTCCGCTTTCTGTCGAACGAGATTCTAAAACTCGACTTTCTGTGTGCTGGCAATTTGGGCAATGCATGAATTTTAATAAGCACTTATTATATTGTATTTACTACAGATTATTCGTACAAACGACAAATCTGAGCCTTTTTTACATCATAATCCGTCTCTTAACAGACTATGACTAAAAAAGACCCAGAAATAACGAGTTTTTAAAAATACTTAACTTTCGGCTACTATTTTCTTGAGATTATTTTTCAATGCGGGGTGGTTCGCGAAAGGCGATCGCAAAAAAGAGAACCGCTAGCGCCATAGCTAAAACTAAAATATATGCAACAGCTTCCATGTTTAAATTCCTAAAGTGTCTTTGCTAATATTTTACCAATAAAACAGCTGAAAATTAAATTTTCGAGTTGCTTGACTAGACTTTTTTGCTTAGGGAAACAGCAAATCGCTCGCTATTTCCCCAACAAAATCAAATTCTCGAACGGACAGCTTTATGCTTCTTTAGCAGCGCGAGTAGATTTGTCACCCACTTTCTGATAGAAGCCCCATTCTACCTGTTCTTCTTCTAGATCTGGATCGACACCCGCAAACACGTCTCGGTACAGTGTACGAGAACCATGCCAAATATGACCAAAGAAGAAAAATAGCGCAAATACCGCGTGACCGAAAGTAAACCAACCGCGAGGGCTAGTACGGAATACACCGTCAGAATTTAGAGTTTCAGTATCAAACTCAAAAGCTTCCCCTAACTGAGCTCTACGAGCATATTTTTTTACGGTTGATGGATTGTCAAAGCTTTGACCGTCCAAAGCACCACCGTAGAAAGAGACGGTTACACCGCTCTGCTCGACACTAAGCTTAGATTCTGCACGACGGAAAGGAATATCTGCCCTGACTACACCATCTGCATCGACTAAGACAACTGGGAAGGTTTCAAAGAAGTTAGGCATACGACGGACTTCAAGTTCGCGACCTTGAGCATCAGTAAAGACCGCATGTCCCAACCATTCTTGAGCGATACCGTCTCCACTATCCATCGCACCAGTACGGAACAGACCACCTTTAGCGGGACTGTTGCCTACATAGTCATAAAACGCTAGTTTTTCAGGAATTGTTGACCAGGCTTCAGAACGGCTCAAGCCGTCATCCATTGCGGTTTCAACACGGCGTTGAATTTCTTGTTTAAAGTATCCCTGATCCCACTGATAACGGGTTGGTCCAAACAACTCGATGGGAGTAGTGGCGTTACCATACCACATAGTTCCTGTAACTACGAAAGCTGCAAAGAACACCGCAGCAATACTACTAGAAAGTACGGTTTCAATATTCCCCATTCTCAAAGCTTTATAGAGCCTTTCGGGAGGTCGAACGCTGAGATGGAATAGACCAGCAATAATACCCACAACCCCAGCAGCAATATGGTGAGCTACAACCCCACCAGGATTAAAGGGGTTAAACCCAGCAGGTCCCCACTCTGGAGCTACTGCCTGGACATGCCCAGTTAGTCCGAAGCCATCTGATACCCACATTCCAGGACCCCACAAACCTGTGAGGTGGAATGCTCCAAAACCGAAGCAGAGTAGACCAGATAGGAACAGGTGAATACCAAACATTTTTGGTAGATCCAAGGCTGGCTGACCAGTACGAGGATCGACAAACAATTCTAAATCCCAATATACCCAGTGCCATACTGCTGCGAGAAACAGTAGACCAGAAAGCACGATATGAGCGATCGCTACACCTTCAAAAGACCAGAAACCAGCACTTGCACCAGTTTCTCCCGTAACGCTCCAGCCACCCCAAGAAGTATCTACACCCAAACGAGCCATAAAAGGTAGAACAAACATACCTTGTCGCCACATGGGGTTGAGTACGGGGTCGCTAGGATCGAAAGTAGCTAGCTCGAACAAAGCCATAGAACCAGCCCAACCTGCTACCAAAGCAGTGTGCATTAGGTGAACTGATATGAGTCGTCCTGGATCGTTCAAGACGACTGTGTGAACTCGATACCAAGGTAGTCCCATAGACTACGCTCCTCCTATTAATTAAATAATTTGTTTAGTTGAACCAGATGATAATATTTGTTTCTGGATAACTTTGAATTTACCGTTAAACGGCAACGTAAAAGTTAACTATTATTTTGCAATCTGTATTTATGCCTCAAGCCTTGCGGTTGTCCAGAAAAATCTGGAGTCAGCCCTCCAAAAAAGGAGCTTATTTAAGCACGCCTTGAAATTACTATTTTAAAGAAGTGTAACTATTGTTAGAGCCTATTGCAAGATTTATCGACTATTATCGACAAAAGTTAACTTTTATAACAAAAATAATATCAGATCTACTCTCATTAAATTATTTTCTAATTTTTAGTGGCAGAGTTAAAGAGCAATTCGGAATTAGTCAGCACTTCGATCGCCTGGTCGGCAGTAATCAATCTTTTTAGTACCACCTGACCGATGCTGGTGGAAGTCCCAATATCCTTTCGAGGTAGCACTTCTACCATCAGTACGGCATCTTCTACTGCATACAGCCACAGAGTTTCCTGCTGCTGTAAAACACAACAGTCAAGACGTTTGATTTCGGGGCTGCGTCCCCAGCTAATCTGATCCCATAATCCACCGAACTCCCAGACTCGACCATAAGTCCAGCCGTCACTTAGAAAAAAATACTTCACCGCGTTAATTAAGTTATTTAGGTCTAGATGTGAATTTGATCTTAAAAGTCATCTTTGGACAACTTTCAGCATTGTGATTGATTATCCTCACTAGAATAAATTACAACGCTTTGCAAAGCTTTTAAATCCTAAATCATTTACTTTTTTGCTGTGGTTAGCAGATAGTTCGGATTGGGCGATCGCTAATACATAATTTGAACCGAGCAAAAAAAGACTCGATAGCGATCGCAGGGCAACACCACATCATCTAGTTGCTCGACTAACTAATAACAATCTCTGACCGTTGGTCAACTTCGGCATTAACCGATTAACTTCACACCTTCTCTTCGGGAAAGGTTTCGTTATATTCTTCAATTAATTCGTCCAATTCTTCTAAGGCTTGATCTACGTCTATTCTTAAGGTACCCAAATTTGGTTTTTCTAAAAGTTCTACCAAAGAGTCTCTTTTAGCATTCATTTGTACGATTTTTGCCTTGATCTCTACCTTGTCCATAATTTTATTCAAACCTAGTATCCAATAGCTCTAGAATAGACAATATTGACAAATTTAAACAATTTTTTATTATGTTGCGTAAAATACCGTTAGCTGCTGTAGGCTTGACCGTCGGAGGAATTCTAACTGCTGTCGGTTTTTATGCCTATGCTGTAGGAATGAATACTCTCAACCTAGCAGGCTTCTTTTATGGAATTCCTCTGCTATTGGGAGGTTTAGCTCTTAAAGCTGCGGAACTAAAGCCAGTACCCTACACCGCCGAAACTACGCCAGAAGTTAAACAACTGCGATCGCAAGCAACCCCGACTCAAGAACAGCTGCGTAAAGATGTAACTCGGTATCGCTATGGACAAGAAGCACACTTAGATGAGTCTTTGGCAAAATTGGGATTAAGTCCTACAGACGAAGAAAGACCAGAATTAATCGGTATTCAAGAGCAGTCTAGAGACGGCGCATATACTTTGCTAATGGAATATTATTCACCCTTTTTCTCTCTAGAAGATTGGCAGAAAAGACGCGAACAAATCGAAAAATTTTTTGGTCCCAATATTAAAGCCGAAATTACTCAACCAGAAAAGTCTCGCATTGATGTTGCTCTAATCAAAGCTTGAAGGGCAACCAGTTTGAGAACAATAATTTTGGTGGGCAATTAACTTTATTCCGAGATGTTTAGTGGACGATTTAATCTTAATAGAGCGAACCTTACTTGCTACTGACTAGTTTAAAAAACTTCCTACTGCTTAAAAAAAATCGCCTGGTTGCTATTAGGAATGATTATCGTACGAGATCTCAGTCTGTATAGCCTCGATCGTTCTCTAGATTACTCTGACGGGCTGCTGCCACTGCTAGCCGATCGCATCTCTCATTTTCGGCTATTCCTGCATGACCTTTGACCCAAACAAATTCAACGTCGTGTATCTGGCAAAGGTCAAGTAATTCTTGCCACAAATCGGGATTTTTAGCCATTTCTTTTTTGTTTCTAAGCCAGCCGTTAGCCTGCCACTTTTTTGCCCAGCCTTTGACTACGGCATCGACAATATATTTAGAATCGCTGTGTAGCCTGACTTTTGATTTATGCTTTAAAGATCTCAAGGCAGCGATCGCTGCCATCATTTCCATGCGGTTGTTAGTAGTTAGTTTGTAGCCACCAGAAATCTCTTCACGGCGATCGCCATCGATAATTACCGCACCATATCCCCCCGCACCAGGATTCCCCGTGCAGGCACCATCGGTATAGATGATAATAGTTTTTTCTTGGGGGGATGCTTTCAATTTGTTCGATTTGATAGTCAAACTAGGTTTGGAAGAGTTTGCTGTAGGTTTGAGATTCCGAACATAGTTCAACACTTCAGGCAACAAGGATTGAGGTAGAGACTCAACTTCGCTGATAATTTTATCTTTGTAATCCATTGCAACCTCAATCGAGTAATTTACGCTTTTGATCATAATCGATCAAATATTTTGCCGATAAATGGCATCAAACAGGGCGGTCATGCTACAGTTTGCCCTCTTCCTCAAAAAGGTCAACCCTCGAATAGGTTTAGCCTGGAGATCGTACTTTTGTCAAATGTCTGATGTTAAAACAATTAAAGCAACGGACAATAAAATTGCGCGACACCATAGACTAAATAACAACGATACAACAGTTTATTAATTCAGTATGCCTACAGTAGATGTTCGTGGAGTAAATCACTATTACGAGTGGATTCGCAGCTCAGAGGAGTCTTCCAAGCCAGTAATGGTCTTTGTTCATGGTTGGGGTGGTTCTGGGAGATATTGGCGCAGCACGGCGATCGCCTTAGCCGATAATTTTGATTGCTTGCTCTACGATCTACGGGGCTTTGGTCGCTCTAGCTTACCTCACGATTCGTCGGGTTTGGGCTATGCCATGGAAGATTACGCCGATGATTTAGCTCTTTTGTTAGATGCCTTAGATCTCGACCAAGTATACATCAATGCCCATTCAATGGGAGCATCGATCGCCACTCTATTTCTCAATCGCTATGGCGAAAAGGTACGGCAGGCAATTCTTACCTGTAACGGCGTTTTTGAATATGACGCAAGAGCTTTTGCAGCCTTTCATAAGTTTGGCGGATACGTGGTTAAATTTCGCTACAATTGGTTTTTAAAATTTCCTTTTGCCGACAGAATGTTTATGGCGAGGTTTTTACACCGCCCCATCAATAAAAGCGATCGCGTAGCTTTTTTAAAAGATTTCTTGCTAGCGGATTATGAAGCTGCGGTAGGAACGATTTATACTTCCGTCAGCAAACACGCAGTAGAAACTATGCCGAAGGAATTTGCCAAATTGACAGTACCTACCCTGATGGTATCTGGGGAAAAAGATATAATTATTCCCGCTAAAATGGGCAGGCAAGCAGCAGCCTTAAACGACAACATTCAATATGTAGAACTGCCTCAAACTTCTCATTTTCCGATGCTAGAAGACCAGACGGCATATCTAGAGACGGTTCGAGAATTTCTACAGGTTGATAGGGCGATCGCTTAGAACCTATCATCAGTTCAAAGTTCAACGACCATTTAAACCAGAAGATACCTGAGGAATCTGTTTGGTACAGTTTGGCATAAGTTAATGTCGCAGTTTATACTAAACTTGCTCTACGGGATCGGCTATGTTCAACAAAGAGTAAGTTGGCAGTGTTGTGTAGCTGTTGACGTAAAAAGAAGGTATGCGAATCGAGCAACTACAAGCTTTTATAGCGATTACGGAGACGGGGAACTTTGGGCAAGCAGCCAAGAAATGTGGCGTAACGCAGTCAACTATTAGTCGTCAAATACAGTCTTTAGAACAGGACTTGGGTTTACCGCTGTTTCACCGTAGCACTCAGGCAAAACTGACTTTGGGTGGTGAAAAACTCTTACCCCGCGCCCAAAGAATTTGCCAGGAATGGAATAAAGCTAGTAGAGAATGTGCCGATTTGATTGCAGGCAAGCAACCAGAACTTTGCATTGCTGCTATTCATTCAGTTTGCGCTCACTATTTACCGCCAATTTTGCAACAGTTTTGTTTAGATTATCCTGAAGTTCAGTTGAGAGTTACCGCCTTGGGTAGCGATCGCGCTCTCAAAGTATTGAGGGATGGTCTAATCGATCTGGCGATCGTGATGAACAATCGTTTTTTGACCGCTTCTACAGAAATAGAGTTAACCGTACTCTACGAAGAACAGGTGGACATTTTGATGGCTGCCAATCATCCCTTGAGTAAACTGACAAAGATTCCTCCCCTAGAATTAGTCAAATATCCTCAAATAGTATTCAAAGATGGCTATGGTATGCAAAGATTAGTGCAGGAGTGGTTTAAGAATCAAAATGTTCAGTTCAAAACTGCCATGGAGTTGAATACTCTGGATGCTTTTCGGGGAGTGATTAGACAGGGAGAGATGGTGGCTTTGTTGCCCCACAAAGCTTTGATTGATTCTTATAACGATCCTACCTTAGCGATTCGTCCCATTTCTCAATCAGAGTTGGCAAAAGAATTTACCGAACAGGAGTTAGACAGCGTTTTAACTCGCCAAGTGGTGATGGTAACTACACGCGATCGCCTGATGATCCCTCCCATTGCCCATTTTTATCAGTTGGTAAAAGATCTGGGAAAAAATTCAGAGTTGTTAACCACAGAACTTATCGGTCAGTGAACGGATAGCTAATAACCGCGATCGGTCTTAATCCAATGAGATGATACTATGAGCGACAAGTTTCGAGAATTACTAAAAAGAGTCGGTAGCGGAACCCATACCAGCAAAAGCCTAACCCGCGCCGAAGCAGCAACTGCTACCACAATGATGCTGCTGCAAGAAGCTACCCCCGCTCAAATTGGCGCATTTATGATCGCTCATCGCATCAAACGTCCTACGCCAGAAGAATTAGCAGGAATCATCGATGGATTTGATCGTCTGGGAAACAAGCTCAAGATCGCTCCCCATCACTCTCATCAACCAGTAGTTCTCGGCAATCCCTATGACGGGCGATCGCGTACCGTCCCCGTAACCGTGATTACTGCTTTAATTTTAGCTGCGGTAGGTCTACCCGTAGTGCTGCATGGTGGCGATCGCATGCCGACCAAATATGGCATTCCTTTAATCAAAATCTGGCAACAGCTAGGAGTAGATTTTGCTCAATTTGATTTAGCTCAGGCTCAAAGTATCTATAGTCAAAGCCACCTTGGTTTTGTCTATCTTCCCCAACATTTTCCCTCTGCTCATCAATTTATCCCCTTCCGCGAACAAATTGGCAAGCGTCCACCTTTTGCCACCGCAGAGCTGATCTGGTGTCCTGTAGCGGGAACTGCCCATTTGGTTGCAGGGTTTGTCCATCCTCCCACCGAAGAGCGGTTTCGCGAGACTTTTAAAATTCTAGATGTTCAAGATTTTACTCTGGTTAAAGGCTTAGAAGGTAGCTGCGACCTCTCTCGCAGTCGTACAGGAATAATCGCCTTGAGCAAACCTCAGGGGGGTTTTGAACGTCTTTTGCTCGACCCTGCCGACTATAGTTTGAATGGCTCGGATATTCCTCTAGAAACCGAAGCAGGAGCGATCGCTCAAATAAACGAGGTGATTCAAGGTAAAAACAATCAACTGTTGCCTGCTGCCATTCTCAACGGCGGTTTTTACCTCTGGAGATTTGGAGCGGTCGATCGTCTAGAGTCTGGCTTTAGCCAAGCAGAAGAAATGTTAACCACAGGAAAAGTTGCCGATAAATTAGCTCAACTACAGACCCTCTGTAATCGTCAGGATAATTTGCCGATTGCTTCCACTTAAGTGCCAATCTTATCAGATCAAATATGCCATCTCTACCAAACATCAAACTTCAAACCCGATCAGGTAGAGAAATTGAAATTGCGATCGCTCCTCCCCATCAATTCGTTTTAGATCGCCAGCAGCAGCTATTACCAGACTGGAAGGTGGAACCTGCATACATGATTCTCCTATTACAGCAATCTTCGATCTCGTTGAAAGTGATAAGCCCAGAAGCAGACCGAGAAAAAAACCTGCTTAGAGCCAAATTTATTTACTGGGGTCGCGCTTTAATCTTTGCTTTGCAAGATCGAGGATATCAAGGCGAGCTGTTCGACCCACGTACGGGTTGTCCTCTTTTTGGTCGTCAGGGAATAAATCTCGATGACAATGCTGTAGCAAAAGCCTTGTTAAATTATCCAGTGGTTAGTTATCGACAATGTTCCTTACTGATCCATCCAACCTGGGGCGATCGAGTATATCCTTCTACCATGGTTACCTCTGCACCCCAAGAGATAATTAAGCTAACAATTAAGCAAATATCAGCCACTCAAAAGTGGACAACCAAGGTCAGTAGCTAGTGAATTATGTGAAAATTTATTGCATTCACTAATAAATGCTTTTTTCTAGCATAAAGTGTTAGGATTCATATTGAGATAAAGATCGGCAATCCAGTTTGTATTCAGTATTGATAGGTTTTCCCGTAAAGTATTGATTTGGTTTTTTTCCGAAATTTAAACTCTCTACATCAAATTTGCATTCAGGAGACGTTCAGTTCATGTCAATTTACGTAGGCAATCTCAACTATGAGGTTAGCCAAGAAGATTTAAATGAAGTATTTTCAGAATACGGTAAAGTAAAGCGTGTTCATCTTCCTACTGACCGTGAAACAGGTCGTAAACGTGGTTTCGGCTTTGTTGAAATGGAAACAGAAGCAGAAGAAGAAAAAGCCATTGAGACTCTAGATGGAGCAGAATGGATGGGTCGTGAGATCAAAGTAAACAAAGCTAGACCACGCGAAAATAGAAGTTCCTTTGGCGGTGGTGGTGGTCGTCGCAACGATCGCTTCTAAACTCCAAAGCTAAATCGAAATTGCGCTTCTGGAGAGCAACTAGATTCTAGAAACTCCCAGAAGCGTTTTGTTGTCTAATGAGGAATCATACCTAAATGGCTAAACGTCGTAACGCAAAAAAAGAGAAAGCAGCTAGAAATAAAATCAATGCTCGTAAATTCCGTAAGCAAACCAGCCGTTATGGAAATCGTGGCAGGAAAAACTACAACAGCGATAAAAAGGAAACAACAGAAGCTAACAATTCTAATTCTTCTGAATCTTCATCAAGCAACAACTAATCAACCAAAGAAGTTAGCTCAATATGCTCTTTCGATTTAGTTAATAGCTGATCGGCAGAGCTTTTTTTATTAAACAAGTGGTAACTTGTGTAAGAGTGAACCGATTGTATCTCTTCATTATTATTTATTTATTTGATTTACAGGCGTAATGTGTAGCGTCCTAAAAGCATATGAAATTACCTATAGTAGCTGTTATTGGTAGACCTAACGTTGGGAAATCTACCTTCGTTAATCGCTTGGCTGGAGATCAGCAGGCGATCGTTCATGACGAACCAGGAATTACCCGCGATCGCACTTACCGACCCGCATTTTGGCAAGATCGAGACTTTCAAGTTGTCGATACGGGGGGACTGGTCTTTGACGATGATACAGAATTCCTTCCCATGATTCGTCAGCAAGCAATGGCTGCTTTGGTCGATGCGACCGCAGCAATTTTTGTCGTAGATGGTCAGCTGGGTCTAACAGAAGGCGATCGCGAAATTGCCGAGTGGTTACGCCGTCAATCTGTGCCAGTGCTGTTGGCAGTCAACAAATGTGAGTCCGTCGAACAAGGTTTAGCTCAGGCTGCGGAGTTTTGGGAGTTGGGCTTGAGTGAACCATATCCAATTTCAGCAATCCATGGTAGCGGTACGGGAGAATTGTTGGACGAACTGATTACCCACTTACCCCCAGTAGGTCAGTTGGTAGAAGACAACGAAATCAAGGTAGCGATCATTGGTCGCCCCAATGTAGGAAAATCCAGTTTACTCAATACCCTGACAGGGGAACAACGTTCAATCGTTAGTCCTATTTCTGGCACTACCAGAGATGCGATCGATACAATTGTCCAACGGGGAGAGCAAACCTATCGGCTAATTGATACGGCGGGAATTCGGCGCAAAAAAAATGTTAATTACGGTGCGGAATTTTTTGGCATCAACCGTGCCTTTAAAGCGATCCGTCGTTCTGATGTGGTATTGTTTGTTATTGATGTTCTTGATGGCGTTACCGAACAAGATTTAAAACTTGCAGGACGAATTATTGATGAAGGAAAAGCGGTTGTTTTAGTAATCAATAAATGGGATGCGGTAGAAAAAGACTCAGGCACAATTAACCAGTACAAAAAAGAAATCATGAGTCGCCTATACTTTATGGAATGGGCGCAAACGATCTTTGTCAGTGCCATGACTGGTCAACGAGTTAACAAAATCCTCGATCTATTGGATACCGCAGCAGAAGCCCATCGTCGTCGCGTCAGCACCTCTGTAATCAACGAAGTCCTAGAAGAAGCTGTCAGCTGGCATTCACCCCCAACAACTCGCCAGGGAAAACAAGGCAGGATTTATTACGGCACTCAAGTAAGTTCTCAACCTCCAACCATTGCTCTATTTGTCAATGACCCCAAACGCTTTAGTGATAACTACCGCCGTTATATAGACCGTCAATTTCGCGATCAGTTAGGATTTACAAGTACACCTGTACGGTTGATTTGGCGTGGTAAGAAAATGCGGGAAATGGAGCGAGGAGCAAATAAAGCTACCAAGGTTAAGTAGCGTTGGCAAAATTAAGTATTGGGTCGCGCTGAGACTCAGCTTAAAGGTTATTACCAATCGGCTTGAGTATAGCTTTGTCGCATATTACTAGATAACTAGAAATAGCTAATCTAAATAAAATTATCATTTTGTTCTAAATACTGAGCAGACTAGTTTTGGCTGCATAAAGAGGGGATTGCCAAAAAAAGACTATAGGCTAAGATTGCGGATATAATCGGGTTATTTTGCCAACGCCAGCCTATTGTGTCTAATACTCAATTGATTTGTTGTTGATTCAACTTTGTTGCTTAGATTCCCACAATTACCCTGATTCAAGTTGGTTCAGGGGTAGTAAATCTATCTGTGAACTTAAGACATGACATATGTTGAATTTGAGGCAAGCTCGGTGTAGGCATGATAATTATGTTCAAACAAAGATATAGTATGCTTATATGTCCTCAGTGCGAATTTGAAAACCCCAAAGCCAACAAATTTTGTCAAAAGTGTGGGATCTCCCTAACCCATAAAGTTTGTTGTAAATGCCAGGCAAATATTCCGATTGATGCCAAAACTTGTAGTTCATGTGGTGCTATCAACCACCTCGTGTTGTGGGGGATCATTTCTCAGAGGATATTAGGCGATACACCGTCCCAATCGGAATTAGAGCGGGGTTCGAGCGATGTTGTGGATGCTCATCATCAATTAGAAATTGAAGATTTATCCGTTCTATTTACTGAAAGTAGAGCAAAGACCAAGCCTTTACAGATTAAAAATGAAAATAATACTTTAAAGCGTTATGTAGTCGTCAAAGATGCAGTCGAACAACTGGAGGTAGTTCATCAAGGCTCAGATAGTATGTTGCTTCAGGGTAAGGTAATCGATCAATATCCTCTGCAAAAATCTCATCTGGCAACTTTACAAAAACAGCAAATGGATTTGTTTGTCGAACTAACTCAAGCAGCAAACAGTTCGTATTTATCAGTAAATCAGTACTGGAACTTAGTTGGCTTACCGACTCATGCTTTGCCTTATTTAATCTTGGAAAAATATGCTCCTACAGTTCCACAAATATATGATGCCTGGCAACAGCAAGACCAAGGAGTTGTTTTGTTGCCAGATCGTTCTCAATGGAAATTACTTACAGAACTGTGGTCACAACAAAGATTGCCCCCGCTACAAATTATTTGGTTCTTGGATGAAATGGCGAAGCTTTGGTCGCCTTTGCAACAGATTAGCTGCGCTCAAAGTTTACTGATTAAAGATAATTTACGCATGGATGAAGACCAAACTTTTTGTTTAAAGCAGCTATATATGGATCTAGATAGTTCTCCTACCTTGAAAGATTTAGCTCAAACCTGGCAACTTTGCTTTGCCGAATCAGGTCTTAACCACCTAGATAATCTCAATCACTTACTAGACAAAATAATTGCAGGAGAAATTATAGAAGTAGAGCAATTGAGAGGCGAACTGCATAACCTTAGTTTTGATGAAAATCAAATCGAATCTTTTGATGTTTATAGTAATATTTCTGAAGTGAACAATCCTCAAACCGACCGAGAAGCAATTGAATCCGATGACAATCTAGAAGCAGTTGAACAGCTATTCTTTGATGAAAACGAAGACATGCTGTACGACAGCGAATTTGAAGAACAGGCTACGGCGGTAGTTCCTATGAATTTGAGAAGCGTTACAGATGCTAGCTATACGGATATTGGAACTCAACGAAATCATAATGAAGATTTTTTTGGAGTCGAAACTATAGTCAGTAAGCTAGAAAACAATAATGAAAGCAGTTTGAATGTTCGTGGTTTGTATATAATTTGTGACGGTATGGGAGGACACGCTGCGGGAGAAGTTGCCAGTGCGATGGCAGTTGAAAATTTGCAGCAATATTTTGAAATTCATTGGCAAGAAGAGCTACCAGACCACAAGACAATTGAGGAGGGAATACTCTTAGCTAACGAAGCTCTCTACCAAACAAATATTAATAATTCTCGTTCTGGTAGCGGTAGAATGGGGACAACTTTAGTCATGGCTTTGCTGCAAGATACTCAATTAGCGATCGCTCACGTAGGAGACAGTCGCATTTATCGTCTGACCCGCAAGCAAGGATTAGAACAACTGACCTTAGATCATGAAGTAGGTCAAAGAGAAATTAATCGCGGTGTTGAACCAGAAATTGCCTATGGCAGACCTGATGCCTACCAGTTAACTCAAGCATTAGGACCTAGAGATAGTAATTATGTCCGACCTGAAATTCAGTTTGTGGACATTACGGAAGATTGTTTACTGTTGCTTTGTTCTGATGGTCTTTCAGATAATGAGCTGATCGAACAAAACTGTTTACAGTATCTTGAACCCCTAATTAGTTCTAGCAGCAATCTTCAAGATGGACTGTTTAAACTAATAGAATTTGCCAACGAACATAATGGTCATGATAATATTACTGCCATACTAGTTAGAATTAAGCTGAAGCCTAATTTCTAAAGACCATATTGATGCTTATTTATTATGCTTAATTATTTTGACAATTGCCCAGCATGGTCATTTTTACGCTTTTAGAACCACAGACAAATCAACCATTACAGGAGTGGGAATTCTCCGAGCGGTCAGTGATTCGCATCGGTCGCGCTCAAAATAACGACATTGTGCTGCATGGCTATTTTCAAGTTTCTCGACAGCATTTAGAATTGACCTTAGTTGATTCGCCACCAGAGAAATGGCAGCTAATCAGCAGAGGAACTAATGGCACTCTGGTGAATAATGTCTTTGTCAATGAAACTATTCTCAACCATGACGATTTAATTCGTCTGGCAGAAAATGGTCCTGTATTTAAGTTTGAACTAGAATCTAATTTAGCTCAACAATCGGAATTAGAGCAGACTGATATTGTAAAACCTGTTGCTTGTGACCACAAAGACAATCCTCATGGCAGTATTTTTTGTCGGCACTGCGGTCAACCTATAGTTGAAGAAGAACGTTTTATTAGTTCTTATCAGGTTTTACGAACTTTGGGCAGGGGAGGAATGGGAACTACCTATCTCGCCTGGGATCGCAATCGTACCGTTAAGAATGCACCCATGCTGCTAGTTCTCAAAGAGATGAACGCAGATATGGAGCGAATTGCCAAAGCTAGGGAGCTGTTTGAAAGAGAAGCTCGAATTTTAAAGTCTCTCGAACATCCAGGCATCCCCAAATATTACGATTTTTTTGTGGAAAACAACCGCAAATACATCGTAATGGAGTTGATTCACGGTCACAATCTAGAGCAGTTTGTCAATCAGCGAGGGGCAACCGATCCCGAACGAACAATTCGCTGGATGATTCAGATTTGCGATGTTTTAGAATATTTACATCACCTAGAACCCCCGTTAGTGCATCGAGATATCAAACCAGCCAACTTGATGCTACGAAATCTGGATAGTCGCCTGATGCTGCTCGACTTTGGTGCGGTCAAAGAGCTGGGTACTGCTTTGGAAACTCGTATCGGAGTTGAAGGCTATAGTGCGCCAGAGCAATATCGAGGTAAACCTTGTCCTCAATCGGATATTTATGGAGTTGGCACCACGATTATTTTTCTTTTGACGGGCAAAGCACCCATGCAATACTATCGTTACCAAAGCAACAAATTTGAGTTTGATATTGATAATATTCCTAACTTACCAACAAATTTAGCTCAAGTCCTGGCTGTTGCCTGTCAACCCGAACCTAGAGATCGCTACCAAACAGTTAAAGAATTTTCTCAGGCTTTGTTTGCCTGTCTTTAGCCTATGTAGCGATCGCCAGTAATCGGTTTAGTTCAATCATTCAAAGTTTGGGCAATGCCCTTTTTACCGTCATGTAGCGGTACTAGTCTTCGTCCCAATCCTCTACTAGTAACAGTTCGTGGATTTGGTCTTGAGGAGAAAAATCAAAGTCTAATAATTCATTTTTCCAATATGACCAGTCATTGCCTAACAAAAGGGCTATTTTACCAATGCGATCTTCTGGTTTGACGATTTTGGATTCTACCAAGGAAGATACCTTGCGTTGCAATTTCATCATGGGATGCGCAACTTGTTTTGTCATACGCTCGATATTGTGTATTGTGATATGTTGGTTAAATGTTTTGGGGTCTGGCTTTCTGTTTGGCTAATAATTGGTTGTCTTCAGCCTGAAGTTTGCAGATTGACCAACGGTCGCGAAAGCCCTGTCGTTTTACGGCAGGGAACGTAACCTGACACTCTTGTAGCTCACCTTACACCATTTTGGCAAGGTTTTATAGCAATTAATACGGTAATTACGATACAAAGTGGGGAAATCCGTCAGGGATTACGCTCCGCGTAGCCTTCGGATCGAGAAAGATATGGGAAAAAAAATAGCATTTCTGGTTTTTGGTTGGATGGCTTTGGCGATCGCTCCTGGTTGGGCTTTGAATGAGTCTCTGGGCGAAAAAGGGGTGAAGGCTCTGCGCTTGCATCAAGCTCCTTACAATTTGCTGGGTCGAAAAATTGCGATCGGTCAAGTAGAGGTGGGTCGTCCGACAAAATTCGGTACAGATAAAGCAGCTAACAGTTTAAAAATGCTCTCCCCTAGAGCAGTATTTTATCGCGATCGCCCGCCTGTCGCCGACAAAAATACAGACGAACACGCCAGCATGGTTGCAGAAGTAATGATCGCCAGAGATAAACGTTTGCGGGGAATTGCACCCCAAGCAAGACTATATGCTTCTGCTATAGGTTCTTTGAGTGAGGGAGGACAACCTCAAGAATGCTTGGCAAGTCAACATATTGCCAAACAAAACAGCGGAGACGTAAGAGCAATTAATTTTAGCTTCGGCGAGTCATTAGAACGAGATGAACGAGATGATGCTTTGTTAGATGGTAAAGCCTTACTAACTTCCTGTATTGATTGGTCGGCTAGACACCATAACGTATTGTATGTAATAGCAGGAAACCAGGGTAAGGGGGGAATTCCGATCCCAACAGATAATTTCAACGGAATTACCACTGCTTATACGAGGAAAAAACAGGGTGAATTTAGCAAGGTTGATTTTGCCAATTTGAGCGACCTGCCGATTGGTATAGGACGTAGTGTAATCAAAAAAGAAATTAATTTTGGTAACAGAAGAGCAATTAGCTTACTTGCCCCTGGAGGACGAATTTCGGTTTACGATCGCCAGGGAAAGATCGAACAAGTCAGTGGTACTAGCTTTGCTGCACCACATATTACAGGGGCAGTAGCCTTGTTACAGGAGTATGGCGATCGCCAGCTACACCAAGGACATAGAGCAGATTGGAGTTTGGCTTCTCGTCGTCACGAGGTAATGAAGGCAGTTATGCTCAATTCCGCCGATAAAATCGCTGACCCTGGTAATGGCTTACTGCTTGATATGGCGCGAACCATTGTAGGAGAAAAAAACCATGGCTGGTTTGATTCTGATGCCTATGAAAATCCTCGTATTCCCCTAGATATTCAAATGGGTACGGGACAAATTAATGTTTGGCGGTCGTATCAACAGTTTAGCGCGGGACAACCTACTGCCAACAATGCTGTTGAGGCGATCGGTTGGGATTATGGCAAAGTATTGGTCAATAATTATCGCGAATACGAACTACAGCAACCCCTAGTTGCAGGAAGCCATGCTGCAATAACTTTAGTTTGGAATCGTTTGGTAACTCTTAACGACTTCAATCGTAACCAAGAATACGATGTGGGGGAAACCTTTCGCGATCGCGGTTTGAATAATTTAGATATTTATCTTTTACCCGTGGGGGAAGAGAGCAACATGAGAAACGTCTGTTCTTCTTCCAGTGCTGAAGATAGCGTAGAGCATATTTTTTGTCCTATCCCCACTACGGGACGCTATAAAATTCGCGTTTACTATCGCCACCAGTTCAACGAACCAGAACAGTCTTACGGTTTGGCGTGGTGGACGGTAGCCAAAGGCGAGATGAGGAATAATACTAAATCTGATTGGTAAAGGTCACTATCGTTGTTCTTTAAGTCCCCCAGACTTGGGGGATTTAGGGGGCAATTTAAAGTAACTTCTACGAACGGGATTTAGTATAACTATTAAAACCAACTCAGCTTTCCTCAATCCCTACACCCAACCCTTTATAAAGGAATTACCTGGAAGTCAACTGTAGCAGTAACCTCTGGATGCAGTCTAACCTCTGCCTGATAATCGCCAGTGGTGCTGATATCTGGAACTTCAATCCCGCGACGGTCTACCTCAATTCCCGCCTGCTGCTTGATCACGTCTGCTATTTCTTGATTCGTGACAGTACCAAAGATCGCGTTTTCTTCACCCACCTGTTTACGGATAGTTAATTTACCGATAGTCTTGAAAGCAACTTTTTTGTTTTCTGCTGCTTGTTTCTCGGCTAATTTTTGTTGTCTTTCTTTTTCTCTTCTGGCTTCAACCTGCTTGACAATTCCCTTAGTGGCAATACTAGCCAAACCTTGAGGAATTAGATAGTTACGTGCATAACCAGGGGCGACATCTACCAGATCGCCATTACTACCTAATTTGCTAACGCTCTGATTTAAAACTACGGGTATACGTTTTGCCATTTCTTTACTTAAATTCTCCTATATCAATTACTTTGTAATGTGGCGACATCAGATCCCACTCAGAACTTCTTATTATATCAGTCAGACAAGCAGAACGCAGCTAGATCTTCAGCTATTGTCTACTAGTTTTTCTGTTGCTAACTACTAAAATATTATTTTGCAAACGGTTTTCAATTGAAGTTGAGGAGGAAAACTTGGCTGAGTTAAAAGGTAAATGTTTATGTGGCAAAATCCGTTATGAATATAATGGTGCAATGGGTAACTTAGTTCATTGCCATTGTTCTAGATGTCGCAAATGGCATGGCGCAGCATTTAGAAGTCGTATTGTAGTAAAGCAGGATGGCTATAGATTAATTCAGGGACAAGAATATTTAGCTCAATATCAGGCTACCCCCAATGTAATTAAAACGTTCTGTAAAAACTGTGGTTCGAGTTTAGCTACCATCTATCCTTTGAGAGACAATTTACTTGGTTTGCCTATTGCTGGATGTGAAGGAAAACTAGACCGATATCAGGAGTTTCATATTTTTACAGACTCAAAAGCCCAATGGTGGCAAATTACCGATGATTCTCTTCAATATAAAGCCCTGCCAGCTAATAAAGAAATAGTTCACTGTATAAATGATTAATGAGTATTAATTCGATTTACTTGAGTCGATCGCACTCCAAATTCAGAATCGATCTTTCATGCCTCGAATTCGTCCAAACACTCTAGCTGGCTCTTTGTTTTGAGCTACAGTTTGCAAAGCAAGGGTGTCCCAACGTAAAAAAGGGTTGGTTTGCTTTTCTATACCCAGCAGCGAAGGTACAGTAGCAATTCCCTGTCTACGAGCCTGTTGAACTTCCCGATACCTATTTTGTAAATCTGTATTATTGCCGTCTACCGTTAGGGCAAATTTTAGATTGTTTAAAGTATATTCATGAGCGCACCAAACGCGAGTATTATCAGGAAGTTGACGTAGTTTGCCAATAGACTCCACCATTTGAGCGGGAGTCCCTTCAAAAAGTCTGCCACATCCTCCAGCAAAGACCGTATCCCCACAAAATAATTCCCCTGTTTCTTCCGAGGCTGTCGGAGGGAAATAGTAAGCGATGTGGGCGCGGGTGTGTCCTGGTACGAAAAATACTTGTCCGCTTCTATCGGCAAATTGTACCGTATCTCCTTCTTCGAGAAAGACCTGCTGGTGGGGTATTCTACCTCTATCTTCTGCACCACCATAGACACAGAGATCGGGGAAATGCTTGACTAGCTGTTTGTTTCCGCCAACATGGTCAGAGTGGTGATGAGTATTGAAAATAGCGATTAACCGAGCATCAATTTCGGCTAGGTAGTCTAAAACAGGTTGAGCTACTGCTGGATCGACTACCGCAGCAACTTTTTGCTGGGGATCTGATAAAACAAAAACGTAATTGTCTGATAAAACAGGAATGCGCTGAATTTTCATTTTGTAGTTGATTTTGAGGGATTGTACTCTCGACGTTTTTGGCTACTGTATTCCATCATATTAGGGAAATATTGAATGAATTGACCAACGGCTAGTAGCTAGATGATCTGCGCTCAATTATTCCTGATTCCTAAATTCGCTGTGTTTTTGGGGGACAAAGGTTGTTCGTAAGCAAGAAGCGATCGCCCTGGCTGCCTGAGATTGTTTAGCTAATTTGAGATTGCAGGGTTAGCTGACTAACCTACAACAATATTTGCTCAAGACTATAGATCGATCTATTGATACTGTTTTCTAAAATATGCTTAATCGTTCTACCAATAAATTTCTCTTCTCTCTGGTAAAGAAAAAGCCTCTATATATTTTTTCTTCTTGGGCTTTAAATTTGGTTACTGCTATTTTAGACGTTGTTGCCACTCTCTTGTCAGTTCTAATTTTGGCTACCTTGCTAGGAGGAAAACATTATTTATTCGATGCACCAACTATTGTTCAATATCTTCTTTCTTTATACGAAAATATTGCGATAGAGAACCGATTGCTCGTAATAAGTATCTCGACCGCTCTGATAATTATTTTAAAAAATATAGTTAATTATGCTAGCACGGTCATCAGCTTCAAATATACCAGAGATTTGGTATTTCAAATGAAAGCTCAAAGTCTAGAATTACTTTGCAAAGTGGATATAGATTACTATTATAAAAACAAAGCGGGAGATATATTATTTAAATTTAATCGAGAAATAGAGCGCAGCGTTTTAGCAATCAAAAGCTGTCAAAATATATTTGTCATTTCTAGCATTATATTAATTTTTACTATTTTACTAATTGCTATTTCCTGGCAGCTAACCTTGATTTCTTTAATTTTAATTGGATTTATTATAATTGTTAACAGGCTGCTTGTTAGTTGCTCAAAAAAATCTAGAATTAATCTATTGCAAGAATCAAGATTTTCTAATCGCCAATTAATAAATTTTTTAACAGGTATTCGTTTAATCAAAAGTGTTGCCAATGAATTAGGAGAGTATCAAGCAATCAAGCGATCGCTTGAAGATAAGACGCGCAGCCAGCTAAATGCTCAATTAGTTTCGGCAACAGTTAATCCTGTAACCGAAGTTGCCGTAATAACTGTGGTTATAGGTTTAATTTTGGCAGAACATTATTGGTATTTTCAATCAATACAAGAAGTTTCTTTTTTTATAATATATTTAGTAATTTTTTTGAGGTTACTATCTTTTATTCAACAGCTGAATAATGCTCGTGTTCAATTTGTTGGTAACCTACCCAGCGTAAAAGTGGTAGCGAATTTTTTAACTGAATCAAATAGATCTATTATAAAATCTGGTACGGTTGCTTTTAATAAATTGCAAAGAGGGATTGAGTTTCACAACGTGACTTTTGCTTATCCCGACCGCCCCAACCTAGCTTTAGATCAAATCAAGATTAAAATTAATTCAGGTCAAACTATTGCTGTACTCAGCTCTAATCAATTTAGCAAATCTGCAATTTCTGATTTGCTAATTAGATTTTATGACCCCGCTCAAGGCAAAATTACATTAGATGGAAAAAACCTTAAAGATTATGAACTGAACAGTCTAAGAAAAGCTATAGCTGTAGTGAGTCAAGATACCTTTATATTTAACAATTCTCTAGCCTATAATCTTACTTATGGCTTGAAAAATATTAGTAAAACCGAGCTTATTGCAGCTGCAAAAAAAGCCAGAATATTTCAGTTTGCCAACCATCTACCTGAAGGATTCGCTACAGAAGTTGGCGATCGCGGAGTAGTTCTTTCTCAGAAGCTCAAACAAAAAATTGGCATTGCCAGAGCTTTTTTACGTAATCCTGAGATTGTTATTTTGAATGAACCCAATAGTATCTTAAATTCACCAGACCCCTCCGTTGAAGAAGCAATTGAGACATTGTGTTGCGATCGCACTACTTTAATTCTTACCAGGCATCCAGCTACGGCAAAAAAAGCCGATCTAATCGTTGTTTTGGACAGAGGTATAGTCAGGGAAACGGGGACTCATAAAAAATTGCTTCAGCAGGGTAATATTTACCAGCGTTTGTATTCCGCACAGTTTAAAACAAGCCAGCAATTTCGCCAACACAAGCTAGCTCAAAAAATTGCTCGTAAATTAGCTCGTCAAACTAATAGTAATCTTTCCTGGGATCAGAGTAAACTTGATGCTCTACTAAGCTGGCTCCAGTTAGTCAATGAAAGTTTATTGGAAGATGAGCAGTTAGAAAACAAAATCCTCGATCAATCATATCAGTCGGCAAAAAATACTTTAGCTAGCCTGAAAGAATATGAAAGTAAGATTTCTCAAGAATTAAAGGATCCTGATAATGATTAATATCTAACCTAGAGTAGCTTCGTTTAAATCATATAGTTCCTAGTTTTTGGCGTGTTTCAATGATCGAGGCTTCAAGCCTCGATCGCTGCTAGGTTTTGTAAAGCATCTTTTGTTACCCGACAAGTACGCCAGTCAGGTAATACTTTTGCTCCCATACTCTGATAAAAAGCGATCGCATTCTCATTCCAATCTAAAACACTCCACTCTAATCGTCCTGCGTTCCTTTCTACCGCAAGTTGAGCCAGATAAGACAGCATCGCCTTACCAATACCTTGGCGACGATATTCGGGTAAGACAAACAAATCTTCAAGATAGATGCCAGGTTTGGTCAAAAAAGTCGAATAATTAGAATGAAACAGAGCAAAGCCGACAATCTCATCTTTCCATTCTGCTACTATTGCCTCAGCATAAACCCGTCCACCGAACAGATGTTCTTGCAAATCTTGGGCTGTCCCCGTAACTTGGTGACTTAGCTTTTCATACTCCGCTAACGCTTGAATTAAACGAAAAATTTGTGGTACATCATTGACAATGCTAAGACGAATCTTAAATTTTGAGGTCATGGATTTTTTTCAGATTAACTAAAAAGATAAAAAGTTTAATATTGTTTTAATGAAAGTAAAATTTCTCCAAAAATTGCCAGTTTAAAATCTGTCACTCAAAATAACTACCAGAAATAAAACATTGGATAATGTATATTATCTGGCTAATTCAGTTATATACAAAAATTAGCTTTTAACGTGTGGTGTGAAAAATATGAATCTTAAAAAAACTGTTCTTTTGGCAACTCTTTTGTCCGCTTTTCCCTTGGCTGGAATCCAGGCACAAGATTTAGACAATTATCAGGTAGGTTGCAACGCTGGTGCTGAGTGCAATGATTTTGTCGGCAGTTACGAACAAGCTGATGGTGACGAAGTAGCCCAAGTTCGTCGCCGTCGAACCAGAACTCGTCGTACTCGTCGCACCGATACTAAATATTATGTAGGTGGTACCCTTGGCATCTTCTTCCCTAGTGAAGTTGAAGACCTTCAAGTCTTAGCAGATACAGTTGACCCTGGGACTGGCTTTGGTGGCAGCCTCTATGGTGGTTACAAATTTAACCAATATATTAGTGCTGATATCGAAGGGTTAATCTTTTTTGGCGATGCAGAACCTCTCGACTCTTCCTATACTTCCTATGGTTTTTTCGTGAATCCTAGGTTTACTTATACTTTCGAGCGGGATACCCTAAGTGACAATTTGAGTGGTCTGTATGTATTTGCTAGTCCTGGCATCGGAATAGCTGGTCTTGATTTTGGAGACGACCTTGGTGATACTTTAGAACCATCAGACAATGACTCTGGTAGTGGATTTGCTTTCCAAATCAAAGCTGGTGCAGGTTATCCCGTATCAGACAAGATTGATATTATCGGACAGGTAAGATACCTGAATGCCTTGGATGCCTTTGAAGTAACCGAAGTTGGAGTTGATGGCATAACAAGCACCGAAGATCAAGGGTTTGATGCTTTCTCAGTAGAGCTAGGAGCTAACTACAAGTTTTAATTTGTTGGAGAAAACCAGGCTTGATAGCAGGGAGGTAGCAAAATTACTTTGTTTACCTCCTTGTTTTTTTTGCTTGCGGGGTTGACTGGTTGATTACTGCCAGATAAGTAGGTGGGGGTAATTAAATAGAAGATAATTGGTCAGCTTGGGGAGATAGGGAAGAAACAAGATGTTTGGTTGTGATAAATTATTGTGCCTACCTACTTATCTATAGCTACATCTATTCTAAATACTTTTGTACGACTTCCCAGCCCGTCCAAGATACATAGATTAAGCCAATAAATAAAATAGCGTTGATGCTCACATGAAGCGATCGCGCCCAGGAATTGCGAACGCTAATTTGATTAGCACTCCAAGCAGAAAGACAGATTAGTCCCACCACAAATAAACCTGCCCACAGGTGAGGAGAATGACCCAGGCTGCCATAATACCCCACCGTTCCGACTACACCAATTGCCAACAGTAACAAAACCAAAAAGACAATAATTATTCCACCAACGTAGTGAGCATCCCTGAGCCAGGATGGGCGACCAATTTTGGCAGCACGCCCATAAAACATCCAACTTCCCGAAAGCAGAAGCAGAAGATAAAAGGCGATCGCTCCCCCCATCGCCCAAGCAGCTATTTTCCATAGCCATAGAAAAGATGGTAAATCCAAATTTATTGTTAGAGTATTACTTTATACCAGGTTTGATTCTATTTAAGTATAAACACAAAAGGGTTACCAATTTTGGCAACCCCTCAAATTATTTTTGATATTTGTTTATAAAAAAGTTGTTAATTGATTAATTTTTTTAAATCGCATATTCAATTGGTTGAGCAACATCACTATTACTTGTCAAATCTTTTGAGTTTTTATTTTGACCATTTGCCATTGTTGGTACGCCTGTTTTAGCTTGGCTCTGTTGCTGTAAATTGAGTTTTTGGCAAGGAATAGTATCTGAGAGTATGGCACTAGCCATCATGCCTGAATGTATTTCTAAAATTGCTTGAAGATTAGCCTCAAATACTAACCTTTGACCTGGAAATACAACTCGTTCAAAATACCAATTGGCTATGTTGGTAATGCGAGCTACTTGAATTTGACTGGTCGCGTTTACATAGCAGCAAAGAATGCTGTCGCTTTCGTCATTCGGTAAGGGATCTAAAATTTGAGCCATAACTAGTGAGGAGATTATTGTATTGATTGACTTTTAAACTGTCTTATATACGCTAACATTCTGCGATCCTTGATGGTTGTAAAACAAGCTACCGATGGAGGTTTAATTGATGTTTGTCTGACATTTCTTCTAACAAGATCTTCCTTAAGAAGGATTTTTTATTGAAAACCTATATTTTTCGTCCTAAGCTTTAATCCAAGTTGTTTGCTCAAGCGATCGCTATTTGTTTACTGTGAGCGCGCTTTGCCTACTGGCAACGCCCTTTCTAACCAAGTATTCCTTCAATCTGGTTGATTGTAACGGATAATCTCGCTAAAGTTAAGTTATATGAATAATTTATTATCATCAAGAATAGAGATTTGATATTTTAGCCTCCGTACTGACTCATAAATCTTGCAAAACTTAACAATACTCACTAGCCATGACTCAGCGAATTCTCTATGTTCGTCTTCCCTGCAATCCGATCTTTCCCATCGGCGTGGTATATCTTGCCGATCACGTTCACAAGCTCTTTCCTCAGGTCGAACAAAAGATTTTCGATCTGGGTACAGTTCCGCCCCTAGACTTTAATCGGGCGTTAGATCGATGTATCGATGAATTCAAACCCTCCTTGCTGGTATTCTCTTGGCGAGACATCCAAATTTACGCTCCAGTAGGCGGAAGAGGCGGTAATCCCCTGCAAAACGCTTTTGAACTGTATTATGCCAAGAACCCTTTGATTAAGCTACGCGGAGCATTAGGGGGGTTAAAAGTAGCTACTGCTTATTATGGTGAACTATGGCGTAACACAGGCTTAATCAAGCGAGGACTAGCCAGAGCCAGAAAATATCGTCCTGAGGCTCGTACTGTCGTAGGCGGGGGCGCGGTGAGCGTATTTTACGAGCAGCTACAGCAGCAACTACCTCAAGGTACTATCGTCTCGGTAGGAGAAGGAGAACAGTTATTAGAGAAAATCTTGAGCGATCGCGAATTTCGCGATGAACGTTGTTATGTAGTAGGAGAAAATCAAATCCGAGACAAGTTGATTCACGAGTGGCCCACTCCCATTGAAAAAACTGCCTGTAATTACGATTATGTTGCTAGCATCTGGTCAGAATTTGATTACTATCTTCAGGAAAATGACTTTTATATTGGTGTACAGACTAAAAGAGGCTGTCCCCACAATTGCTGCTACTGTGTTTATACAGTGGTCGAAGGTAAGCAGGTGCGAATCAATCCTGCCGATGAGGTAGTAAAAGAAATGCGCCAACTCTATGACAGGGGAATTCGTAATTTTTGGTTTACCGACGCTCAGTTTATTCCTGCAAAAAAATACATCTCCGATGCAGTGGAATTGTTGCAAAAAATCGTTGATTCGGGAATGGAAGATATTCACTGGGCAGCCTATATCAGGGCGGATAATGTAACTCCCGAACTAGCGAAGCTGATGGTCAAAACAGGAATGAACTACTTTGAAATCGGTATTACTAGTGGTTCACAAGAACTAGTGCGTAAAATGCGGATGGGGTACAATCTGCGTACCGTGCTACAAAACTGTCGCGATCTCAAAGCAGCAGGATTTAATGATGTGGTGTCGGTTAACTATTCCTTTAATGTCATAGATGAAACTCACGAAACAATCAGACAAACTATTGCCTACCATCGAGAGTTGGAAGCAATTTTTGGGGCGGACAAAGTAGAGCCAGCAATCTTCTTTATTGGTTTGCAACCCCATACCCATTTAGAAGAATATGCCCTAAAAAACGACATCCTCAAACCAGGATATAACCCGATGAGCTTGATGCCCTGGACGGCTAAGAAACTGCTCTGGAATCCCGAACCTCTGGGTTCTTTCTTTGGTGAAGTATGTCTTCAAGCTTGGAAACAAAATCCCAACGACTTCGGGCGAGAGGTGATGCGGATTTTGGAAGATAAGTTAGGTAAAGCCCCCCTAGAAGAAGCGTTGACTGCCCCTGTAAAATTAAATCAGCAAGAGTTAACTGCCGTTTAAAGACAAAATATAACTATTAATCACAGGTGCGCCCGATCGCGCCTTAATTTAACCAAATAATTATTTACTATGCTGGAAGGTTCGATATTACAGAGATTAGATGAGGCTCATGGCGATGGCAAACAACCCCTAAATTTAGGTGTTTACTACAAAAACACTCTAGTCGCACTGTGCCATGCCCTAGAAGACTTTATTTTAGATTCTAATAGTGCGCCGTTGATGGTAACCGCATTTCAGCGGGGAAAATGGTACTTGCAAGAAGCCGACCGCTATAGCGATCTGGCGGATCGAGCCGAACACGTAACGATTATGGCGACTCCCGAATCGGGGTTTGATACTCATCCTACCAGCAGCAAAGAAAACGTCGTCCTGGTTCATCTCAAGCCAGAAGACCCCGTAGCCGAAGAATGGCACCTGATGATTCTGTCGCCTACCTATACTGCAATGGTACTATGTCAGGAATTATCCGACACAGATTATGGCGCAAACAAACCAAAAGAAGACCTAGAGCGAAAATTTTATGGTTTTTGGACATTTGAACCAGAATTAGTGCGTGAAACCGTAGAACTAGCGATCGACCATATCAAAGGATATCAGCCCGAATTAGCTGAAGCAATGGCGCAGAAGGTAGCGAGAATGACTGCCGAATCGGCTACCAGACAAAGAGACGACCTGGATGCGGTAGTTTCTCAGGTGGTTAAGTATCTTCAAGATTCCCGCAAAACGCTACACCAACCAGAACAGGCAACTAGCTTTGACGGTTTTAAAGACTTAAACGAAAATATTGTTTCCAATGAAATGCAAGCCTTTTTGCGCATGGCTCAATTGTTAGATGCTACCGACGTTAGTAATCCGATGGCAGCTTCGGAGGTAGCAGCAATGGCAGAAGCAATGTCGCAGCTATTAGATCTTCCTGCATGGCAGGCTAAGAGACTCTATCTATCTGGCTTATTACATCGCGTCGGGTTGCCAGAAGTAACTAAAGAACGCAATCGAAAATCTCAAGCCCAAAAAGAAGTCCTAGCAGAAGACGGCTCGGCTCCCAAAGCCTCTGTACTACGAGTTATGCCCCAGCTGGAAGCAATCTCTAAAATTCTGACCCATCAAAGAGAAGCTTGGGATGGTTCGGGAATTCCTGTCGGACTAGCCTATGATGCGATCCCCTTAGAGTCGCGAATCATCTGTTTGTTGGCAGATTTTCAACAAAAACTGAAGGCATACAAACAGTATTCTGTCGATAAAAATCCCTTTACCCATGCTCTAGCAGATTGTCAGGCACTGGCAGGTAAGCGATACGACCCCAAACTATTAGATGCTCTGTCTCTTTTAGTGATGGGAATGCAACAGGGAATGACTCTTCAAGCATATCGACCCAAAATTGCTATGGGAATGTGGCTGGTAGATTCTAGTAGTGTGAGTAAAAACCCAACTACATCTTCTTAGAAGAGGCTTCAAACCCTAAATAAAATTTATTTTTAAAACAATCAAGCGCAAATAATGACCGTAGATACAATTCGTGCAGGACAGCAAAAGAACTTTCCAGGAATAGATTTAGAAGATGAAGATCTAGCTAACTGTCAGCTAGAAAAAATTAACTTTGCTGGAGCAAATTTAGTTGGCACAGATTTTTCTCAATCAAACCTCAAAGGAGCGAGATTAGATGGGGCAAATCTTCTGGGGGCAAACCTTAAACTTACTGACCTGCGAGCTAACCTTTTGGGGGCAAATTTGATGCAGGCAGATCTTAGCAGTGCGGATCTACGTGGGAGCAATTTAAGAGGGGCAAACTTAATGGGGGCAAAATTAGCCCAAGCTTCCTTATCTGGGGCATTTCTGAGTGGAGCAAATTTAACTGGGGTAAATCTCAAGGGAGTAGATCTTAGGGGGACAGACTTGCGTGGGGTAAATCTCAATAGTGCCAACCTCAAAGGAGCGAATTTATCTCAAGCAGATTTGCAGGGGGCTAATCTGAGCGAAACTAACCTTGAAGAAGCCGACCTGCGGGGAGCAAATCTGGCGGGGGCAAATTTGGTAGGAGCAAACCTACTCTGTGCTGAACTGGAAGGAAGTAACATGGATGGAGCTAACCTAGAGCGGACATGCCTGCTAGGGACGGCGATCGCCTCAAAATAAGTTTTAAATAAATTTTGAATTAAGAATGTAAAATCTTTTCTAATCTGGGAATTAGATAGTCGCGCTCGGATTGGGGCGATCGCATCCACATTTGCTTCTTGTTATCCCACCGCCAATAATAATTCAAATACTTTTTGACGTTACTGGCATCATCACCCCAAGCCAAGCCATAAACGAGCTTTCTACCATTGGCAGCTTTAATGCATCGTGCAATAGCCATTGTTTCCACTGCTGGTCTACTATGGCTATCGGCTGACGGAGTTGACATCCTCCCGCCACTAAATCAAAGATTATAGTGGGGGATTCCTAAGACTCACGACTTAGGGTTTCTGCTTCGTTCTGTGCCAACTAGAATACCGTTACCGAAACTCCCCGTCGCATCCAGTCCACAGACATTTTGAGCAAGGAAGCGTGCTGGGGTTTCCCCAGCATACGCAGGTCTTGCTTGAACCACGCTATGCCCTAGCGCAGATATTCCTCGATTTCTGATTTCT
>JADEXJ010000282.1 GCA_015207195.1 Pleurocapsales cyanobacterium LEGE 10410
TATATAATTTTCTGGAGCAGAGCATTCAAAGCGGAGACCAGGCCTATGTGGTATTTCCCCTGATCGAGGAGTCGGAAGCGATGGACCTGAAGGATGCCACCATGGGATTTGAGAAGCTGAAGCGCCGCTTCCCCGACTTCACAATCGACCTTCTTCACGGTAAAATGAAACCCGAGGAAAAAGATGGCGTGATGAAACGGTTTGCTGATGGAGACACACAGATCCTCGTATCAACGACCGTGATCGAGGTAGGCGTGGATGTCCCCAATGCGTCGATCATGATCATCGAGCACGCTGAACGATTCGGGCTGTCACAGCTTCATCAGCTGCGCGGGCGGATCGGACGCGGCACCAAACAGAGCTACTGTATCCTGATGCCAGACGCGCATCTTAGCAAGGACGGCCGATTTCGCCTCAGGAAAATGGTGGAGACCAATGACGGTTTTGAGATTGCCGAGGCCGACCTGAAGCTGCGAGGGCCCGGCGATTTTATGGGAACCAAGCAGAGCGGGCTTCCTGACTTCAGGTTTGCCGATATTGTGGAAGACCGGCTGCTTCTGGAGCAGGCAAAAAACGATGCATGGAATGTCATTAAAGCAGACCCGGATTTAGAAAAACCTGAGTATAAGGAGCTGAAGAAGGTGTTTGAGCCATACTTTAAAGAACGATATGAGTTTTTCGGAGTGGGGTGAATAGAAAAATCAAGTTAGCTCTAAAAATCAAAACACCAAATGATACATTATTTGTTATTGTTTTTTTGATTTATAAATTTTGAAATTTTAATCATCTACAACAACTTGCTATTGATTTTTATTTTTTGATTACAACCCAACCCTAATTTAACTGTATATATTTATGAAATCTCTATTTAAATTTACTACAGTAATAGTTCTAATATTTACATTCTTGATGGCAGGAATCAACGTTGGCAATAGTATGAACTCTACATTCAGTGACCCTCATAACGGATGGTATTGTTCTAATCCTGAAACTGGTAAATGCAAATCAAATCAAAATGTTACTTGTTGCAATAATTTTTCAGGAGGCGGATGCGAAGATGTACCATGCACCGATCCTGGTGAAGAAGGTTAAGATTTAGTTGACATAAATATAATATTAATAAACTAAAGCCCTGAATTTTTACGGTTTTTATTCAGGGCTAATTTTTCCATTTCCATTTAAATAAATATGATTGTTAAAAAATTCATTTTTTTCAATTTTTTAGTTTTTATAATAGTCGCATGTACAAGCAGAGTTGAAAATGAATTTTCAGCTGAGGGTGCAAATCCTCTTGAAAAAGGATACACTCCACACCCTGAACATGAAAGAATGTTATATCCTGATATTGAAGCAAATGAATTAGAAATTCTAAATATTGAGGATATCTTAGATGAAGTGCCTGAAAATATACAACTACTCTATGATTTACTTAATAATAACAGTCATCATATCACTAAAGAGCTTGATTTAATTTTATCAAGTCAACACTCTTTTCAGGCAGTATCAATCGACATCAATACACTGATCATCCTCGATCTGGAAAGAAATCGTTTAATCCAATACAACATTAGTGACAATAATTATCATATACTTGCACCCGAAGGTCGCGGACCGGGGGATCTTCTCTTTACAAGAGAATTACAAATTTTAAATAATCAAGTATATATAGCAATGCAAGGTTTCAGAATTTCCATTTTTGAATGTGAATTTGAACTACTATGTGAATATAAGCGAACTATTGCTACGAATTTCAATAATTACTCGTTATCTCCAACTGATGATTATATTACTGTATTAGGTCTTTACCCTTTTGGTCGTGAACAGGATCCGAATCCAGCAAAATTTAATGTACCATCAGTACACATAGTAGATTCTGACGGTAGTATTATTAGATCTTTCAGTCAAGTCTATAAGCATATTCAACCAATAGTTAGAGAACAAATGAATTCTAGGGGTGCAATACGCTCATTTCCTAGCCTAGAGACACACCTATTAACTTTTAACTTATTCCCATATATATATCTTTATGACAATAATTCAAATCTTAAAAAGAAGTATCGTATACCTAACTTTAAGCAAGGTTACTATGACTTTAATGAAGATGAAATGAGAGGACGTTTTCGACTCAATGACGATTCTCTAATAAACAATACAATAAAACTAAATAGTACATGGGTATTGTTTCAAATTAGAAACAGAGAAGGAATGATTTGGAATAATGGTTTACAGGGTAGGCATTGGTATACTTATTACGCCTTTAATGTGGTAAGTCATAAACTGTATAAAATTGGTGAAGATAGTGCTTCGAATATTAATGAAGGTAGGTCTATATATATCACCAAACACGGACTTCTAATAAGTGAAAAAGGTACTTCACTATATTGGATTGGTACTTAACTTTAGTTTAAATCTGAAATACAATGAATAATGAGAGAATTATTTATTTAGGTATTTTTTGCATATTGTTTTTCATTATTGGAATACTTCATGGAAATGAAGGAAGATTTTTTCAACAGGATTACTAAGATTCTATTGTTGATTTGTCAGGAGGTGATTATATACGTTTTGTATTTATTGGTTCAAGCACATGCCCCTTCTCTAATAATGATAACACACATAATATGGTCAATTATTTGAAGGAGAGCTTAAAAAAGATTACCGAATTAAATTCAATTAATTTTATTGTAACCGGTTTATCTGTTGATCTCTATCCTCAATTAGGTTTGAATTATTTAAAAAACACCTATCCTTATCATGAAGTTATGGTTGGGTCTTCTGTGTATAATTTGGGATCAGTATTCTATTCCGCAGGCAATCCATCAACTCCCCACATATTGATAATACATGAAAAATACGATACAGAATTAGTGGGCATAAACCTATCACAAATAAGTGATTCTCAACAAGTGCTACATTCTTTTTCTGGAGTATTTGAAATAAAAGAATTTTATAATTTCATTAAATCTTCTACACAAGAAGAAATAAATAATTTTTTAAGCTTGAGTAATTAACTCACTAATAAAGTTTTGTATCAAGAATAACAAGTTATGATATTGCAATTTAATCTAAATCATACTTATAGATCATTTCTTTTTGAAACCTTTAAATATAATTCTGTTCGGCTTTTTTATAAATATATTTACATCATGTAGCGGCAGTGATGAAGCTGATCCCTGGGAAGGAATTGAAGAGGGTTATACTCCACACCCACTTGCTGAAAACATGCCTCACAATGATGTGACAGCAAAGGAGTTGAAATTGCTCGATTTCAAAAGCATATTTGACGAATCACCAACTGATCTCAAGCACCTTCACTATTTTTTGAATGGGATCAATGACGGGATGAGATCCGTCGAACTCTCCGTTTTTGTATCAGATTTAAGAATGAATGCCTTTTCCCTTTCTGATGGTACTTTAATTCTTTTTGATATTCACAAGAACCGGTTGATCCAATACAATTTGAACAATCACAGATTTTTGGATCTTGCAACGGTAGGCAGAGGTCCCGGGGATTTACTGTTTTCACGTGAACTTTATACCAATTACGACCGGCTTTACATCGCCATGCAGGGTTTCCGTATATCCGTTTTCAATTGTCAATCAGACACATGCGAATACGAAACCACTTTCGAAACTCCATTTAACAATTATTCAATATCTACCGAAGACGATCAGTTTTATATTTTAGGACTGGCGCCATTTGGCAGGGAACAGAATCCGGACCCGGGTAACACAGAACAATTTGCCATTCATGAGCTCGATGAGTTGGGAAAGGTGTTAAACTCATTCAATCCTGTCTACAAACATAAGGCACCGATCGTACGTGAGCAGATGAATTCAACCGGAACAGTCCGCTTCTTCCCTCAGCACAGGCTTGTGACAGTATCTTACACCCGATTTCCGTTTATATACCTCTACGATTCAGAGGGCAATTTTTTGAATAAATACCGGCTTCCCGAATTTAAACAGGGCTACTATGATTACAACGAAACCACAAGAACAGGGACTCACAGGGCAATGGATCACTCATCTGTTCAAACTACAAAGAAGATCACAGATGATTGGCTTCTGATCACCATTCGAAACCTGGAATCCCGAGTAAATGATCGGTATATCAGATATGACTATTACTCCTTTCATTTACCATCCAGGCAGATGTATTTGGCAGGCCGGGATAAGTCATATCCTTCTGACCAAAGCCGTATGATCTACACAACTGATGACGGGCTCCTGCTGAATCAGCAGGGAACACTTTACTGGATACCAATGTAGGAGCCTGGAGCCTGGAGCCTGGAGCCTGGAGCCTGGAGCTTAAAAAATATTGGCTCTATGTTGTCAACTGTTAACTGTCAACTGAA
>JADEXJ010000052.1 GCA_015207195.1 Pleurocapsales cyanobacterium LEGE 10410
TTCGGTATTTACTCCCGCCATTTTGGCTTCCTCGGCTTTTTCTTGGAGAAAGCTAATTCCTTGTTGCTTATATTCTTCAAGTTTCTTTCTGTATAGGCTGTAGTCATAATCATCCAAAACTGGATAATAGGTATAGCTGGGTATTATGGGAAAACCAGGTTCTTTTTCCGCCAAAACGTGGGATAACATTAGATCTGCACCAGTGGACTTAGCCAAGGATACTGCGGTGTCAAAAACTGATTCATTATTTTCGTAGTAATCTAGAGCCACTAAAATTTTGTGTATCATTTTGAATACCTCTTATATGAAGTTAGAAATCAGTAGAGGAAGTTTCGTGAAACTTCTGCACAGAAGTCAAGGCTTCTGGTTCATTTGCGTATTGAGTTTCCGAAGAGGTTGAATTGGGTTGGGCATCAATTGAGTTGCGAACGATTAAAACCGAACAGGGTGCATGATGAGTTACATAGTTACTTACACTACCGAGAAACATTTCTTTTAAGCCTTTTAATCCCCGACTACCGACCAGAATCAAATCTGCCGACCAGCTAGCTGCCAATTCACAAATCATCCGCCCTGTATTACCACCTAACTGCGTAAATTCAGTCTGAACTCCTGCTTTGGCTGCTTTATCAGTAAGATTCCGTAAAAATTCAATTCCGTGTTGTTCGTATTCAGCAAATTCTTGTTGATATGTTTCATAGTCTCTTGCTTCTACTATCGGATAGTAAGTATTAGCAGGTGCTATGGGGTGGTCGGGTTCTTTGGGAGACAAAACATGGAGCAGCATCAGATCTGCTCCAGTAGCTTGAGCTAGGGATACTGCGGTATCAAATACTAGCTGGTTGTTTGGGGAGCGGTCTACGGCGATCAAGATTTTTTGGATCATAGGGATTACCTCCTGTGTGGTAAATAGTTAATCGCTGGTAGTTAGTGGCTAACCTCTAGCCACTAACCGATTGTTACTAACTCATATTTTTTTCGACTTGGGCGATTTGTAGTTTGGTTTTGAGTAAGGTATCGGGGTTAAGACTGATGGAGTCGATACCTTGTTTAACTAAAAATTCAGCAAATTCAGGATAGTCGCTGGGTGCTTGACCGCAGATCCCAATTTTGCGGTGTTTTAGTTTGGCGATCGAAATCGCCATATTTAGCATGGCTTCCACCGCTGGGTGGCGTTCGTCAAATAAATGAGCCACCAAGCTAGAATCCCGATCCAATCCTAAAGTTAGCTGAGTCAGATCGTTGGAACCGATGGAGAAGCCATCAAACACTTCACCAAATTCGGCTGCCAGCAAAACGTTACTAGGAAGTTCGCACATAACATATACTTGCAAACCGTTTTTACCTTTGACCAAACCATTTTTAGCCATTTCTTGTAGTACTTTTCTTCCTTCATCTGGAGTACGACAAAAAGGAATCATCGGAATGACGTTGGTTAAACCCATATCATCGCGAACTCTTCTAAACGCCTGACATTCTAGGGCAAAAGCTTGGCGATATTTAGGGTCGTAATAGCGACTCGCACCGCGCCAACCCAGCATGGGGTTTTCTTCTGCGGGTTCAAACTGCTTGCCTCCTAAAAGATTGGCGTATTCATTGCTTTTGAAGTCTGACATCCGCACGATTACAGGTTTGGGATAGAATGCTGCTGCAATGGTTGCTATCCCCCTAGCTAGCTTATCGACGAAGAAATCGGGTTTGTGAGAATAGTGAACTGTCTGACGGGCGATCGCCATTTTATCGCTCGAACTTTGTAGATCATCAAAATTGAGCAAAGCTAGAGGATGAACTTTGATATGATTGGCAATAATAAACTCTAACCTGGCTAAACCAACACCATCGCAGGGTAAAGCTGATAAACCAAAGGCAGATTCAGGATCCCCCACATTCATCATAATTTGAGTTTTGGTTTGGGGTAAGCTATCTAACTGGGTTTTTTCGACAGTAAAAGGAATCAAACCTGTATATACTTTTCCCTGTTCACCTTCTGCACAGGATACGGTAACCTCTTGTCCTGTTTGAATATTGGTAGTGGCATCATCACAACCGACGATCGCAGGAATGCCCATTTCGCGAGCAATAATTGCTGCATGGCAGGTTCGACCACCTTGATTGGTGACAATCGCACTGGCTTGCTTCATAATTGGTTCCCAGTCAGGATCGGTTTTGTTAGTAACTAACACTTCCCCTGGTTGGAACTTATCGATATCAGTAACTTCTAAAATAACTCTGGCAACCCCCGCACCAATTTTTTCCCCTACTGCCCTGCCTGTAGTTAGGACGCAATCACCCGCGGTATCTAATTTGTACGTCTGCAAGACATTAGTAGTTTTTTGCGATTGAACGGTTTCGGGACGAGCTTGAACGATAAATAGTTCGCCTGTCAATCCATCTTTCGCCCATTCAATATCCATCGGAGTGTAAGTATTACGCACCTGAGAATAATGGTCTTCAATCTGACAAGCCCAGGTTGCTAACTGCAAGATTTCGGCATCACTAATTGCATATTCAACTCTTTCAAAGTGGGACGTGGGGATGTTTTTGGTCAGCTTGCTACCGCCTACGTCATAAACCATTTTGATTTCTTTACTGCCAAGGCGTTTGTCCAAAATTGGTTTGTAGCCACGATTGAGAGTAGGTTTAAAGACAATATATTCATCGGGATTGACTGCACCCTGAACTACGTTTTCGCCCAAACCATAGGCAGCAGTAATCAAAGCTGCATTTTTAAAACCCGTTTCCGTATCGATGGAGAACATTACCCCAGAAGTTGCCAAATCCGAACGCACCATTTTTTGGATGCCGACAGAAAGAGCAACATTAAAATGGTCAAAGCCTTTAATTGTTCGGTAAGAGATAGCGCGGTCGGTAAATAGGGAAGCAAAACATTTGTGACAGGCTTCTAAGACTCCCTGGATGTCATGAACGTTGAGATAGGTTTCCTGTTGTCCCGCAAAAGAAGCATCGGGCAAATCTTCTGCTGTAGCCGAGGAACGAACCGCCACATCAACGTCAAAAGTATATTTTTTACAGATTTCTCGTTCTGACCCTTCAAACTGGTCACAGTATGAGAAATCGACGCTGTAGCGTTGGCAAAGCTGACTATAGGCTTCGGTAATGGCTGTCTCTAATTCTGCGGGAAAGGGGGTATTGAGAATTAATGACCTAGCTTGCTTACCTCGCGATCGCAAATTGCTCAAATTCTCGACATCGAGATCGGCAAATAGCTGACGCAGTTTGGTTTCTAAACCTGCTTGTTGAATAAAGTAGCGATAGGCATAAGCAGTAGTGGCAAAACCCCCTGGCACATTAATTCCTTGGGGAGTTAGCTGTTGAATCATTTCACCCAAAGAGGCGTTTTTACCGCCAACTAGAGAAACATCCGACATTCCTACATGTTCAAACCAGAGAATTAAAGCACGTTCTTTTTCTTGGATAAATTCTGGCTGACGATTTGCGGTGACGACCATAGTTCCTAATTCCTCATCTTACTTCTACCTTTTAACGTGAATCGAGGGCGATCGCGCTTTAAGGTTGATAGTTCTTTTGTAAATCAATAATTTGAGGAACTTGTGAAGATGTTAGTAGTTAATGCTTAGTTGTTTGTGGTTCATAAAACAAACTTGATTTTTGATCGGCTTGATTTTATGAGTCGATTAAATTTGTATTTCCCTGTCAATTACTATAAATTGCCCTTCATTTACGCTAGTGCAACGTCAATTGAGAAGAAACTAATATCTAGCCTAAAGACTTAAAAATACGGTCATCGCAATCTTAAATACTATTTGTAGATTACGATCCACATCACAGCAGTAAGTATTGCAAAAAAGTTTAAATAGATTAATACAACTAGAGATTTTTGAGCTATGTCTTTTCCTACTATCAACACTAAATCGGCTTTGCTTCAGCTTGCTCCTAATGCCTTGATCGTTTCTCTAAGTGATGCTGAAGCTGAGGTGATCAAAAACAAAGCTAGAAAAGCTGGTTTGAGCGTTAATGAATATATCCGCAATGCAGCACTTGGTTTTCCGATGGGCTGAGCATTACTAGAGCAATTAAATGGTAGCGTGAGTTTCATTAGATGAAGTCACGTTACTATGCTTTAAAAAACTAAGACAATAACCATAACTACCTTTCAAGAAACAAATTAATCTGTTATGGCTGCCAAAAGCAATTGTCTTAAATGTCAAATTTAAGTTGCAGACGAAAGCTACGCTGTTAGAAGTCAAGATTTAATACCTAGTGGTAACATAACTCAAGTAAAGCTGATGATATTCACTTTATTTGGGTTTTATAGTGGCAAAGGTTATAGTTGAAAATGTCTATAAAAGCTATCGCGGTAGGGTAGATCGCGATGAGGTATCTCAAGCAGCAGATCGGTCTGTTGCTGTTGGCAAAGCTTCGTCAAAGCAAGTCAGCGTCTTGCAAGATATTAATTTTACCGTCGAGGATGGAGAGTTTTTGGTTTTAGTTGGTCCTTCTGGCTGTGGGAAGAGTACTTTGTTACGCTTGTTGGCGGGGTTGGAGGAATTGACGGGAGGGAATATTAGAATTGGCGATCGCACCGTCAACGATCTACCGCCCAAAGCTAGGGATATTGCCATGGTGTTTCAAAATTATGCTCTCTATCCCCATTTAAATATTTATGATAATCTGGCTTTTGGTTTGAGGAGAAGTTCGGGGACAGGGAGAAAAGGGCTTGATTCTGGTTTGGTTGAGGATATTTTAACTTCGGCAACTCGTTACTTGCCTCGAAGTCTGCGTCATACTTCGGCGAAAGAAAAGACCGTGCGGGATCGGGTAAGATATGTAGCCAGTTTGTTGCAGATTGAACCTTTACTCTATCGTTTGCCCAAAGAACTGTCGGGAGGGCAAAAACAGCGGGTAGCATTAGGTAGGGCGATCTCCCGTAATCCCCAAGTTTTTTTGATGGACGAACCCTTGTCCAATTTGGATGCCAAACTGCGAACTCAAACTCGCGCTCAAATTGTCCAGCTTCAGCGACAGCTAAACACCACCACGATATATGTTACCCACGACCAAACTGAGGCGATGACGATGGGAGATCGGATTGCGGTAATGAACAACGGACAAATTCAACAAATTGCTCACCCTTTAAAAATATATCAGCAACCTGTTAACCGCTTCGTGGCTGAGTTTATTGGTTCACCGCCAATGAATTTTCTACCTGTAGATTTGGTCGCGCCTCTGTCACTAATACACCAATACTTTAAGCTCGATCTACCTCAAAGTTGGACTCAATCTCTGCAATCTAGTCGGACAAAATCTTTGGTGTTAGGAATTCGTCCCCAACATTTATCTATTAGCACCAACAGCGCATCGAGTATACAAGCTACGGTAGATCTAGTAGAGGCATTGGGGAACGAAACTTATATATTTGCCCATTTGACGGCAGATCCCCAAACCAGGTTAACCGTATCTCTCCCCCCAGAACAGTCAATTGCGATCGGCGATCGTGTTTGGTTGACTGTAGATCTTGATAAAATCCATCTTTTTACAGTTGATGAGGGACGAGCGATCGTGAATAAATAATAAGCATTGAGAAGTTGACATTCTCTGGTGTATCGAAATATCAAAGCACCACTCAAAATTAACCATTGACAATTAACGATCGATTATGACTAAAACACCAGATTGGGTCAAAAACGCTGTTTTCTATCAAATTTTTCCAGACCGCTTTGCCAAAAGTCCTGCTACCGTGAAGGGGCAATGGCAAGCTTCAAATTATGAGGGTTGGGACGCTACTCCAACTTTACAGGGGTACAAAGGAGGAAATCTTTGGGGAGTAATTGATAAGCTCGATTATTTAGAAGATTTGGGCATCAACGCCATTTACTTTACGCCCATTTTTCAATCTGCTTCCAATCACCGATACCATACCCATGACTACTATCAGGTAGACCCAATTTTGGGAGGGAATGTGGCTTTCGATGCTTTGTTAAAGGCTGCCCATAGCAAAAATATCAAAGTAGTCTTGGATGGAGTATTTAATCATGCTAGTCGGGGCTTTTATTTTTTTAATGATATTTTAGAAAATGGTCCTTATTCTCCGTGGTTAGACTGGTTTAAGATTCATGGTTGGCCGTTATCTGCCTATGATGGTGATAAACCTGCCAACTACGACGGCTGGATCGATAATCGTGCTTTGCCAGAGTTTAATCACGACAATCCTCAAGTCAAAGAATATATTATGCAAATTGCTGAATATTGGCTATATCAGGGCATTGATGGCTGGCGGTTGGACGTGCCGAATGAGGTCGATACTCCTGGCTTTTGGCAAGAATTTCGCGATCGCGTCAAAGCGGTCAACCCAGAGGCATATATCGTTGGGGAAATTTGGGGGGATGCTAGCCAATGGCTTGACGGGACACAGTTTGATGGAGTGATGAACTATCGCTTTACCGAGGCGACGATCGCTTTTGCGGGGGGCGAGAACTACAACCCCGAATATTGTCAGGGCGAACTCAAACCCTATCCGCCTATTTCAGGTACAGAATATGCAATTAAAATTGAATCTCTACTGATGCAGTATGACTGGGAAATTCAGCTAACCCAACTCAACCTATTAGACAGTCACGACACTCCAAGAATGCTGACTACGGTTGGCGAGGATAAAGATAGCTTTATGCTGTCTACAGTACTGTTGATGACCTTTCCTGGCGCACCGAGCATTTTTTATGGTGATGAGGTGGCACTACCTGGAGGAAAAGACCCCGACTCTCGACGTGTTTTTCCTCAACCTGAGCAATGGGACGTTGAAGTGTTGAGAGATCACAAAAAGCTGATTGCTTTGCGCCATCAATATCCTGCTTTACGTACTGGTAAATACAAAACTCTTTATGCTACCGAACATCTATACGTCTTTGCTCGTATGTTGGACGAAGAAGAGGTTATAGTTGCCGTCAATATTAGTTCTGAACAGGCTACGGGTAGTTTCCCCGTCAAAGAATTGAAGTTTAAACCCAGTAACCCAGTATATGGTTCGGGACGCTTAACCTGGCACGACGATGCCAGAGAAATGCTGGAAATTGCTGTGCCTGCTAGGAGTAGCGTAATAGTAGCTTAAATACCGTTCTTAACTTTCCTTATCACCCCCAGTTGCTTATTCCCTTGGGATTCTCAAGTAATTATCGTCACCTCTGGGGGATACCTGTTATTTATTAATGGCGATCGCTATCTCTACCTCAAGCTTAATAAGCTCAATTGCAGCAGTAGATCATTATTCTTGCTGCTTCAGGTTCTCTGCTTATTGAATACTCCGAACTCCTAGTAGAATGACAACAGAATTAATTTTGTTATTCTCAACATAAATTTAGATTTTTATTCTACTGGAAAGAATTTATGAGTCGTCTAAAGTTGTTTTTGCTGGTGCTAATTTTAGCTGCACTGAGCATTGTCTTTGTCCAAAATCGGGAGTTAATCGCGCTGAAACTATTTTGTCCCGATCGCGCTCAATCGTGTCTTTATCAAACTCCCCAGTTACCCCTAGCTATTTGGATCGCTCTATTTGCCTTAGCTGGAATGCTAATTAACTTGTTGGGACAGGTTCTCAATCGTTATAGCTACTCTGGTTCAAGCAAACGAAAATACGCCAACGATTTATATCCAGATACTAGATGGACTGAAAAAGAAAGTCAAGAATATCCTACTACAGCTGAGAGTAATGTTAGAGAGCAAAATAGTTACGATTCAACTAGCTATGAAGTAAGTCAAAAACCCGAAAGTGCCGAACATTCTGGGTCTACCTATTCTTATAAATATCGAGAAGCTAGCGATCGCCCTGACCAATCTAAAAATACTAAAAAGACTTCTATTGAAGCTGAAATAGACTCTAATCTTACTAAAGATAAAGATAAGCAGGATGATGAGGATTGGATTTAAGAGTTTTTGCTAGCAACAAATAGCTCTCTTGATTCTTGTTTTACGATGCCTATCATTGTGGCTTGCTGTAGGTCAATAAAAGCTTCAAGGTCTTCTAACTCATATTTGTTCCTTAACATGATTCGTAGTTTTTCTTCAGCTTCTACAGTTAGATATCCCGTGTTCAAAGCCTGTTGCGCTATTTCTCGAATTAATTTCATAACTATTACATCGTTATAAATTTTGTTATAAATATTTGTTGTTGTTATATATTTGGCGAAAAATCTTTTTCGGGGAATAACAGTATTTTCAAATAACTTTATTTATTTATTATCAAATTTTAATTAAACTTATGTGTTTTTTCTGTAATCTGGATCACTATTAATAATGTGGTTAACTGCTAAATATATTGATCTGGCAAAATCGCTATTGACTCAGCTGGAACTGAAAGCTCGGCATATTCTTAGGATTGTGGTTTTTGACCACCAAACTAATCATTGTTACTTACTATCGAGAACCTTGTTAGGCTTATATTAGTATCTGTAAAAATACATATGTCGGCAGTATGGCACATAATTTGTGTTGCCAGTAATTGTACTTACTATTATGGCAGTAAAAGTACTTAATAGCCAGTAAAAAGTCAGAGTTTGGCACAAAAACACGTTTTATAGGTCATTCTGAACGTTGGTAAAAACATTCAAATCATGGATAATTCCGCTTGATGAACCAGGTTTGATTAGACAAAAAATCTTCATTAAAAAGAGCGCATCAACAAAAATGAGCAATTTATTACAGGGTTTAAATATTTATTTGATCGGCATGATGGGTTCGGGAAAAACCACTGTTGGTAGACATCTAGCGCAAAATCTGAAATATAATTTTATCGATACAGATCAAGCAATTGAAGCGATCGCTCAAGAGCCGATTTCGGCAATTTTTCAACAGCAGGGAGAAGCTTACTTTCGAGAATTAGAAACTAAAGTTTTGAGTGAACTATCGGTTTATACGCGATCGGTAATATCTACAGGAGGGGGAATTATTCAACGGCAAATTAATTGGAGTTACCTAAGACAGGGCTTAATTATCTGGCTTGACGTAGATTTAGCAACCCTAAAAACAAGATTAGCTGGAGATCTAACTAGACCTTTAGCTGACAAACTAGAATCATTACTAGAAACTCGCCGTCCTCTGTATGCTCAAGCCGATCTGCATATCGCTATCCAACCAGAACAATCGGCTTTGGAGATCTCTAGCCAAATTATTGAAGCTATTCCTACTGTCTTGAAGTCTCAGGTCTGATAAATTATTTAAGAATTAGATTTATCCTCGATACTTATAATATGGTCAATAACAGTGAATATTTTAGAGAAGCAGCAGCCAGTCGTGTTCGGGTTCTCAGTGAAGCTCTTCCCTATATTCAGAAATTTGCTAACCGAACCATCGTGATCAAATATGGCGGTGCAGCAATGAAAGATAGCGGTCTTAAGGCAAAGGTCATCAACGACATAGTATTTCTTGCTTGCGTGGGTGTGCGTCCTGTAGTGGTTCACGGAGGTGGTCCAGAAATTAATACCTGGCTAGAAAAGCTAAAGATTGAGCCGTTATTTAAAGATGGTTTGCGGGTTACGGATGCTGCCACGATGGATGTAGTAGAAATGGTCTTGGCAGGTAGAGTTAACAAAGAATTGGTGTCTTTAATTAGTCGGGCTGGAGCTTCAGCGGTGGGACTATGTGGAAAAGATGGCAATTTGATTCAAGCTCGCCCAGTAGGCAAAGAAGGGGTAGGCTTTGTCGGAGAAGTAACGAATGTAGATACAGGATTGGTTGAATCTTTAGTCAAAAGCGGTTACGTCCCCGTAATTTCTAGCGTTGCTGCCGACGAAAATGGTCAAGCGTATAATATTAACGCGGATACTGTAGCGGGAGAAATTGCAGCAGCCCTACAGGCAGAAAAACTAATCTTATTGACTGACACTTCGGGAATTTTATACGACTATCGTGATTCTTCAAGCCTAATTAATAAATTGGACATTCAAAAAGCCAGAGAGCTAATCGACCAGGGGATTGTTTCAGGAGGAATGATTCCCAAGGTTTCTTGCTGTGTGCGATCGCTCGCCCAAGGAGTAAAGGCAGCCCATATCTTAGATGGTCGTTTACCCCACTCTCTGCTCTTGGAAATCCTCACCGATGAAGGGATCGGCTCAATGATCGTAGCTTCGGAAACAAGTCAATTGTGAATTAGCTAATGGTTGATAATCCGAAAATAGCTGCCAGAACGATAGTAACTTCGACGAGCTGGCACGTTAATGATCACGTTGACACCTCCTCGATTTCTCCTTCTATGGCTATGGTAACGATCGCGACCATAGCGGTTATAGTGTTTGTACTTGATGTAATTTCGTCGCCCTGGATATCTATAATAACCACTGCGATGATAATTGCTTGCAGGGAGGGGAATATGAGTTCGGGGGCGAATATTCAGCGGAGTTGGTCCAACGACTCGGCTACGAACACCCACTTGAGCTAGTTGGAAACTGTCTTGGCTTTGAGCAGGCGTTGTCATAGCTGGCTCTGCGACTCCGATTATGCTCATGGCAACAGCCAAAACCCCCAAAGCTTTTTGCCAATGGAATTTGGTTTGATGTTGTTTGTTCATGATTTCTGCTTGGTCTTGAACAGTAGAGGCAAATTAATTAATAATAAATTTAAGTAATTACCACAATATGTCTATATTTTCATTTTAACGTGACAGTAAATAATCGAGAAAAGTTTCACCAGAAATATCAGGCGGGAAAGAAAGCTTTAGAAAGAGGACAGTATCGCCTCAGTATCGAAAATTTAGAAGCTGCCAAAGAATTAGTTGCATCTAATTCCCGTCAGGGAGGAGAAGCACAAATTTGGCTAGTTACGGCTTATCAAGCAGCTAATCAAATCGAACAGGCGATCGCCCTATGTCAAGAATTAGTTACTCATCCTAATACTCAAACCCGCGAACAGGCACAGCGCATTTTATATATTATTAAAGCTCCAGTACTGGAGCGTCCTAAAGAATGGATGAGTGAAATTCCCGATCTGGCTGATGCGGAGCAAGGGGCATCTCGCTATGTTGCAGCTAAAAAGAAGCTCGTGCAAAATACACCCCAGCTAGAAGAAGACCTGGACTCGTCTCCCACCGATGCCCAAGACAATCAGTTTGTGTGGTTTGCTTTAGTATTGGTATTGGTAATTTTAGGTAGTTTGGTTTGGCTGAGTAGGGTTTGATTTTGGTAGTTCGTGCAGGGGCGCGTTCCCTTGCGTCTTACGCCGATATCCGAAGGTGTCCCTAAAGGGATACACTCTGCTATATCCTTTAGGACGCGGGGTCGCCCCTGAGTTCGGAGTTCAAAGACGTTAGTGGTTGATGGTTAGTCGTGGCTACTTCTGACTTTTTACTTTTTACTTCCCCATCTTTCCCGTGCCAAAAAACTTTGGTGGTTCATTAAGAGTATAGACAGTGGTTTCTGCTGCGATCGCCTGGCGAACATACAAAGGGGTTTGCATGATTCCTAAAAGAGTCGTGCCATCAATAAAGCGATAGCCTCCAGTAGTATTAGCAGACAATAACTCATCTACTAATTCTGGCTGGAGTTGAAGGGCGATCGGTCGATCGGAACACAAGGCAAAGCCCCAAGCACGTCCATAAGAAGGGGTTGGTGCAGATAAAGAAGTTACGTGTTCAAATACTGCCTTTAAGGTATTGATCAGACGAGCGTGGTCTGTTACTTCTGGGGGAGATATTGGTCCTGCCTGCACCATAACGTATCCTCCAGGGTTCAAAACGTTTTTTAGCTTAGCGAAATATTCTTTGGTGAACAGGGCAAAAGATGGTCCAGATTCAATCGGATCGCTGAGGTCAGAGATAATCAGATCCCAGGTTTCTGTAGTACTATCGAGAACCTTGAGCGCATCAGCAATTATCAACTCAACACGAGGATCGGCAAAAGCATTTTGGTGCATTTCAGGAAGATACTGCTTACAGGCTTCTACCACTTCCCCATCAATATCAATCATCGTTACTTTTTGAACGCTTCGCCAACGCAATACTTCGCGGACAGTCGCCCCCTCACCGCCACCTAGAACTAAGACTCTCTGGGGATTTTGGTGTGCGATCGCGCCAGGATGTACTAAAGCTTCATGATAGATAAATTCATCTACGGTACAAGATTGCCACTTACCATCCAAGACTAAACCTTTGCCAAAAGCACCCGTCTCGACAATATACATCTCTTGATAGGGAGTTTGTTGATGGGTCAAAATTTTGGTTACTCCATGGGTGTAAATATCCCAGGGAGTAATGTATTCGTTAATCCAAAGATCTGCTTTTAATTCACTACCAGGCATAAATAGGGAGGTGAAACGAAGAATGAAAAAGTAAGTAGCAAGTAGGGGAAAGCATAGCACAACTTTGGGGGCAAAATCGCCAGCAGCAACCAAGATTTATTACTTGTTACTGTTGTTGAGCAGTTGTTAACTGAAATCTTTATCATTCAAGCTTGGGTAGCGGTAGAAGTTAAAAACATCTAACAGAATACCGACGATGCTTACTGTAACACCGAGAGTTATCATGCCTTGCAGGGGTTTTCCATTACCAAACACAGCTAGAAAATTTAAGACATAAAATGTTCCTTGTTGGCTGATGTGCATCAATCCAGGAACGCAACCAATCGAGCTTAAAAATCCTAGTATGCAGCCTATAATTGCTGTGGGCGCAGCAAAACTTACGCAAGCAGATAAGCACAAAGAAACAAATAGATTTGACACGGCTTCTAGATAATTTAGTAACAAAAGTATTCGTGGGAAAAGGTTAATTTGCAACATAACCTGATTTTTCTACGATATAAGCAAAAATCTACTTTTGGAGAGATTTTTAAATATCTTAAACAAGAGCTATTAATGCCGATCGACCTGATTATTTCTAGGCTTTAGCCCTAAAAACGCTGAAAAACATCAGGGAATTCTTAATAATAATCGGTTGAGTCGTGATTAATCTTTAATTTGGTTATTAAATTAGTAAAGAACTGTCTCAACTTGCTAAGTTATTAGTTCAATCCCGATCGCTATCTGTCAGACTTGAGTGTTAATCAGCTTAGAAACCATTAGTTTAGGAACAACATTTTGATTTGGAAGCGTTTAGATAATCGTCAAGCAGATCGACTTCGCCCTCATAAATTTCAACTAGATTTCATCGAGAATCCTCTATCATCGGTAATTATCGAATCTGGTAAGACTAAAGTTCTTTGCACTGTAAGTATTGAAGAACGGGTTCCCAGATTTTTACTCAATAGCGGTCAGGCATGGTTAACAGCAGAATATAGAATGCTGCCAGGAGCAACCACGACACGTCATACCAGGGAATTGATCAAGCTTTCAGGGCGTACCCAGGAAATTCAAAGGTTAATCGGACGTAGTTTGAGGGCTGCAATTAATCTTCAGAGGTTGGGTGAAAAAACTATTACTATTGATGCTGATGTGTTACAGGCAGATGCAGGGACGCGCACGGCAGCAATCACGGGAAGCTACGTGGCTTTGGTTCATGGAATCAACAAGCTAATTGCAGCAGGAGAGCTAAAAACATCTCCCATAATCGAACCTGTGGCAGCAGTTTCGGTAGGATTGATTGGAGGCGAGGCGTTTTTAGATCTAGACTATCAAGAAGATGTGGCAGCAGACGTAGACTTAAATGTAGTGATGAATGGCAAGCTAGAACTAATTGAAATTCAGGGAACTGCCGAGTCTAATAGTATGACGCGATCGCAATTAAACAAGATGCTAGATTTAGCAGAAACAGGAATTAAAGAGTTGCTCGCAGCCCAGCAGGAAGCATTGTTAAGTAATAAGTGAGGGCGTAATTTTGAGGTTTCCTTAAAATGTTGACCGCCCGAATAAGTAAGAAGTAAGAAGTAAGGCTATTATGAATCTTGATAATACTAACTCAACCAACGTCTGGGATTATAAACCCAGATGGTGTCAACCCTGGTCAATTATGCTGACGGGAATAATAATAATAGCCAGTAGCTGGCTAATTTTACACCAACTCTGGCTAACCCTGGCTATTTCTCTTCCTATTCTTGCCTGGTGGGTATATTTTCTAATTCTTTATCCCAAAGCGTTTGCCGACTATATAAAATCTCAACAAACTCCGATCAATTTAGACTCATGAGGTAGACGTAGAAGAAATAGTCTGACGTTTAAACATCTCTTTGAGTACTAAAGCAGGATCTACGTAACCGCCATTGTGTTTGAGTACCCAATGTAGATGAGGTCCTGTCGTACGTCCAGTCATGCCAATGCGCCCTATTCTTGCTCCTACGGGAATGTTTTGACCTTGAGCAATCTGAATACCGCCATCTTTGTCGATTAGGTATTTTCCGTTGCCAGAATCTTCGACGTGACCTTCTAAATGACAGTAAACGTGTTGCCATTCTCCAGACTGGATAGTTATGGAGGTGCCACAAGCGTTGCCATCAGATAGTTTGGTTGCTTGACCTCCCCACCAGTTACGTATATAGCTACCACGGGGAGCAGCTAAATCTAAACCATTGTGAAACTGACGCTTTCCCGTAACAGGAGAAATACGATAACCAAAGCCAGAAGTGTAGGATTGAAAATTTTCTACAGGAAAAGAGCCTTGTTCCCAAATAGCAGATACATCTTGAGCAACTAGATTATTTGAATTGTTTTCAGCTAGGTCTGAGGCGTGTGATTGGATAGTTCCCCAGCTATTAATGGCGAAAGATATTAAGAAAGTCGTAGCAGCAACAGCTAGCCAGCGACTCCATCTGAACTTAAGTCTGTAGCTCATATGTTCTAGCTCAATTTGTATAATAATTTACGTTTGTTCGCTTTAATTTGTGTCTACTAACTGAATTGAGGTAACTATTAAAACAACAAGTTTTCTATTTCACACTTAACAAAAAATAGATAATTTTTCAGTAATAACTGGTAAACAACCAAACAGAATTTAAAATGTCTTGGTAAGACTCAACGGTCTTCTACCAAGATACTGCCTAATTTTTTAACTAGCAATATTCTGCATTAGGTATTTACACTGGAAACAATCATAGCCTTAAATTGGCTACCGTTGGTTAAAGTTTTATTGAAATTATTGTAAATTTGCCAAACTGATCACAATATCTTCAACAAGGTAGCTATAGATTCTGTTTCTGGGAGTAAAAGTCTGAAAACATCGCTTGAGATTAAAATTTTTTCTGAGTCTACAGCGGACAAGGAGTATTTTCAGTAGTACTCGCATCACTGGATCAACCTTGTTACGAAATGAAACAATCCGTCCTGCACATCTAAAAATAAGCAACTATAAAATATTATGAGAATAAACTTTATCCCCTTTTCTTTTGAACTAGACACGGTTAGCCTTGCAGGGAGCTGTATTTGGTCACTAGGTCTTTATATTGGTTTAGATTCCATCAAACAATGGATTAGCGATCGCCTGGAAAGATGGTTCAACTTTGCTGAGGGATGGATGTATACTTCGGCTGAAGAATTTGAAGAAACCCGCCCCGCCAGAGAAGCACAGAATGCTTTTTATGCTTCGGTCTTTAGTATTATTCCATTTTTGGTTGCAGGAGCATTAACTAACTGGGCGATTGATGTTAGCTTTGGTGGGAGTAGCTGGGCGATCGCTTTAGGAATAATGACCTGTGCTATTTGTGGTTTATTTGCTTTAGCTAATCAAGATTATAGTGATACCGAAGATGAGGATTAAGATAGCTGCCCTCCCTAATCCCCTCAAGATTAATTTATTCGTAGAGCCAGGATTTTCTTACAGGTTCCCAGTTGACTAACTCTGATTCATCAAACCACAGCCCGATTTCAGCCTTAGCGGTTTCTGGTGCATCCGAACCGTGAATTAAATTACGCCCGATACTAACGCCAAGATCGCCACGAATCGAACCAGGTGTGGCAGCAACGGGGTTAGTCGCACCAATAAGATTTCTAGCAGCAGCAATTACATCTTCTCCTTCCCAAACCATAGCAATGACGGGAGCAGAGATAATAAATTCAGTCAACCCCTTAAAAAAAGGTCTTTCTTTGTGGACTTCGTAGTGTTTTTCTGCTAGTTCGCGGGAAACCTGCATCATCTTCATCCCCACTAAAGTAAAACCTTTGGATTCAAAGCGATGAATAATATCTCCTGTCAGATGACGCTGTACGCCATCGGGTTTGATCATAATAAAAGTGCGTTCCATAGTCTCCTCAATACTTGGTTACAAGTCACAAGCTTCAGATTAACTCAATTTGTTCTTGTTTCAACTTTTTGTTGTTGTCTCTGCTGTTTAGCTGGGGTTTGATTCTTGATAACGCTCTACCGCTAATTGAATTAGGCGATCGACCAATTGAGGAAAAGAAACACCGCTGTGCGCCCAAAGCCTGGGATACATACTAGTAGAGGTAAAGCCTGGTAGGGTGTTAATCTCATTCAAGAAGACTTCTCCCGTGTCTTCTATGTAGAAAAAATCAACTCTAGCTAATCCTGCTGCATTGACAGCTAAAAATGCTGCGATCGCCATTTCTTGAATCTGTTTAGTAATTGCTGGAGGAAGACTGGCAGGAATATGTAACTGGGCTGCTCCTTCGGTATACTTAGTCTCATAGTCATAAAAGTCACTATTAAAGGTGATTTCCCCTGGTACGGAAACTTGAGGATGATCGTTGCCCAATACGGCGCATTCAATTTCTCTAGCGGTGACTCCTGCTTCTACTACTAGGCGACGATCGTAACTAGCAGCATTATCCAAAGCCTGCTCTAATTCTTCACGCGATCGCACTTTAGCAATTCCCACCGATGAACCCAGATTGGCGGGCTTGACAAAACAGGGATAATCTAACTTGGCTTCAATATCATCACAGAGTTTGGGATATATACAGGGATTTGAGTAGACTTGCGAGCGATTTACCGCGACGTATTTTACCTGGGGTAATCCTGCCTGGGCAAACGCCATTTTCATCGCAACTTTATCCATCCCCAAAGCCGAACCCAACACCCCCGAACCGACAAAGGGAACGTTCATCAGGCTGAGTAGCCCCTGTACCGTACCGTCTTCTCCATTAGGACCGTGGAGAATGGGAAACCAAACATCAATTTCGCAATAGCTAAGGTTTTGTCCTACGGGAGATAGGGAAGCAAAACCCGTGACCGTAAGCTTGTTTTCGCTGTTGTTAGCTACAGTAGTTTCTTCTAGTAATAAAGGCTTTCCTGAAGTTAATACCTGTTCTGCTAGATCGCTAGATTGCCATGTCCCATTTTTATCGATATATACGGGCAAAATCTCGTACTTACTTTGATTATCACCTTCTTTTAAAGCTGAAGCGATCGCTCTGGCTGAGGTGATTGAAACCTCGTGTTCTCCCGAACGACCACCAAACAATAAGCCAACTTTTTGTGCCATGTCATCTCCCCAAAATCTCACAAGTAATGCTACATCATCTATTAGAGGATTGGTAGAATTTTGGCTCAAGGGTTAAGAGTCATGAGCTATAAATTAGTCGAAATTGCAGCCACGGGACAGGTTGGAACACACTGTTCGCAGACAATACAGCGCGATCGCCGAAAATTTAGCTTAAAGGTTACTGGATCTAATACCAAAGCTTCGGTAGGACACACCCCCGTACACAAACCACAGTCTACACAGCTATCTTCGTCAATTACAATCTCGCCACTAGCAGAAAACACCTGAATGTCGCCCATTCTCATCCATTCAATCGCAGCATCAATTCTGTCGATCTCTCCCTGCAACTCTACTACCAGTTTACCTATTTGGTTGGGGGCAACCTGAGCGCGAATGATATTGGCAGCAATATTAAAATCTTTTTCCAAACGATAAGTAAGCGGGATTCGGATCGCATTTCGGGGGACAGTTATAGTTACTCTTTTTTTCATAGAGAATAATAAATTATAGATAGAATAAGAAACGCAAGTACCTGAATATATTTATTTATAATACTGATGAGCGAAATTGAATCCACTGCTAACAATTCCGTGAGAAATATCGTAGTTGCGATCGCAGCGGTTGTGCTTAGTGTAGCTTTGTTTTTGGGGTCGCAAACCCAAACTAGTCCTTTGTCTTTAGAGTCTCAAGTGAAACGAGCTACCTCTTTAGACGTGGCTTTAGATAATTCTCAGCCTACCCTAGCCGAATTTTATGCCGACTGGTGTACTAGCTGTCAGGCAATGGCAGCAGATCTGGGTCAAATCAAAGAAAATTATGGCGATCGCGTCAATTTCGTTATGCTCAACGTAGATAATACCAAGTGGCTGCCAGAGATGCTACGCTACCGTGTTGATGGAATACCTCACTTTGTTTTTCTGGACGAGTCGGGAGAAGCGATCGCCGAAGCAATTGGCGAACAACCACGAGGAATTTTAGAAGCTGACTTGGATGCTTTGATTGCTCATAATCCGATTCCCTACGCTAATAAAAGAGGTCAATTCTCCCAAGTAGAGGCTAAAGTTACAGTAACTGACGATAGTACCGACACTCGCACTCATGGAGCAACGGTGAAGTAGTTGTTTGAAGATATTTTGCTAAAAATAGAAATAATTAATAAGCAACAAGTTTTATAGTAGGTCAGCCAGCAGAACTTGGTGCTATTTACCCTGAAACTAGAGTGAATCTAAAAGTTAATCGTCTAAAACAATCAAACTCAATCTATTCAACATGAGTAAGTACTAAAAATGACTACAATTGTTAAGCACCGCAGAACAGGTAACGAATATATCTTATTAGGTATCAACGGAGAAGCGGGTAAAGCTAACCCATCGCGTTTTATTAGTGAACTCTTTGCTCAAGAAAAAACGGAAGTGTCCTGTTCGGCAACTGTTTGTGATGTTCAGGGGAATATTTTTCTGGCTCATATTGATGATTTGTGCGTTACCGAAATAGACGGTAAAAAACCAATGGATATTTTGCCCCAACCCTCTCAACCCAATTATGAAGCTGTCAGCAGGGAGGACGATGAACAGCATGATTTTGATAATGATTTTGATGAGGAAGAATTCGCTGAAGAATTTGAGGGCGAGCAAGACCCCAACACGTCAACCGAATCTCAAGCATCCTTTATTTATGGTCAAGGTTCGACTGCTCAGAGTGATGTTGACGACGACGAAGATTGGATCTAGTTGGTCATTCTATGTACTAAGGCAAATCAAGTAACCAGTGTTTCTCGATTCTCCTGTTGCTGCGTCCCCAGTTTTCTCTGACTAGGGCGATCGCTTGAGGTACTTTAAGTAGTATTAAGATCGATAATCAACTTTTATAAAAATGCTAATATGTAAATTGAGAATCAACAGATTAGTAATTAAGTTTGTATTCAGTATCGAGGGTTTTTCCGCAAAGTATTGAGATATTTCTTTTCTAATAATCTTGTCTCTCTAAACCCAACGCTCATTGAGAAGACAATAAAACTATGTCAATTTATGTAGGTAATCTATCTTACGAAGTTAATCAAGAAGACTTAAACGAAGTTTTCACCGAATATGGAACTGTCAAACGGGTTCATATTCCCACTGATCGCGAAACAGGTCGCGTTAGAGGGTTTGCTTTTGTCGAGATGGAATCGGAAGCTAACGAAGAAAAAGCGATTGAAGCTTTAGACGGCGCAGAATGGATGGATCGCCAGCTAAGAGTTAACAAAGCTAGACCACGGGAAAACAAAAGTTCATTTGGTGGTGGCAGAAACAACCGTTTCTAAACACAGCTAGACAACCGAATTAAAAAATTGACGCTTCTAGAAAGATAGCAGTTTTGAATATTGCTTTTCTAGAGGCGTTTTACTATGTTTACCAAACATGTTCACCAAACTATCAAACAAACAAGCCATGTAGGGATATATTCTGATGCCATCAAAGAGCCATAGAAGTATAGTATAGCAAGACGCTTTGCTGTATCACCTGACACAATTAAGTATAAATGATTTCTCGTTGCAATTGGTTTGTCGGAACTTTATTCCTCACTGCTGCTTTTGGTGCATTAATGAATCCGCCACCCTATGTAGCGATCTCGACATTATTTTTCCTGATGGGTTTAGTCTTGCTGCCACCGATAGACAAGCTGACCACACGCTATTTTAATTGGCAACTCAAAGGAGGAGTCAAAGGTACAATAGTATTAGCTAGTTTTATTATTATTTGCCTAATCGTTCCCCAAGTAGAAACCAACCCTGCTAGGTACTCTAATCGCCCCAGCGACTTGATTAAAAACTCTCTCTAGCCTTGCTTAAAATTGCTAATGACCGAGAATTAATCGGAAATATTCAAATAATTCAGATTAAGATTCAATTATAGAACTCCAGTCATCGTTTTTGACTGCTGCTTCAAGTTTTTGACGGCGTTGGGTTTCAGCTTCGCCTGGGGTGTCTTTGGCTGCCAATTCATCAATCAAAGTAGCATCTGCCATTGCTTTACGTAGCTTAAGCTTTTTCTCTTCATAGGCATTCTGTTCTTGGACTGTCATGGTTGCTTTGGCAGCTTCGCCGATTGTCCGCGCCCAGGTTTCCTGCCGATCTGTATTGCCTAGAGGAATGTAGTCTAACTCTGCTATCCATTCATCTCTCAAGGCTTCCATCGCCTGACGTTTGGGAAACTTGAATGATTTAACTCGAAGAAAAGTGCAGGCTTGCGATCCATTTTGGGCAATGTGACCTTTTAAAGAACGTAATACATCCCTAGAATAACCAATATATTGATAACGGCGATCGCTATCGACAACTGCATAAACTCCAGCAATTTTAACTTCCGTTTGCTTTAACCATTCCGATACCTTAAAAAGATTCGTACCATCAAAATTTGTCTCAAAACTAGAATCGGTACTATGTTCATCATCGGAACTATATAAGAAACTGTGTAGTCCCTGATGCGCGCTGGGAACGTTTTGATGTTCTAAAGGTTGATGTTCTAAAGGAGTATTCTCAGATTCCACGGAAATATTTTAAATAAGCGTTTCCAACCATCCTAGCTTTATTCAACTAGAGCGAACTAATTTGCACAAGAATTGTAATCTAGTCAGGTTGTCGGCTATAAATGTTTTGTAACCAACTAAATCTCAAGCTGAATCAAATAACGACTGCGATCGTCAAACAAACTTTATGGAACAAGATCGAGCATATTGGTTAGCATGGTCGCAAATCAAAGGTATTGGTGCGATATCTCTCAAAAAGATCTCGCAGCATTTTGGCTCTCTAAAAGAGGCTTGGAATGCTCCCGCGATCGCCTTTGCCGAAGTAGAAGGATTAAATAATAAATTTTTCACGGCAATTCAACAGAGAAAACATCATCCAGAAGAACTGCTAATCCAGCATTCAGCGCAAAATCCTCAGTTTTGGACTCCCGCAGATCCCGCCTATCCCAGGCTACTTTTAGAAATTCCCAGTCCTCCTCCGCTGTTGTATTATTTAGGACAGGTTGAACCAGCGGAAAACCAGGGCATCAAACCGATGATCGCGATTGTCGGCACTCGCAACCCCACAGAATATGGGAAACGCTGGACTAAGAAAATTACTCAAGCTTTGGTAAGTCATGGCTTTGGTATTGTTTCAGGAATGGCAGCAGGGATTGATACGGTAGCACACCATAGCTGTTTGGCAGCTAACGGTAGAACTATCGCTGTGCTTGGTACGGGTGTTGATACAGTTTATCCCTATAGCAATCGCGATCTCTACCAAAAACTGAAAACTCAGGGTCTAATAGTTAGCGAATATCCTGCAAAAACTCAACCAGATCGGGGTCATTTTCCTGCTCGAAATCGAATCATCGCTGGCTTATGTCGGGCTGTCGTGATTATGGAAGCCCCCAAGCGTTCTGGAGCTTTAATTACGGCACGTTTCGCCAACGATTTTGGTCGCGACGTTTATGTTTTGCCAGGTTCTTTAGACAATGTTCAATCTTTAGGATGTCTGGCACTGCTCAATTCTGGGGCGCACGTGCTTTTGGGGATCGAACACTTGTTAGAGTTATTAGGTACAATGCCTTGTCTGGAGCATATTCCGCCAGCTGCTGAATCCAAACCCAAAGTAGATTTAGAACCAGATCTAGAACGCATCTATAGTCTAATCAGTCGAGAGTCAATCCCCATAGATTCAATTGTCGAGCAAACAGAATTAAACACCAGCGAAACATTAGTAGCTTTGTCTCAGCTAGAGTTGATGGATTTAATTGTTCAGCTACCAGGGATGCGCTACCAAATCAAAGAGTAAGTTTAAATTGGTTAGTCGCATAGGGAAAGACGAGCATAATAGTTGATTAATGACTGTGATTATGATACATATTTAAACGCGATCGCGTTATTTACCTTAGGTTTTTGGGAATCTTATTAAGGTGGCTCTCTCAAAACATAGCTATCAATATGTTTACATTAGATATTTGGCGCAAGCTAGAATTAAATCGCCCCAAGATAGACAATTTAACTGCTTTATCGATTCCTTTGACGGCGATCGCTGGAATATTTTTGGCATTAAAGCCATTAGGTGCAGCAGAAACCAAATCGAGCCAGATCTCTTTTGATAACAAGCAAAACATTAATTCTCCCGCTACTGAGTCAAAAACAACCCCAACACTACGAAATGATGTATCAAAACCTTTAAAAGCTGATTCCTACTTGTCTTCTCAGGCTCAAATTCTTTTACCAGACAAGCTAAACAACCAAAATTTAGCTATAGCCACAGATTCGGAAAACATTCCCGACAGCATTATGGTTCAAGACTTTGACGTAGTTGGCAGTAGCGTTTTTAGTCAACAAGAGCTAGAGCAAGCGATCGCATCATATCGTAATCGTTCTTTGACATTATCCGAACTATTTCAAGCCAGAAGCACTATTACTGAGCTTTATACCAAAAAAGGATATGTTAGTTCGGGGGCTTATATTCCGCCTCAAGAATTAGATGACGGTACGGTTAAGATTGCCGTTTTAGAAGGAGAACTAGAAAAGGTTAACGTCTCAGGAACCAAACGTCTTTCATCTGAATACATTACCTCGCGAATAGAAGCAGCAGCTCAAAAACCGATTAATATTGACACTTTATTATCTGCCCTACAGTTACTCCGCCTCGATCCCTTAATTGACAACGTTTCTGCGGAGTTGTCTGCGGGAGTTCGCCCAGGAACTAGCCTCCTCGATATCACAATTCAAGAGGCGGATGTGTTTAGTGTTTCTACTAGCTTCAACAACAACCGCTCTCCTAGCGTCGGCACTAATCAACGAGCCATTGGTTTAAACCACGGTAACTTATTAGGATTTGGCGATCGCCTGAACTTAGACTATGTGAATACAAATGGCAGCGATGCCTTAGATGTTGCCTATGCTCTACCAATAAATTCTCAAAATGGCACAATTAAGGCAGCATACGGAATTAATTCTAATGATGTAATCGAAGAACCTTTTAATGCCGTCGATATTGAATCAGAATCTCGTTATTACGAACTAAGCTTACGCCAACCTATTTTGCTTCAGCCAACCAAGGAGTTCGCTCTTGGTATGAGCCTAACCCGTACTGAAAGTGAAACTTTTTTGTTAAACAATAACTACTACCTCTCTCGTGGTGCAGACGAAAACGGAGAAACTAAAATCAGTGCGGTTAGATTATTTCAAGAATTTGTAGATCGCAACGATAAACAGGTGCTAGCCTTTCGTTCTCAATTTAGCCTGGGTATAGACGCTCTTAATTCAACAATTAATGATGACGGTGAACCTGATAGCACTTTCCTATCTTGGCGAGGACAAAGCCAATGGGTAAGACGTTTGGACGAAGACTTTTTATTGCTCTTACGAGGAGATGTCCAATTATCAGGTGGCAGTTTAGTCCCCCTAGAACAGTTTAGGCTGGGTGGCGTAAGTAGCGTCAGAGGTTATCGTCAGGATCTTAGTCTGGCAGACAATGGGATATTTGCTTCGGCAGAATTGCGTATACCCATTCTAAGATTTAACCAAATTGATGGTTTAGTCCAGATCGCTCCTTTCTTTGACTTTGGCACAGTATGGAACAGTGACGATCTCGAAGCCACTAATGCTACCTTGCCTGCTTTTGGTGTCGGCTTGAACTTTGCTATGGGAACTAGTTTTAATGCTCGTTTAGATTGGGGTATTCCTCTAACCTCAGTAGAAGGTGAGAAAAACTCTTTACAAGAAGATGGAATCTATTTTTCGCTTAATTCCAACTTTTTTTAATTTGAGTAATCCACTGCTCAATAGAAGGTGGGCAATGCCCACCTCGATCTCTGTCCTTAACCTAAGCCAGCCAATACATCAGTAGCGTGAGTACTAGTATTTACATTACTATCAACTTTGGTGATTGAGCCATCACCATCGATCACATAGGTGACACGTTGAGAACGTCCACCAGCGTCAACATCATAAGCTTTAGTAATTGCTCCATCGCTATCAACTAACAGGGTAAAAGGCAAACCATATTTCTCCTTAAATTTTTGGTGAGATGCCTGATCATCCATACTGACACCGAGAACTACCATATCTTTGTCTTGATATTCGGTGTAGTTATCGCGGAAGCTTTGAGCCTGTTTGGTGCAGCCAGGAGTATCATCTTTGGGATAAAAATATAAAACAACTGTTTTCCCTTTGAAGTCTGATAAAGAAACGCTATTTCCTGCATCATCGGTGGTTGTAAAAGCTGGTGCAGTCGTGCCAACTGATAAAGTCATAATTAATAAGTCCTCTTTGATTTAGGCTTTCGCTTTTAAACTTTAGCGTAATTATACCTACATGGGTTAGTTAGATTGACCGACCAAACCAAACAAGTTCAGCTTTACCTGGGCTTAATCACAATGTGATAAACATTGTAAAATCGAATACTGACTAAAAATTTTATTTTTAAATTAAAGACAGCTAAATTTTTATGAATAACAACTATCAAAAAAAAATTGAACCCCGTTCTGGGATGGAAAGAACTTTAGACAACACCTTTTATTGGGTAGCAAAAATTTTCGCTTTTGCGATCGCTGGAGTTTTGGTTTGGATTACGATTCAAGTAGGACTTAAAGCGATGCCAGCTGTTCAAAGGTTTGGCTTGAGCTTTCTGACCACTAGTAGTTGGAATCCTGTGGATAGTCAGTATGGGGTCTGGCCCGCAATCTACGGTACTTTGGTCAGTTCATTTATTGCCCTGGCGATCTCGGTGCCAATCGGTTTGGGAGTGGCTATTTTTTTGAGTGAAGATTACCTGCCTCCCGCAGTTCAGAGAATAATTGTATTTATGGTAGAGTTGTTGGCTGCTGTACCTAGCGTAGTATATGGCTTGTGGGGCATTTTTGTTTTGATTCCTTTTCTCAAAGGTTTTACTCCGCTTCGAGGACCTGGGATGTTACCTGCTGCCCTAATTTTATCGGTGATGATTCTCCCTACCATTGCTGCGATTTCTCGCGATGCTGTGACTAACGTTGATATCGGTTTGCGTCAGGCTGCGGTTGGTTTGGGAGCTACTCGTTGGGAAGCTATTTTAAAGATTATTTTACCTGCTGCTTCTTCGGGGATTATCGGCGGAATCATGTTGGCTTTGGGTCGTGCCTTAGGAGAAACCATGGCGGTAACCATGCTGATCGGCAACTCTAATCGAGTCAATCCCTCAGTTTTTGCTCCTTCCAATACGGTTTCCTCTCTTTTAGCCAACCAGTTTGCGGAAGCTAGTGGTTTTCAGGTAGCTGCTTTGATGTATGCAGCCCTGATTTTATTTTTCATTACTTTGGTAGTAAACGTTTTAGCCCAACTACTAGTAACCAGATTACAAAAAATTTAGAACTCTTATTTAGGATAATGACTACACCCAACAGCGTCAAAAAATCAGATTTTGAAGTCGTCAGCCTCAAGCGTAATCCAACTTCACCCCGTACTTTGTTTGGATTAGTTATGAGCAGCATTGCGGGCTTGTTTACCCTATTGGCAATTATTCCGCTATTCATTATTCTGACCTACTTAATAACTAAAGGAATTAGCTCTCTGTCCCTCTCTGTTTTTTCCGAGTTACCCCCTCCGCCTTTAGTAGAAGGTGGTGGTTTTGGTAATGCAATGCTAGGTACGGTAATTATGGTGGGAATTGGAGCATTGATTAGCGTTCCCCTGGGCATTATGGCAGCGATTTACCTTTCGGAATTTAACGAAGGTAGAATTTCCGACTGGATTCGCTTTGCTACTAATGTTCTCAGTGGTGTACCTTCCATTATTGTTGGCGTATTTGCCTATAGTGCCATTGTTTTAACTACCAAAAGCTACTCAGCTTGGGCTGGAGGTTTTGCTCTATCAATTTTGATGTTGCCAATCATTGTCCGTACTACTGACGAATCTCTAAAGCTTGTACCTCAAGATGTGCGTCAAGCATCAGTGGGTGTTGGGGCAAATCGATATCAGACGGTTTTACGAGTGGTGTTACCTGCTGCCTTACCCGCAATTATTACAGGAATTACTTTGGCGGTTGCCCGTGCTGCGGGAGAAACTGCACCGTTGCTATTTACCGCGTTATTTACGCAGTTTTGGCCAAACTGGGATAACTTGTTAATGGAGCCTACGGCTTCATTGGCGGTGCTGGTTTACAATTTTGCGATCGTTCCTTTTGCTAACCAGCAGGAACTAGCCTGGGGTGCAGCATTTATTTTGGTTCTTTTGGTTTTGGCTACTAGTATCATTTCTCGCGTGGCAACGGCAAAACGAACATATTAGGCTGTTTTTGATTCAGAGATCACTCCGCCGTCCTCCGTTTTATTGACCTTTATTATCCCGCTTAATGGCTTGCGCTAAAGCATCTGGGAAGCCTTCAAGATATAGTCATTCCAATTAATTTCTTTATAGTATATATGTACTAATGATAGGTTTGATTATTACTTGCTACTCGCTATATGCGAAGCCCTAAAGGATTCCCTTCGGTCTCGGTATCCTTTAGGACTCGCTACTTTTGTCAAAAATGATCTGGTTGCTATTTGGAATGACTATACATTCCAGGTTACGGTATCCTTTAGGACGTGTCGTCCTCGAATGAGGACGGCGGTGTAAGGTTGACAGCGCGAATTCTGAATTTAGTTTTTCCTGTAAGTTCGATTGATAATTTTAGCTATCCCTTGAGAAAAAAGATCTAAACTATATCTTTGCTCGCAAAGCAATCTGGCTCGCTTGCCCATCTCTTGAGTCTCACGAGGATGTTCTAATAAATAAGAAATTGCTTTACGCCATCCTGCTACATCCCCAGGCTCTACCCAAAGTCCAATTCCTTCCTTTTCAATATCAATATTGATATGGTCGTATTTAGTCATGATGATTGCTTTACCCAATGCCAAGGCATCAAGCAAACTAGACAAGCCAATCATAGTGTAAGAAACTTTTTGAGGATCAATATCTAAAGGAATCAAGACAGCATAAGCTCTTTTGTATTCGGCATACATTTCCGCATTAGAAATGTAATAAAGTTTTTCAGGATCGTAGAAAACTTGAACATTCTTTGGTAAAGCTTGGTTGTTTGGTGCCGAGTCTTCCGTACAATAAATTTTTAGGTTGTGATCTATGTTTTCAAAAGCAGTAGCCAAGGTTTGATAGTCTCGATAAGTACGTCCTGCTGTTAAGAAAAATGGCGGGATAGAAACTTGCAGATCGCTATCAATTTTGCTCAAATTATAATCGTAAAAAGGAAGCTCTACTCCCCATTCCAAGACATCTAATTTATTCGAGTCAAAATAAAATTCGTATTGATATTGATCTTTAATTTTTTCACTCAAACAAACTAAGGTATCGTGTCCTTTAAAAAAAAGATCGATCAGTATGTTGGTTGCTAAAGTTTTCTCAAATTTTTCATGGGCGATCGCTACTATCGGCTTGTCGAACAGTCCCACAGATCGCATTAATGATAGTAATAGAGTATTCATACTTTGAGCGCAATAAACCAAATCGAAATCATCTTTCATTCGTAAGATTCTTAATTGCTGATCCAAATCGCCTAAAAATTTAATTTTTTTGCTAATTTTTTTGAGAAAAGTATACTTTTCATGAGCCAATATGTGACAATCAATTCCATATTTGTCAAAATTGGTTACACCCCAAAGATGATGTCCAGCAGATTTTTGTTCTTGCCATTCCTGCCAAATTGAGTCCATAGCATAGTTGTTGACAAAAACTACTTTCATGTTTGATTCCGTAATATATTAATTTGGTTCAATTGTGAACAGATTGACTTTAACTATTAAAAGTAATATTACTGATAATGTTATTTACTAAAATCAATAATACTTTTTGTAGTTACTTAGTATGTTAATGGTATTATTTTTGAGTCAAAAATGTTTTCAACTCAACCGCGTTTCTATAGAAAACTGAAGTTGAAAGTGGTTCATTCTTTCTCTTTTCCTGTTCTCCTTTAACCCGAAACAGTTATCTGAAAAACTATGGGTTTTAAACTAGATGCGGTTTAGCTTGATATTTAGCTAAAATATTTTGTAACGTCTATCAGAGCGATCGTCAATACTAGGTATCAAGAGCAACTTTGAAAATTTGTAGATGACGCACTACAAGTTACCATTTCAAGCAATCAACTATTAGTTTTGCTTACAAGACTCTTCCAAACCTAGTCAATTACAGCCTTTTGTACAACTAATTAGTACACAGCGCAATTTGGCAATTTAACTTGTAGAAAAGTCGATTCATCTATCTGCGTTTATCTGTGTTTATCTGCGGACGCTATTTTAGTTGTCTTAGACGGAAATGCAAACCGCTGTATAGGGTGTGATGTTGAAAAATCGTCTTGCTCTTTCAGTTTAGCTTGTTAGTTCTTACTGATTGACTCAGGCGAGTTGTCGCGCCAAAAGACAATGGTTTCGTCTAGGGGCTTAATTTCTGTTTGGGGATAATAGAAAGCTAAGATTTGCTCTGCTGTCCAACCTAATTTAGCCAAGTTATAAGAACCATACTGACTCATGCCTACGCCGTGACCAAAGCCACCACCGATAAAAGCGTAACCATTAAGCTGTTCAGCGTCGTTGTAAATTGGTTTCAAATAGAAAAAAGTGCTACGGGGCGGTTCAAAGGCACTACGGATTTCGTTTTTGTGTAGCTGTAATTTACCTTTGTCAGTGGCAACGGTCAAAGCTAGAATTCTGCCAGAGCGCGATCGCCTTTGAATCTTCATTGATTCAATAGTATTAAAATCTGCTAGGGGATGACGAGTTTTTTGGAGATATTTACGTAGATCTTTGTTTAGATTGGCAATGCTTCTGGTTTTACGCCAGCGAAACACACCTTTTCTGTCTACTTCATTGAATCCTCGATCAAGACTAAGAAACCGGCGGAAGGCTGGCTCATTATCAAGAGGATACTTTACCAAATCCCACAAAGGTTTGGGGGCATCAATGACAGGCTGAAGATAGGGACGCTCACTACCATTCCAAGTATCTTCAAAACCAGCGGTTACTCCTCCAGTCGTAGAAGAATATAGGGCATCAATTAATTCGTTTTCGTAGGTAAGAACTAAACCAGCGGTTTGAGCGATCGCGCGATCGCTCGTAGGATTGGCATCATTGAGACCTTTGTATACTTGACAATGAACGGTGGCGCAGAGTTGATAGTTATCTACGGCAAAACGTCTTAGATTTCGCAAGGCATAGGTACGAGCAATAATTGTTTGGGCAGCAACCGCTTGAGGAGGGGCATTTGGACCAATTTCGTGGGGAACAACTCCCCGTAAATATGTTTCCAAGGGAACCTGATTGACTAAAGTAAATTCTCCGTGAGCATTGGGCTGAAGCTTCAAACTTCCTCCATAAAGGTGGGCAGACTCAGGTTGATCGGTAGTGTTAACCTCGATCAAATTTTTGCTGCTGGCGATCTCTACCTCATCATGGTTATATTCTCGACCATTAATTTCTAAGAGAATTTGAGGTTCTTTGGTTAGAACATCCGTATCGAGATAGGGACTATCATAACCATTAGCCTCTAAACTGTTAAGCAGCCAGCGACGAACCAAAGGTGTATTATAGACAGTTCTTTTTGCCCAAACTTGCCAACGTCCAGGTTGAGCCACCTCTACTTCTATACCTAGTTTTTCCCAGGAATTAGCACTATCTTCAGCCGTTTCAAAAGTAGCGCGATCGCTCAGCACCAGCTTTTCGGCTAACTTGAGCTGAGTTAGGGGAGCAGACTCTACTCTTAGCACTACCTCTGTAGTTTCAATGGGGGAAATAGATTCAGATTCTGTGGGAAAGCTAACTTTTAAAGAGTCTCCAGAAATACTGTTGATGGTAACTTCTTCAATTAGGGGATCGCGATCGTCGATTGGTGCTGCACCCAATCGTTGAATAATACCAATTTCTAACTCAATGTCCTGGGCTTTAGTTTCAGCAGCGATCGCCGAGCCTACGCCCCATAAGCTACTCAACCAAAAAACACCAAGATAAACCGTTATTCTAATCATTTCCCACCTTGCTCTGATATGTAAAGGATGAATCGTGAGTTATAAAGACGAAAAAGCACCTAAGATAGTTCTATCAAAGTAGCTTCCCCTTCTCGATTAAAATGCCTTATTGTTCGCTGGCAGTTTCAATTAACATCTCTCCGTTCATCATTCTTTTGGCTGCTTTTAACAGTTCATCTTCAACATAAGGTTTTACAAAATAGCCATTGGCTCCGCGAGAAGCAGCTATATTACGCATCTTCTGCGCCCCACGGGAGGTCAGCATTGCAATTGGCAAGGACGCTAATTTCTGATCTTGTTGTAGCTGAGATAGTAGTTCCAAACCGTTCATACGAGGCATTTCGATATCACAAAATGCAATATCACACTCCAAACCATCTCTCAGTTTTTCCCAAGCTTCTTGACCATCTCTAGCTTGTTCGACCCGATATCCAGCTTTTTTAAAGCTCATCGATAGCAGTTCTCTTACCGTTACTGAATCGTCAATAATCAATACTAAGGGAGCATCTTTAAATTCTGTCGGTGACTGACGGTTCTTAGCTTTACCAAGGTTAGCGTTGGTAGACTTAGCTTCTTTGTTCGCTCGATTGATTTCAATTAGATGCTGTGCCACATCCATCAAATCTTTTTCTGTATAAGGCTTAGTCAAGTAGGCTTTTGCCCCAAGGTCGTTGGCTATTTTGCGATGTTTGTCTGCACCGCGGGAGGTCAACATCGCAACAGGTATGGATTTGAGCTTGCTATCTTGATGAAGGTTAGACAATAGTTCCAATCCATTCATACGTGGCATTTCAATATCACTAAAGATCATGTCACACTCTAAACCACCACACAGTTTATCCCAAGCTTCTTGACCATCTCTGGCTTGCTCAACTCGATAACCCAGCTTGTTAAAGCTCATCGACAGTAATTCTCGAACGGTAATTGAGTCATCAACTACTAATACCATCGGCTCTTGCTGAACCTCATCTTGAGACTGCCTAATATCTCCGCTGTTAAATATATTGAAGCCAATTTCAATAGTTCTCTTACCTTGAGCAATCTCGATCAGTTCTAACACGTCACCAATCGGCATAATTGTACCATCACCCAAAACCGTAGCTCCTGCAATACCCGATGGTTTGGGAATTGGACCATCAATTTGTTTAATTACAATTTCTTGTTCTGCTAAAACCTCATCTACCTCAATCGCCAGTAAGTTATCTAGACTACGAAGAATAATTACAGAGATAATATCGTCGTTATTTTGATTGGCGTTATAAATTCCTGTTCGGCGAATTTGTCGATTGTAATTAAGTAGACTACTTAAAGGTCTTAATGGTAACAGCGTATTTTTCCAAGAGATACAGCGTACATCATTGGTATTAGTCTGAATATCGCTTGGTAAATATTCTTTAGTATCTTCCACACCGTCAATTGGAAAGGCGATTTTGGTATTGTTGTCAATACAGGTTAAAGCCTTGCAAATACTTAAAACTAAGGGTAAGCGAACAGTAAAGGTTGTACCTTTGCCAATTTCCGACTCGGTACTAATCGAACCACGAATTTTCTTGAGGTCAGTATTAACTACATCCATTCCTACGCCTCGACCAGCAAAATCATCAGCCTGATCTTTGGTGCTGAAGCCTGGATGGAACAATAGTTCGTAGACCTGTTGATCTGATAAATTTTGTGCTGTTGCCCAGGTAATTAAGTTTTTCTCGATCGCCTTTTCTTTGACTTTTTCTGGATCGATTCCTGCACCATCATCGGTTACGGTAATTACAGTTTGGTTACCTTGAATAAAGGCTCTGATATAAATGTTCCCCACTTCAGGCTTGCCTTTTTTAAGCCTGTCTTCAGGTTTTTCAATCCCGTGAGAAATGGCATTGTTAACCAAGTGTGTCATCGGATTATAAAGATGTTCCACAATCATTTTATCGATCAGTACATCTTTACCTTCGACGTGGAGTTTGGTTTGTTTTTTCTGCTTGCGGGAAATATCTCGAATTGCCCTAGGCAAACGGTCTGCTGTCTGTCCAAATGCCACCATCCGAGAAGAGTTCATCCCGTCTTGTAGCTGACTCGTTACCTGGCGAAAAGTTTGAGCAACTTTATCCGTTTCATCTACCACAAACTGAATATCGGATGCTGCTTCTCTAACTCGGACAATTAATTCAATAATTTCTTGAGATAGTAAATGGAAGCCTGTAAAGCGATCCATTTCCAAAGCATCTAGTCCCTCTTCTTGGGGTGCTTCGCTACTGGCGAGATTAGACCCTCCCACGGCAACCGCAGAATTAGCGCGAGACTGACGACTAGCCATCAACGCTCCTTCTAAAAGCGATCGCTCGTACATATCGTGCATTCTAGAGCCTGCTTCCCCTAAAGACTGAACATGACCCAATAAGTTGTCCAAAAAGCGACGCAATCTTTCTTGGTCATCTTCTAAACGATTCCGCTTAACTACTAGTTCTCCAATCAGGTTATTTAAATTATCTAATTTACGTACCGAAACCCTCATAGTCTGGTCGAAGGCTTGGGTTTTCGATGAAGAAGTAGACGGCGATTCTTTTGTAGCTGTAGCTGGTTGGGGTGGAGGACTGGCTGGAACCGTAACAGCTTTAGGTTCACTGTCTAGTAATGAATCTAAGTCTACCGATTTAAAATCAGAATCTAACGAATTTTCTAGTGCATCCAAACTAGTTGTTGATTCTGCAACCAAGGAATCAAGATCTGTGTCTAAATCTAGAAGACCGTCCAACTTATCTAATTTTGGCTCATCTATAGATACTGGTTCGCCTAGTTCTAGTTCGCCTAGTTCTAGGTTATCGAAATCATCTAAAGCTAAATCTGGTTGGTCAAGACCTTCTAAGTTGATTTCGGCTTCTGGTGCTTCGAGTTCTAGGTTATCGAAATCATCTAAAGCTAGATCTGATTGGTCAAATCCATCTAAGCTGATTTCGGCTTCTGGTTCGTCGAGTTCCAGGCTTGCGGAGTCATCTAAAGCTAAATCTGATTGGTCAAATCCATCTAAGCTGATTTCGGCTTCTGGTTCGCCTAGTTCTAGGCTTTCGGAGTCATCTAAAGCTAAATCTGGTTGGTCAAATCCATCTAAGCTGATTTCGGCTTCTGGTTCGTCGAGTTCCAGGCTTGCGGAGTCATCTAAAGCTAAGTCTGGTGCTTCGAGTTCTAGGTTTTCGGAGTCATCTAAAGCTAAATCTGATTGGTCAAATCCATCTAAGCTGATTTCGGCTTCTGGTTCGCCTAGTTCTAGGCTTTCGGAGTCATCTAAAGCTAAGTCTGGTTCATCGAGTTCTAGGATTTCAGAGTTATCTGAAGCTAAACCTGGTTGGTCAAGACCTTCTAGGTTGATTTCGGTTTCTGGTGCTTCGAGTTCTAGGCTTTCGGAGTCATCTGAAGCTAAATCTGGTTGGTCAAGACCTTCCAAGCCAATTTGCGACTCTGTCTCTTCTGTGGAGAATTCAAAAGATTGAGACGGTTCTATCTCCAACTCATCAGATGGTGACTCGTCGGTAATATCCAAATCTGTATTCTGTTCTGATTCAACTAAATCTTCAGTTATAGGCGGATTGCGAAAATCCCAATCATCCAAATCTAAATCAACATTTTTCTTTTTTTTCGGCTGAACTTTGTTTTCTGGAGAAGCTATTTCTGTCGAAGTTTCTGAATCGTTATCTGTTGTAGTATCAGCTATAACAAAATCAGTTATAGGCTCGATTTCCTCTTCTGACCACAAATCTACTGTAGTTTCTTTTTGTGGTACATTAGAAGTTTTCAATGATTCGTTTAGATTGTCATTCGCTTCTAAGGATTTGTCTTGATTCATAATAATTAGTAGTTTTGACCGAATATTGCTTTATTGCTCAACCTTAATAAGGACAAAGTAAAGTTCTTAACTGCTATAAAATTGCCAGGGATAATTTATACTTTATCTCTGAATATAGATACATGTATTTTTTAGAATAAGGAATTGACATTCTTGACTAGGAAAGATATATTGAGCCTTCTCAAAGTATTGCTGTTCCCTAACGAAACTGTAAACTTTAAGTTAAATATATTTATTTGGATTATATAGTTGACTACACATTTTTAGTTTGCCCAAAATCAAAGGATCAAATTAAGTCTGGCAGAAAAAAATTTTAAACATCTAAAATAATCTGTTAGTCTTGGTTTTTTGTCTTCGGCTAAACATCACTAAAGTATTTTTCCCAAAATACTCCTATTTCACAACTCATGATCGAACCTACTGCAACCTTATTGATTTCTTGTCCCGATAGTCCTGGATTAGTTGCCAAGATTGCCAACTTTATTTATGCCAATGGTGGTAACATTATTTATGCCGACCAGCACACAGATTTCGCTACAAGTTTATTCTTGATTCGTGTAGAATGGCAACTTGAAGGTTTTAATTTACCCCGTGAAGCTATAGCCACTGCTTTTGCTGCGATCGCCAAACCCCTCAACGCTACTTGGCAACTACACTTTTCCGATAGTATACCCAAAATTGCCATATGGGTAACCAAACAAGATCATTGCCTCTGGGATCTGCTTTGGCGACATCAATCTAAGGAACTACCTGGTAAGATAAGTGTAATTATTAGCAATCATGCTCATTTAGAAGCGATCGCCAGACAATTCAACATCGATTTTTATCACTTGCTCATTACCAAAGAAAACAAAGCAGAGCAAGAAGCAAAACAGATAGAACTTCTCCAAAAATACCAGATAGATTTGGTGGTTTTAGCTAAATATATGCAGATTGTCAGTCCAGATTTGATCGGTAAGTTTCCTAATATTATTAATATTCATCATTCTTTTTTACCTGCTTTCCCTGGTGCAAAACCCTATCATCGCGCCCATGCTAGAGGAGTTAAAATTATTGGGGCAACCGCTCACTATGTAACCGAAGATTTGGATGAGGGACCAATTATCGAACAGGAAGTTGTTCGGGTCAACCATCAGGACACTGTTAGGGATCTCATTCGCAAGGGAAAAGATTTGGAACGTTTAGTATTATCTCGTGCGGTAAGACTGCATTTACAAAACCGAGTGTTAGTTTACGACAACAAAACTGTAGTTTTTAGTTAAACCTATTAATTGTTGTAGTTAATTGATAGAGTAATTAACAGCAAAGAAAAAGATTGCTCGAAATATCTGATCTTCGATTCAAATTTTAAATTTGCTAAGTCAGTTCTTGTTTTTAATCTCAGTTAGGGGGGAACTAACCTTAGCACCTACGTCTTCTTACATACTAAATGACAAAAAAAACCAAACAACGTTTCAGTTTTAGACCTCGTAAACAATTTGGTCAACATTGGTTACGCGACAAACAAGTTTTAGAGCGAATTATCATTGCTGCGGAATTGAACCAAAGCGATCGCATTTTAGAAATTGGACCAGGTACGGGCAATTTAACCGAGCAATTACTGCCCGAAATTTCAGCATTAGTTTCAGTAGAGATCGATCGCGACTTGTGCAAAAGACTGGTAAAGAACTTTGGCGAGCGTGATAACTTCCTTTTGGTTCAAGGAGATTTTTTGCAGTTAGATTTAGATTTGCCACTACAAGATTTTCCTAAGTTTCAAAATCCTCATAAAGTAGTAGCTAACATTCCCTACAATATTACAGGTCCAATTATTGAAAAGCTATTAGGAAAAATTGCTACTCCCGCACCCCAACAGTATGAATCAATAGTATTGCTGGTGCAAAAAGAAGTAGGCGAACGTTTAGTGGCGGTTCCTGGTAGCAAAGCCTTTGGCGCATTATCAATTCGGGTGCAGTATTTAGCTAGTTGCGAACTGATTTGCAATGTTCCTGCGCGATCTTTTTATCCTCCACCAAAAGTAGATTCAGTAGTAATTAGATTGCGTCCTCGAATTATAGAAAAACCAGCGGATAATCCTCGGCAATTAGAAACGTTGATTAAGCTAGGTTTTGCCAATCGAAGAAAGATGTTGCGAAACAATTTAAAAAGTATTATCTCTATTGAAGACTCAAACCAGTTGCTAGAAAAACTAAGTTTTAATCCTCAGTGTCGTGCCGAAGATTTGAGTTTGGAAAACTGGATTTTATTGAGCAATAATGTTGATATCACAAAATAAGAAATACAACTAACAACTAACAACTAACAACTAACAACTAACAACTAACAACTAACAACTAACAACTAACAACTAACAGCTTTAGCTAATCAATTTTGTTTTACAGTCTTCAATTTAGTAATGTCTCAATACGATCGCATTTACGCCACAGTACGCCAAATACCTCAAGGAAAGGTCGCAACCTACGGACAAATTGCTGACTTAGCTGGACTATATGGGAAAGCGCGTTTGGTAGGATATGCCTTGTTTCGTGTAGATCTACAAGATGATATTCCCTGGCATCGAGTGATCAATGCTAAGGGAGAGATTTCCTATTCATTTCAGCGTCAGGGTGGCGATTATTTGCAAAAAGTTTTATTAGAAGAAGAAGGAATCAAGTTTAAAAGTAACGGTAAAATCGATCTCAATAAATATCGTTGGCAACATCAAATACAATAGTTTTCTAGCTTACAGAAGTTTTTCAAATTTCTTGGTAATGAAAAATTAAGTCAACATGGCGTTCGTATCATACACGGTCGTTTTCTCAATCTAGTTCATATACAGCGGTTTGCAAGTTTATGAGGGACAATAACAGCAGTGGGCAAACCAGTTACGAAGATGCTTGGGATTGATTAAATCTATCGCTATTTTAATTAGCGTATCAACCCTTTTGGAGGTTTTTGGAGAGAATTGCCTTAAGAAAGCCTTTAGCTGTGACCACCAGTGTTCAATGGGATTGAATTCTGGAGAGTAGGGGGAAAGGTATAAAACCCTCGCTCCTACTGCTTCAATTAAAGGCG
>JADEXJ010000283.1 GCA_015207195.1 Pleurocapsales cyanobacterium LEGE 10410
GGAGTCAAAGTTTTATCTCAAGAGTTAAAGCACTATCAACCCTTCTGGCAAAGATCTGAAACTTTACCTAAATGGGATATCACAATTATTCCCACCTAATTGGTATCTTATTTTCTTGCATATCCCTTAAGAAGTATGATAGGTTTTATAGTTGCCAAATTAAATACATATTTCAAAACAAAAATACTGATATGGATATTTTGACATTAGGTTGGGTCACTATCTTAGCCCTATTTACGTGGTCGATCGCTATGGTTGTTTGGGGTCGTAACGGATTCTAAGTCGTGGAAACAAATACCTTACTAAACACTCTGTTTCTAGTTGCTGTTGGCATTCTGGGTTTACTCAGTTTGGGGGTTTTATATCTCTCTGTGGTTCAATGGCGCGATCGCCGTCGCCAAAGTCGCGACAAACAAGGTGGTGCTTAACAAAAAGCAATGTTTTTAGCGGCAGGGATGCCACAATCGGCATTCCTTAATTGGGCTAGCTGTTAAAGTTAGCCTGAAAAGTTTTATGGGCGATCGCCATGCCTTTGACCCAAGGTACTCAGAGTTCACCTACTAATTCTTGGCAGTAATTTCCTCACAAGTTCTTCAATTTATTTATCTATCTTGAGGATAGGAAGAACTGGAAAGCTTTTTTTGATTCGATTCTTCCCAAATCTGTCTGGTTCGGAGGAAAGAAATTATGAGGCTACATTTTCACGGTCATGATTATGACGATCCCTATGTCGAATGGCAAGTAAGTGAAGCTGAAGTAGGCGGTAAGTATCGCGGTGTCCCCTGGAAAATACATCGGGTCGCCAAGCCCCATCGTCTTCTCTCAGATCATCCTGAATTAGTTTATCGTGGCGTTCACTATACCAAATAAACAAAACATAACTACTAATAGCAATCAGTTTTTCAGAAAAAACTATTATTAAAATCAGTCGCTGACAATAAATCTATTGAAGCATCAATCTATCCAAAAGTCAGAACAATAGAAAATAATCTTGTTGTAAATAGCCGTTTGAATTGTCAGCTTACACGTAAATTAAATTGACACAATCGGAGAAGCTCATGAAAGCAGCAGATATTATGACAACCAACGTAGTCACCATCGATAGCTTAGCGACAATCGATCGAGCTACCAAAGTTATGAAGCAGCACGATGTCAAGACTCTAATTGTCGATCGCGCCTCAGACAAAGATGCTTATGGCATTATTACGGCAACGGATATATCTTATGCGATCGCCAATACTAAAGATCCAGCATCAACTTATGTCTGCGAAGTGATGACTAAACCTTGTATAGTGGTGAATCCTAATTTAGCGGTGGAACATATTGCCAATTTATTCTCCAAAGCCAAAATTCGCATTGCGCCTGTAATTCAGGATCGGCTACTTGGAGTAGTCTCAATAACCGATATTTTGACTAAAACCGATTGCCTAACTTTAGATAAGGCTAAATTCAAAGCTAACAAAACATTAGCATCAGGTCAATTTGCGGACAAAGCAATCGAAAACGACTGGGAAATTGCGGATTGGGAAACTGAATATGACAACTGGTGTAGTGGGTAAGCAGAAGATATCAACTAACTATCTACGAAGCTGTATCCTTGACTGACCCCAACCCAAAAGAGTCGGATCGGGGAATCCTTGAAGATGAGACTAGCGAAAGAATATATGGAGCGATCAAAATGAAAGTATCAGATATCATGAGCAAAAAGGTGATCACGATTCGCAGTTTTGCTAATGTAGCAAATGCTGTCAAGCTCATGCGAGATCATAATTTAAATTCCCTAATTGTCGAGCGTCTAGATGAATCAGATAGCTATGGTATTGTTACCAAAACCGACGTGATTTATAAGGTAGCAGCCAAAGGACTCGACCCAAAACAGGTTCGCGTCTGCGATATTATGACTAAACCTTGTATCGTCGTCAACCCAGATCTGAATATTAAATCTGTTGCCCAGCTTTTTGCCAATACTGGTATTCACCGCGCACCTATTATCCAAAATAGACTTTTGGGGGTCGTTTCTACAACCGATCTCTTGCTCAAAAGCAATTTTATTGAAAAACCCTCTGCTGTCCTAATCCAAGAACAGATCGAACAAAAAATTGCCGAAGCCAGAGAAATTTGTGCCGAACAAGGATTTGCTTCGGATAACTGTGCTTTTGCTTGGGATGTGGTAGAAGATTTACAGGCAGAACAAGCACATCAACAGGCAGAAGAACTCAGACAAACAGCTTTTGACGAATATTGCGCAGAACATCCAGATGAGGAGATTTGGCGACAAGATCCTTGGTCTTACTATTGGGAAGACGAAGAACTGCCTGTATAAAAGTGCGGAGTCGGCTTAAGACTACTAACCAAAAACCAGATTTCTTAGAAAATTATCATCGATATTAGTCTTATCTTGAGCAAGTCTATGATTAATTGCAGATATAGCACAAACCGCTCTTTATTCTAGACGTACTTGATATTAGACCTATAGAGTAGCCTGAGTTCGCGATAAGCTAAAAATACTCTTCTCAAGTAAAATCACTGGCAAAATTGCCTTAAGCCGAACTGACACTATGGTAATAATCGTTATAATTTACGCAAAATCTACTAACCAATAAAATGCTCGATTTTCTCAATCCTCTATTAAATCGCCATCCAGAAAAGATCAAAGCCAATGTAGAAATCTACACCTGGGCTACCTGTCCTTACTGTATTCGTGCCAAACTGCTGTTGTGGTGGAAGGGAGTAAATTTTACCGAATATAAGATTGATGGTGACGAACAAGCCAGAGAGAAAATGGCACAGCGTGCTAATGGCAAAAGAAGCGTACCACAAATCTTCATCAATGAACGTCATGTGGGTGGTTGTGACGATCTTTACGCACTAGATGGTCGAGAACAATTAGACCCTCTGTTAGTTCAAGCACCAAGTTAGTGAACTAACTGACGTTATGCCCAACTAAAAAAAATCAATCCTGTTGTTTGACTTAGACAATGTTTTGTTAGGACGATATATAATGAGTTGCTGTACTGCTATGAGACTGCTGTTTTAATTGCGCTAGCTCTTGTAGAATTTGTTCCTGTTGCAGTTGAATTTTATCCAGCCGAGTTACAATTTCCTGTAGCTGTTCGGGGTTGTTGGTCGCCTCGTAGTTGGTAATTGTTGAATCAGGAGCAATTTCTGGTTTTGCCTCCCAACCAAACAGAAACCTGAGTAACAACCAAGGCGATCGCAAGATCCATAGCCACATCCGATCTATAATATTAGCGATCGCTCGATAAATTGTTAATAACAGCCTGACGGTCAGGATTATTGTAATCAAACTACCAATCAAGCTGATTACAGGATGATTGACCAACCAGGAGATAAACGGGTGTTGGCTCAACCAGGCATACAAACGAGAGGCTATAGAATCACTAATACTATCTAATACATAGTTATCTAGAGAACTCGCTTTCTCCGTAGCGTTCTGCAATAGAGATGATGCTTTTGTCTCAAAGGGGCTTAATTTGTCGGCTAGATCTTCTAGAAACACAATATTACGAGTTAAAATTCTACTCTAGCTAATAATATTATCTAAAAGTTATCTATCAAGTGCGGATGGCGAGAATCGAACAGTGTCGCTTTAGCATTGCGTTAGCAATGTAAAGCTCCTCGCAAGGCGTTCGGAATTTATTCACGAGTAGTTTTTAATGGGACTTAAACAAAAATCAAGCCCAAACAAACCCCAAACTAGCTTTATAAGCTATAAATACGTCACGATTTTGGTTGAGCCATGACACAAAACGATAAGACATGGCTGTACGAAACGCCATATGGTGCTTCAGGAAAAGTGTTCAAAGGTTTATTAGCCCAACGTCGTCTCAATCCTCCAGTTAACTTGTGCCAAAGGACGGACATCTCGCGATTCTGAGGAAACCTCAGAATGCGTGTCCTCATAAAAGTATAGGCACAAAAGACCAGAATAAAATGTCTTTTTAACCCTTTTTTTCCTCTAATTTGATATTCTTTTAATCCCAACCATCCTTTGACTTCGCGATAGAATACTTCAACCCAATTTCTCTCGGAATAAGTATTAACTGACGTTACGCAAAAGCTATCATATTGAAATGGATATCAAGCTTTTGGAATTATATAGCGACTACATCATAAGTTCATTTGGGCAGATAACAGCCACGGGATTATCAAGGGCATTGTCAGGAAGTA
>JADEXJ010000284.1 GCA_015207195.1 Pleurocapsales cyanobacterium LEGE 10410
GCCATCAACTCCAGCTTTGGCAAACAGTTTACCCGTTTTGGCGATCGCCTTATTGACGTTGGCGATCGTGCTGGCTTTAGTGTCTTTATCAAAGGCAAAATAGACTTTACGTCCAGGTGTGGCAAAGACTTGAAGTTGAGGAATGAGTTTGGCTAGTCCCGTTTTACGCCCAAATTCATCTTTGGGTTGGCGGTAGCCATTAAAAACACCAGGTAAGGCGATCGCTGCATAACCCAGACTAAGTAAAGCAGCAGCTTTTTTTGCTCCCTCGGTAATGATTAAGGGAACTTCAGGATTATTTACAACCCATGACCAGAATGATATTGGGGTAGTGCGACTACTGAGTCTTAGGGCTAAGGGAGATAGAAATAACTTAATATTGTTTAGTCGAGCTACGGCGTGCCAGATCCGCCTAGAAACTTTAAGAGCAATGATTCCTGTTGGGTATTTAGGAGGACCTTCATATTTGATTACTTTCCCTTTATCTGCCGATAGTCTGGGTTGGAGGGGTTTGAACTGACCGTATAGATCGTCATGGTAATTGTTTAGGACCTGGCTGCCTGACACATTTATTCGAGGAAAGTTAAACTCTCAAACACTTTAATTCCGAAATTCGGGTAAAGGAAATGGCATCATAGTATTTTCTTCGAGCCTTTGAAGATGCAAAACAGGGCAACGTATTTTGAGAACATAAAGGTGTAGGGTCAAACAAACTACGTCCTTTATATAAAACTCCTTTGAGCCATCTAAGACCAATTTTAAGATAGCTCAAACCTCTCTCCCAATGTGGATCTACTTGAGTTCTGAGCCCCTTCAATTGAACTGTCATGCCATGAGTAGTCGCAAATAAAAGAGCTAAGGCTACCACCAAATATAAACGCTCTAATGCCTTGCGATCGCGAATTTTAGATTCTTCCAATTGAAAAGCTCCAGATTTAGAATCCAAAAATAACTCTTCAATACGAAATCTCAGAGCATACTGCCATAAAGCTTGTAGAGTTGGATTTTCATCTGTAATCACAGCCCATGGCTCTTTTGCCCCCTTAACGTTGGCTAAAACCAAGTTGCTGCGGCATTTTCCATCGAGCCATAATCCGACATTATGATACAAAATTGCCTCTGACTTCAGCGGACAAAGATATTTCAGTTCAAGAGGATGTCTCCTCGCTTTATGAATAGTCACGTCACAAGGTAAGCGCAGACAATAGTGCCATTGACTAGTAGTGAGCCAATCGATTAATTGATGGTTGGCAAAACCTCGGTCCGCTAAAAGCATTACATCGGTGTACTTTGCGAGTAATCGATGTGAGAGTTTGAGCATTGTTTTATATTCTTTAAATGCTACTGTTGAACTTTTATGTTCCATTACTTTCCATAAGAAAGGAATCGCTCTGCCACCACAAATTACAGAAAGATGAATCATGCAGTACCGATTCCATAAAACTGTTGTATCTAATGCCAAATAGAGGCGTTTTCCATGAGTGTTACTAATCGCCGCCATTACTAACGGTACATACAGAGATTTGACTTTGATTCGATTGTTATGAACAAATCTTTGCCATCTTCGTTCAATGCTCTGTGCTTGGTTTGCCCTACTTATCACGTAAGATTCCCACTCACTCAGGTTAATTTTGCTGCTACATATCAACGCATTAATCATCCAAGCTAACGCTTTGAGGTGCCTGAAATCCTTGTATTTGGAATATTGACTCAGCAGACTCAGCAGTTGATGATAAAGAAGGGTAGATCTTGACATGGAATATTAAAGCTAAAACTATTCATTTTCAGCTTCCCACGATTGCTCTACCTTTTCTTGTTTCTGACCGTATTTCAACTCTTTTGACTACTTGTGTCAGGCAGCCAGCGACCTTTGTGGTGTGTTAGCTGTAGCCAGGCTAGAGGAACTCTCCTTATCATAGTTTTTCTTATTCGTTTGATATTTAAAGCTCAATTACGACATCCACTTCTAAGTTGGTCAACTTTGCCACTTTTTGACTGTCTTCTGGTTCAAGCAAAATTTCAACCTCTACCACTCGACTATCTTCATCAGCAGCAGGATCGGTGTCGAGAATATCGTTTTTACTAATTAACGAACCAACTTGATGTACCCTACCATGCAACTCTTGGGGAAAAACACCGCTAGTAATTGCCGCACTCTGACCTATTTTTACCTGATTAATATCATTTTGATCTATTTCGGCTACCACCATCATTCGATCAGTTTGACCTATTTCAGCAATCCCCTTTTCATCTAATGCTTCACCAGGACGAGTATGAATGTCTAGAATTTCTCCATCCACAGGAGCGCGGACATAAGCTAGTTCCATATCTGCTTGCGCTGAAGCTACTGCTGCTCGAACTTGTTTTAACTCCGCTTGTGCTATCTGTATGTCAACAGGACGAACTTCTGCTGTCTCCTCCAGTGTGGCTCGAGCTTCAGCTAGCTGTGCATTAAGAGTACTTTGGGTTCGATTTAAAGTCGCTTTGGCTTCATTTAACTGTTCTTGGGCAGTTCTTAGAGTCAATCTTTTACTATCTAATTCTGAGGCTGAGATTGCTCCCTCATTATAAAGCCTTTGATTGCGCTGAAATTCTGTCCGAGCATTATCTAATTCGGCGGCTAGTTTGGAAACAGTAGCTTGTTGAGTTTGTATCTCTCCAGCTAACTCAGCCTCCAGATTAGCGATCGCAGCTTGTCTGGCAGCAATTGCCCCCTGTTTTGCCCCCGCTTTAACTTTTTCCAAACGGGATTGTGCGACTTCAGATTGTGTTTTTGCTTCATCCAATGCTGCTTGCTGTCGCTGACGACCATCAAGAATCGCAATTATCTGACCTTTTTTAACGAGATCGCCAATCCGAACTAATAATTGTTCGACCTGTACTGCTTCTAAGGAGGTAGGAGCAGATAGAGACATTACTTCTCCTAATGGTTCAATTCTTCCTAAAGCTGCTACTTTCTTTATTTCAGGTAATTTAGTTTGGGCAGGTGCAGAAATAGAACTAGGTTGAGGTTTGGATCGATTTAAAGAACGAACTAGAATTATTGCCAATATTAATAAGATAGGAATAACCACTAATACTTTAATCCACCACTTGAGAAGCTTTAAAGATATTTTCTTGGGCTGCGGTTTCTGCTCTGGCTCGGCTGAATCTTGTCGAACAAAAGGATTTTCAATTGTTCGCTCGTTTGACGACCGTTCGATGTCTAACGTCTCTCCAATTAGAGCTGGTGGTTTTTCTATTTTAAATCGTTCCAAAACTGGGTTTGAATGTGTCTTACTAGTCTTAGATCGGGATCCATTGGAATTAATTTCTGTACCTTCTCGATCTTTTAGTAAGTGTTTGTTATTAGTATCAAATGCTTTATTAGCGTTGTTGTGTAACTTAGATGAGATCTTCCGTGGCAATTGTCTCTCAACCGAAGTAGACCCATTTTGCTCTGCTTGAGTAATTAACTGCGAAAAAGGTGCTGCGGTTTTAGTAAATACTTCTTTTAATAATTTCGATTCTATCTGCGAACGACCTCGATATACTGACCAAATTGCCTGTTCCAAATCTTCGGCTAGAGTATTTTTTAGCAAATAACCTTTAGCCCCTACTTGTATAGCTTGTGTTACAGATTCCAAGTCTTCATGGCTGCTAAGAACGAGAACTTTAGTTTCTGGAAACTGCTGACAAATTTTTTGAGTAGCAGTTATACCACTCATGACTGGCATCTCAATATCCATCAGTACAATATCGGGCATGAGAATACCTACTTGTTCTATTGCACTGTTACCATCTTCGGCAGTACCTACTACTTTTAGCTTCGGTCTGGGCTCAAGCAATGCCTGAATTCCTTGCCTTACGATGTTCTGATCGTCTACTAGCAAGATGCTAATCATAAAAATATTTTTTATTTAGCTGACAAAATTATGTCCGTTTTCTCTTTCCATATTGAAGAAAAGAATATTGGGAGCGTTGGTAATTTTATGTATGACGTACAAGATGTATCTGTTCGTAGCTTTTAAGCTTTTAAAATTTCACCAAACATCCCAAAATTAAGAAATTACACTTTAATTCACCAACACCACATCTAAGAATAGTAGTTGTTTGATTGGTTTCTAATTCTAACTCCTAATTTTAAGCAATTTCAAAGAAAAATCAAATAGTACAAATTGCCTAGTCTTTTAAAACCC
>JADEXJ010000285.1 GCA_015207195.1 Pleurocapsales cyanobacterium LEGE 10410
ATTGCGGGGCAAATGTTTGACAATGAGTATGATTTAGCAATGACGGTAATACAAGGAATGGAAAACCGAAGTGAAAGGGGTAATTATCACTTAGAGCGTTTTATATTTAATTCCGCCTAGCTACTTAATAACTAAGAGCAAGAGGTATCAAAGCTAAAAATAAGTTCCAAATAATACGATTTGTGCTTTGATTAAATAGGTCTAAAGATATTTGTATCCAGTCAATTGCTTGACCCGTCATCTATTCCTGCTCTTGCTTATTTTCAGATGGTAATTTTTCATTTGATTCGGAATCTTGAGCTAGATCTTCACAGTCGGTACAGGTACAATCATGAGAATCTAATGCAGTTCCATCGGCATTATCCGATTCTGGGTCGCATTCATAAAGCGGATAATCTGTTTCACTGGCGGGAATTTCTACTAATTCGTTATCTACTTCTGGAGGTGCTGTAAAAACGTATTCTGTAGGATTAGCTCCAACCTTATTAGCAAACAATAAGGAGATGGCAATCGTCACCAAACTAGCCAAAGCAGCAAACAGTTTGTTCATAATCAACTAACTTTGTCGGCAACTATAGTTAAAAATAAATATTAGTTTTTATAGACACATTTAAACACAATATTTTGTGATGTCTAGAATTTCTAACTCGATTTAAACAAGTTAAAAAAAAGCAATCTAACAATATAATTGTTTACTGCCAATTTTGGTTAATAAATTAATAATGGTTTTAGATTACAACAAGCAGGTAAAATTATCGGATAAGTTATTTTTTTCCCTGAACTTGTTTAATCAGATGATTGAGTTCTGGCAGTATCAGCTGCTCTACCGCCAATTTAACCGCGTTTAAAGACCCAGGCAGAGAAAAGATCAATTTTTGGTTTCTAACCCCTGCTACGGCGCGAGAAGCGATCGCTCTTGAGCCAATTTCTTGATAGCTAAGATAGCGAAATATCTCGCCAAAGCCAGGAATAGTTTTGGTCAACCAATTGTTAATCACGTCATAGGTGGTATCTCTTGGTGCAATTCCCGTTCCGCCATTAAATATAATTGCTTGTAATTCTGATTTACGGTCTAGCTCAATTAGCCAGTTTTGTATCTCTTTGGGTTCATCTTTCACAAGAGCGTAAGTAACTATCTGATGCTCGGCATCGGTCAACAACTGTTGAATTAGCTGACCACTTTGATCGGTTTCCTTGGTACGAGTATCGCTAACCGTAATCACGGCACAGTTAACAGCAATTTGCTGACGATCTGGATGAGGACGCATAGAAAGTTACACTAGTTTTTTGGCAGTAAATATTTGCAGGCGATCGCGGGAAATCTCATCTTGACAACGAAATTTCCCAAAATTTGAGAGCAATATTGACTTGTTTGGCTAAAATACGGAATAAATCAAGCTTTATCTAATCCTAATCCATTCTCTTCGGCATATTTATTCATAAAACGAACAAAGCGTTCAAACTCATCTTCTGATTTCATGATCAGCACGGCTTCAATTGCTCTTGCTTCGCCGTTAATAAATTTACCTTTTACTTCTCGACTAACGATTTCTCCCTCGTCATCAACTAAGTACATTCCTGTAATTTCGTCACTACTCTCTTTACTGAGAATTTTAGGATCTTCAAAATAGAAAGTAGCCGTACCGCTATTACCAGTTTTAGAACGGGTAACTTTGATATCAGGAACTGTATTTTCAGCTACACCTCTAGCAAATTGAATTTCTGCCATACTTAGACTCCTAGATCTATACAAACAATCTGTTAATAACTCTTCATCATCTCATAGATCAAGGAAGAGCATAAGGACTCATGGTAATTCTTGTAGGGAAATTTTCAAATAAAAGTTCGTGACAAATTGATTTGGTTTGATTTTGCTGTGAGCTATAGGCAACTGAAGGCTAAACGGATTAAAATCTTAGATTGAGCGCGAAAAACGCTGTTTTTTCTGAGAAAAGAGCATCCTGGGATCTTGTCAAGTCGATCGCGACCGACAGCCAAAAAAAATCTGAAATGTAAGATCGACCAACGATTACTCATTTTGGCGAAGAATTATGAGATATTCTGGAACGATGAACAGTAGCCCGCCTCGTTCCCCAACATTGCTTACCTTAACTTTGTTAAGCACACTATTATGACCCAGTAGAGGTTATTAATCTAATGCCTGCTAGAAATCAATATGGCGACTTCATAGACCGTTTAAGAAACAGCACTGGCGATCGCCGACCCATAGCTGTAGATTTATTTGCTGGTGCAGGAGGCATGACCTTAGGTTTTGAACAAGCAGGGTTTGATGTATTAGCAGCAGTAGAATTTGACCCGATTCATGCTAGTGTTCATGAGTATAACTTTCCATTTTGGACGGTTATTTGTAAAAATGTGGCGGAAACCACGGGTCAAGAAATCAGAGAATCATCGGCAATTGGCGATCGCGATATTGACGTAGTTTTTGGTGGACCTCCCTGTCAGGGCTTTTCCTTGATGGGAAAAAGAGACTTGGGCGACGATCGCAACTCCTTGGTATTTCATTATTTACGCCTGGTCTTAGATTTGCGCCCCAAATTTTTTGTGATGGAGAACGTGCGGGGAATTACCATCGGCAAGCAAAAGAAGATTCTGGACAGGATAATTAAAGAGTTTCAGTACCACGGCTACCAGGTAACCGACAATCCCCAGGTTTTGAATGCAGCTCACTATGGAGTACCCCAAAACCGTCACCGATTATTTCTCCTGGGCTGTAGAGAAGGCTTGAATTTACCCAACTATCCTCAACCGCAAACTCAACCTCCAGTTAAACAGTCTAATCAAGCAATTACTCAATTTGAGGCTCATTTGCCTTCCACTCCCACGGTTAGAGAAGCGATTGGCGACATTCCCGAAGTTAACAATTATCCAGAATTGCAGCTTAGAGATTGGGTAACGGCTAAACACGGTCAACCAAGCCAGTACGCTAGTAGACTACGTAATCCTGCTTTGGCTGGAGATGATTATGCTTATACCAGAGAATATAACCCAGAACTTTTGACCTGTAGTCGGCGCACCAAACACACAGCACAAACCATTGCCAGATTTGCCCTAACTTCTCCAGGAAAAAGCGATCGCATTTCTCATTTTCATCGTCTGGATTTTAATGGTCTGTGCGTCACCCTCAGAGCGGGTACGGCTAGCAATCGAGGTGCATTTACTTCTCCCCGTCCGATCCATCCGATTACCCCCCGCTGCATTACCGTCAGAGAGGCTGCGCGACTCCATTCTTTCCCCGATTGGTTTATGTTCCACGCTACAAAATGGCATGGCTTTCGCCAGGTAGGTAATTCTGTCCCGCCTTTGCTAGCCAAAGCGATCGCCAGAGAAATTATTCAGGCTTTGAAAATCACGCCGACCAAACCGCCAGAAAAATATCGTCTGACCCAAACAGAATTATTGCACTTCAAAATGTCTCAAGCCGAAAAATATCATCATCTAGAAACCAGAGCGATCGCTCGCAGAATTACGGTTAAACCTATTGCTTAGCCATATAGCCGTTTATATTAGGACGATTTTATTTAATTGCTCATAAGTAATGAGTAATAAGTAATACAGCGGTTTGCAGGTTTAAGAGGGACAGTAGCAGCAGTGAGCGAACCAATTGCGTAGATGCTGAGGATTCATTAAGTTCATCGCTATTTGAATCAGCAGATCTACTTTTTCGGAAGTTTTAGGAGAGAACTTTCTCAAAAAAGCCTTGAGCTGTGACCACCAATGTTCAATTGGATTAAATTCTGGAGAGTAATTTGCGACCGGAGCGACGCAAATGAAGTTTTATTGGTGTTGGTGTATGCGTAATGCTATTACTGCGTTTTCTATTTTCAAAGAAGTAAACTTGGATTTAAAAAGCTTAGAGCTGCACGACGCAAAGCGCCGAAGCGTCGCTGAACAGAGGCTACCGCCTCAGAGTCAGCTTTGCTGACGATGGCGCGTAAGCGCCGTACTTGAGCCATTAGGCTCTGCGCTACGAACAGTAATCCTTTGTAGGACATTATTTAATGAGCAACGCCGTTTTATTTATATACTCCCTTCCCACCAAAAGATTAGGTAACTAGTGAGAAAATGAAGTTGAGTGTATTTTGAACCTGTTGAGCCGAGAGAAACTGATTAGAATCCAAGAACTGAAACAACTTGTGTTCAATCTGTTCG
>JADEXJ010000053.1 GCA_015207195.1 Pleurocapsales cyanobacterium LEGE 10410
TTCAGGAAGTTGAAGCATTGCGTTTTCAACAATTAAACTTATTGATAACAGTCTCTCATGTTTTGGGAGACTGGCTTTTTCAATTCCCCTCTCTGCTTACCTTTCAACTCTGTTGTCGCCCCCACAGAGCTTTTTTTAAAGCAGGTAATCTAACTCCTCTTTGTTGAGGAGTTTTTTTTTGGGGATTGACCAACTCTCAAACAATAGTTAAACAGCGATCGCTTTTTAGTTGTGATTCACCAAGAGCATAAGGAACAGGGCAGTGTCGTTTTATTTATCCTTTTTTTATAGTCAGTAACCAAGATAAAATTCGCCAATAAAAAACGCCCAAATTAACTTTGAACGTCAAAACAAATATTATAGAAGTCAGACAAAACCAATAAATCTTCTGGCTATTTAAAGTCTTAATTTCTCCTGCTTTGATTGAAAAAATAATCAATCTCAGCCATCGTGAAGATTACAGCGCATTGGCACCTGCAACCACCTCAGAAAGTTCTTGAGTAATCGCTGCTTGTCTGGCTTTGTTATAAGACAGGGTTAAGGTACCCATCAATTCTGTGGCATTATCGCTAGCATTATTCATCGCCGTCATTCTAGCTGCCAGTTCGCTTGCTGCTGCTTCCTGTAAAGAACGTAACATTTGGTTGTTGAGATACAGAGGTAGTAAAGCGTCCAAGATTTGCACGGGGTCTTGTTCAAAGATAGTATCCCTGGGAAATGCTCTAACTTCCGATGTCACGGTTTCTCTTTCAACACCAAACTCTCCACCCTTACTAGTCAAGCGGAAAATTTCATCATCCTTTACCTCTAATCCTTGAGTCGTTAGGGGCAGTAAAGTTTGAATTACTGGCTTGGAAGCAATCAAAGAAACAAACTTGGTATAAATCAGCTCGACTTTATCTACTTCTTCGGCAAGAAACAAAGATAATAGTTCATCGGCAATTTCTGAGGCTTCAGCAGCCGTAGGAATCTGCTCTAAATTGACAAAAGTCTTCTCAATGGGAACGTCGCGACGCTGGAAATGCTGAGTTGCTTTGCGTCCAATCAAAACATAAGTATATTCAACACCTTGGGCTTCTAGTTCCTTGGCTCTAATTTCTGCCCGACGTATTACGTTGGCGTTATATCCACCACACAAACCGCGATCGCCACTAACTACTAACAGAGCAACTTTTTTAATTTCTCTTTGCTTAAATAGGGGGAGATCTACGTCTTCAAACTGAAGTTTATCCTGAATATTGTAAAGCACCTCCGCCAGACTATCGGCAAAAGGTCGGGTAGAGTTGACCTGTTCTTGGGCGCGACGAACTTTTGCAGCAGCCACCAGGCGCATTGCTTCTGTAATTTTTTTGGTGTTTTTGACCGACGCGATGCGATCGCGAATTGCTTTTAAGTTAGCCATATCTTCTAAAGGATGAATGATGAATTATGGAGGATGAGGATTGAAGAGGGAAAGTTTTTTCCTTATCCCTCATCCCTTATCCCTCATCCTTTTGATTTATGCTGTAGCTTTGAAAGATTGTTTGAACTCGTTAATACCTTCTTTAAGAAGATTTTCTGCTTCATCGGTGAGCTTTTTCTCTGAAGCAATGATCTCGCCGTATTTGGCTTTATTGTTGCCGAGATATTCTTGCAAACCACGAGCAAAATCACTGGCTTTATCGACGGGAACATCATCTAAATAGCCATTTAATCCTGCGTATACCCTAGCTACCTGCTCTGCTACCGATAGGGGAGAACCCTGTTGCTGCTTGAGGATCTGACGCAGACGTTGCCCTCTTGCTAGCTGATTTTGCGTAGCTGCATCTAAGTCGGAGGCAAACTGAGCAAATGCTTCTAGTTCGGCAAACTGAGCCAGTTCGAGCTTGAGCTTACCTGCTACCTGCTTCATCGCTTTGGTTTGGGCAGCCGAACCCACGCGGGATACAGAAATACCTGCATTGATTGCGGGGCGGAAACCAGCGTTAAATAGGTCTGAAGAGAGGAAGATCTGACCGTCAGTAATCGAAATTACGTTGGTAGGAATATATGCCGATACGTCACCCGCTTGAGTTTCAATAATTGGCAGTGCAGTCATACTACCACCGCCTAATTCATCGCTCAGTTTGGCAGCACGTTCTAAAAGACGAGAGTGGAGATAGAATACGTCTCCTGGATATGCCTCACGACCTGGTGGGCGACGCAAGAGTAAGGACATTTGGCGGTATGCCTGAGCCTGTTTGGTTAGGTCATCATATACGATCAGAGTTGCCTTACCTTTATACATAAAGTATTCAGCGATCGCAGCACCAGTATAGGGAGCGAGATACTGAAGCGTGGCAGGGTCGTTGGCGTTAGCTGCAACTACCACCGTGTAGTCCATCGCGCCTTTTTCTTCTAAAGTGTTGACTACCTGTGCTACCGTAGAAGCTTTTTGTCCGACCGCTACATAGACACAAATTACGTCTTCACCCTGTTGGTTAATGATCGTATCTACTGCTACGGCAGTTTTACCTGTCTGTCTGTCACCGATAATTAACTCACGCTGTCCGCGACCTATAGGAATCATCGCGTCAATCGCCGTAATCCCTGTCTGCATTGGTTCGCAAACCGACTTACGAGCAATAATCCCTGGTGCCATCGATTCGATCAGGCGAGAATCTGTGGTATTAATATCTCCCTTGCCGTCCAAAGGACGAGCCAAAGAGTCTACTACTCTACCGACAATCGCTTCACCCACAGGAATCGAAGCAATTTTGCTCGTTGCGTTGACCGTACTACCTTCTTGGATCCCAAAGCCGTCTCCCATCAGCACGGCACCAACGTTATCTTCTTCTAAGTTCAGGGCGATACCTACCGTACCGTCTTCAAACTCTAGCAGTTCTCCTGCCATTGCCTGTTCTAAACCATAGATGCGGGCGATACCGTCACCTACCTGAAGTACCGTACCTACATTAGATACCTGAACATCCTGCTCGTAAGATTCGATCTGCTGCTTGATAATGCTGCTAATTTCGTCTGGTCTGATGCTAACCATAGCTCTTAAAATTAATTTTGCTTGTACTTACAATGTTACTGATTGAGGCTCACGCTGATACGACGTAATTGCCCGCGAAGACTCGCATCAATTACCTTTGAACCCACTTTAATAATTACCCCACCAATCAAACTGGGGTCTACCTTTGTCTTTAACTCTACATCACGAGCTTCAACAATTCTCTTTACTTTCTCAACGATGTTGTTTTTCTGCTCGTCGTTTAATTCTTTAGCAGAAATTGCTTCTGCCAACACCGTTTGGTTGAGCTTCCGCAACAGGCTGAGATACTGTTCGACAATTGGCTCTAAAAAGACAATTCGTCTCTTGTCTACCAGCAACATCATGAAGTTTACTAAATAGGGATTAGCATCACCCATTACCTGCTTTAAAACTGCTTTTTTGTCTTCGTTTTTAATTACTGGATTAAGTACGAAGTCCTTAAACTCCTGAGAATCTGCCAATAAAGTTTCGAGTTCGCGAAAAGTCTCGCCAAACTGGTCGGCAAGCTCGTTTTGCTGTGCCAAAGACATTAGTGCCTGAGCATAGGGTTCGCCGATCTCGCTGCTGATTAAAGTTCCAGCCATGTTTCTACTCTCCTAGCTTCGCGATACTACGGTCGATTAGTTGACGCTGCTTGTCGTCATTTAATACTTCTCCCATGCGGGATTCTACTCGTTCGAGAGCCATTGCCACCACTCTGGAGCGCAGTTGCGCGATCGCTCTTTCCTGTTCGGAGTTGAGGTCGGCATCGGCACTGGCTTTAAGTCTTTCTACCTCTTTTTGCCCTTTTGCCAATACTGCTGATTTAGCTTTTTCGGCGTTAGTCTCCGCTTGAGAGCGAATTTTAACTGCGTTATCCTGCGCCTCTTTAAGGTTTTTTTGCGCTACTGCTAGAGCATCTTTTGACTCTTGAGCGCGTGCTTCTGCCGATCTGATTTCTGCTTCTATTTTTGCTCTTCTTTCGCTGAGAATATTGCCTACCACCTTGCCTCCGTAGACAATTAGTAAGACAAAAATAATTCCCAAGTTGATCAGATTGGTTTCGATAATGTCAAAGTTGAATCCGAAACCGCTTTCTGCACCAGCTTCCGCGTTGAGAAGGAAAAGAGTACCTATCATTACTTCTTATCCGTACTAATTAGGTTATATTGTTTCTGAAAAAAGCTTTTAGTTTTTAGCTTTCAGCTGCTCGGTTCACCTAGATTTAAACAGGGCTTACGCCCAAGCGCGATAGCGCGCTTGCTACGCTTTGCGTAGCGTGGTGTTTACCTGACAGTGCATTTTACGTTCATAGCTTTTTGGTAGATCTCACCCGTTCTTATTTAAAAGATTTTTAGGACTACCAAAACTTAAGTAAAAAATAGAAATTTTTTAACTCGTTTAGCTGATGGCTGATAGCTTGTAGCTTTCTTTAAAATTGACGAATATACTATCAAGTTAATAAGTTATGCTTAATAGCGATCGCACTGATATTTTTTATTGATAGATTTAGTCAGTTTAATTGACTAGTTCTGCTCCGAGTAACTTTTCCAATATTTGATCACTGAGAGTATCTACCTGTTGTTCTAAAGTCTGCATTGCTTCAGTTTTTTGCGCTTCAATCTCATCAGCAGCCTTTTGTCTTTGCGCTGCCACCTCTTGCTGGGCATTTTGAATTTTGCTAGCAGAGATTTTTTCCGCTTCGGCTTTTGCGTCGGCGATAATTTGTTGAGACTGGCGACGAACTTCTCTCAGTTCGTTTTCGTATTGTGCTGCCAAAGCTTCTGATTTTTCTTTGACTTCGCGAGCTTCTTTGAGACTTCTGCGAACATAATCGCCTCGCTGATCGATCGCTTTACCCAATGGTTTATACAACAGTGCATTTAACACTGCCATCAAAATCAAAAACTGAAGTGCCATCAAAGGCAGGGTAGCGTCAATGTCGAATAATCCACCTTCGGCAGTGGTTTCAGCAGCAGCCTCTGCTGTCACCAAGAAAATAGTCCAATATGTCATTATTTTTTAACCCTGTTGCTTCCATTTATATTAGTAATTGAATACTAATTGGTTAATTTAATTACCAAGGTTTTTTGGCTATAAATATACGATTCAAATGCCCGAACTGTCTTGAGTAGATCGCGCTCGGGCATTCAGCCTTCTATGAGAAGGGGTTAGCAAATAACAATACTAGAGATACTACCAAACCATAGATAGTTAACGCTTCCATAAACGCTAAACTAAGTAATAGAGTACCGCGAATTTTACCTTCCGCTTCTGGTTGACGAGCAATACCTTCTACAGCTTGTCCAGCAGCATTACCTTGACCAATACCAGGACCAATTGCGCCCAAACCTACAGCAAGAGCAGCAGCGACGACGGAAGCAGCAGCGACTATGGGTTCCATATTTTTTTCCTTTAAACTAATGTGAACTAAATAGATAATTGAAACGATCGGCTTTAAATGCGATCGCACTTCTCAAAGAAGGCGACTGGCTGGGTGACGATCGACCCAAGGCGAATAATTGAATGTTTTAAATCCTCAATTATTCGTGATGTTCCTCAAGTGCTTCTCCAATATAGGCAGCAGCTAGAGTAGCGAAAATAAGTGCTTGAATCGCGCTTAAAAATAATCCCAAAACCATCAAGGGCAGAGGTACGAAAAGAGGAACTAACAGTACCAGTACTGCTACTACTAATTCATCTGCCAAAATGTTTCCAAATAAACGGAAGCTTAGGGACAAAGGTTTAGTAAAGTCTTCTAAAACCTTAAATGGTGCAAGAATTGGCGTTGGTTCTAAATATCCTGCAAAGTAGCCCAAGCCTTTCTTTCTAATTCCTGCATAAAAGTATGCGATGGAGGTAAGTAAAGCCAGAGCAACAGTGGTATTGATATCGTTTGTCGGTGCAGCTAGTTCACTATTAGGAATTTCAATTAATTTCCAGGGAACTAACGCCCCAGACCAATTAGATACAAAAATGAACAAAAACAAAGTACCGACAAAAGGCACCCAGTCTCGATATTCTTTTTCTCCAATCTGATCTTTTGCCAAATTCCGAATGAAGTCTAGCACGTACTCCATAAAGTTCTGCATCCCACTAGGAATTCTCTGGATATTTCTTGAGCCGAGAAAAGCAGCAATTACTAAAATAGCAATTACCAACCAAGAAGCCAGAAATACTTGACCATGTAATTTTAAACCGCCTAGTTCCCAATAAAAATGCTTACCTACTTCCAAAGAAGCTAGAGGGAATACTACGAGAGAATTAAAATTATTTAAAATTTCCATGATTGCGATGTTTTCCCCAGTTATCGAGCGTTGCAGCCTACTTTTAGCCTTTGACCACTGCACCTTTTACTACTTATTGGCTGGCATGAGGGTTGTTTGCAGCACGTAGAGAATGATGGCAGCTTTGTAGGTCAAAAAACCCAGAAAAATAGGTACAATTTGCAGTTGTTGCAGTTGAGTAGCAACTATAATTACACCAGCCAACAATGCTAGTCGAGTCGAACCGACACCTTTTTTATGAGCGCCTATTCTTTCTACTTCTCTTGCCAACATACCTAAATAGACCACGCCCACACAAGCCCCTAACAAATAGTTAAGAGATGTATTTAATGAATATACTATCCATACAGACAAGAAGATTACTGCCGTGATTGCTAAAGTTACTAACAACAAATTTTGTTTTAGTTGGTAGTATTCTTGCATCGAATCTTCTGAGGAAACAGAAGAATTTACTGGACTTGGTTCTTCTATGGTTGTGGTTGGTTCAACTTGGTTGCTAGACAAGGTTTACTCTTTATACTCAACTTTGGCACTCTGCTGAATGTTTGCCTGGAATCACAGTAGAATTTGGGTCACCGCTAACATCTAATGACAATTACTTGGATAAAAATATCCTTTTATTTATCGGCAGATAGTTAGTCAGACCGCCAATTTACCGTTACCCTAGTCCAGACAAGAAAAATCATATCACTTTAGCGTGACAATTATTAAAAAATTCTGAGACAACCTTCAAGGTTATTTTCCAGGCGATCGCTAGATAAAAGAGTTCTTAAAATTCAAATTTGTGGACTTAAAACAATCAATTGTCGTTCCCAGAGCGATCGCACCCCTGCTAAATCTAGCTGACAGCTGCTGAATATGTCTTCCACGCAGGCTTTTACTTCATTCTTCTCACAAGCCAGCATAAACTCATATTCGCCATCCGACAGGCGAACCATCTGATATTCAAAATTGAGGAAGTTTTGAGCGGGGAATCCCTGCATACAGGGATTGAGTTCGGGAATGGCTTGGCTTAATACTCCATCATTCGTCCAATCTTCCCTGGGTAAAGGTGGTTTGGCTAGAAAAAATTCATAATGGGTTAAATTAGGATCTAATAGCTCGATCAAACGATACAGCTGGCGATCGCTTAAATTTTCCGCTCTAGACATCAGTTCTGGCGATTTTCCGATTAACCTATCTAATTGCCAATATTGAGGATTAGAAAAGCCGACAAAATCTAAACCCGAAGCCTCGATGAGATTAAATAGCGTCTCAATGTTGTAGTCAATTTCTTGAGGATGGACGTACATATCGGCAAAAGATTCATCCCGATGATTTTCTAACGACCAGAGTTTTTTCTCCTGCTGAAGAATACGATTATTTTCGGGTAGGTTGGCAAAAATTTCCCTACCGACTTTCACCCCGTCGCGATAGTCCCCTCGTTTGTCTTGTTGCAGTAGGGCGATCGCTTTTTGCATCAGGCTTATTTCCCAGCGTCCCAATTCTGCATAAACAAAAATATGTAGAATCCCTCCTGGCTTGAGTTTCTCGGCTAAGGCTTGGATACCTCGTTCTGGTTCGGGTAGGTGATGCAGTACGCCGACGCAGTTAATAAAATCAAACTCTCCTGCTAGCTGGGTGGCTTCTTCTAACTTGAGGTTAAAAAACTTGACGGGTTTGGCGTGTTTGGCAATTACCCCCGAACGCTGGCAACGTTCCTTAGCGACTTCTAAAGCCTTGGCACTCAGATCGATCGCCGTTACTTCTGCTTGAGGGTTGAGGTGAATCAAATAATCCGTACCCGAACCCGTACCACACCCCGCATCTAAAATCCGAATATCTTGGGTAGTAGGCTTGATTCCCGTACAAAAACTATATGCCGATGTCCAACACCATCGCCAATTATAGCCAGGGGGTTCGAGATCCGATAGGGGATCGGGAGGAAAGGGATAGGTATTGTAGAGATTGGCTACAGCTTGGTTAATCGCTTGGGAATCGGACATTTTTTTAAAGCGTCAAAATATGAAGTCGATACAACGTAATAGAGGATTAGATTATAGTCCAAAGCAATAATCGCGATCGCCCTATGATTGAAGATCAAATGCGGTGCAATTAATTTTAAACATACAATTGTCTAACTCAATCTTTAATCTTGAGATTCATTTAGCTGACAGTTACCAAAGCATCACCAGCAATTAAATTACTCAAAGCTAGGTTGCTATATTGATCTTGGGGTTTCGTGACTTTGATCCAATCACGATGTTAATCAAAAGTATTCAGTAAGGTTATGGCAATAATTCTGGCACTCTGTTTAGGCGTTACTCTCAGCGCAGCTTCTGGGTTCCGCTTGTTCGTGCCTCCTTTGGCATTAAGTTTGGCTTCCCTTTACGGAGATTTAGAACTATCTTCTGGGTTTGCTTGGGTGGGAACCTATCCCACGGCGATCGCTTTGAGCATAGCTACCGTAGTTGAAATCTTAGCTTATTATATTCCCGTAGTAGATAACCTCTTAGATACCATTGAAATTCCTACCGCAGTTGCTATCGGTACGTTATTGACTGCTGCTAATTTGGGAGATGTCAATCCTTTGTTGCAGTGGAGTATTGCTGCACTCGCAGGTGGCGGAACGGCAGGCATTATTGAAACTTTTACGGCGATGACGCGAGTGGCTTCCACGGGGGCAACGGGAGGTACGGGAAATTTTCTGCTAGCCACTGCCGAAGCATTGAGTTCTGGAGTTTTGTCTATTTTGGCTTTTACTTTACCTCCCTTAGCCGTAGCTTTGGTTCTTGGCTTGTTAATTTTGGCGATCGTCAAGCTACCTAAATTTATTGCTTTCTGGAGACTTAGAGGGAGCAAAAGCAAGTAAGCTTGTTTGGTCAAACACCATTGCCTAAGGTGAGCGTCCAACGAATTTTTTATGTTCTTTGGACTCAAAAAAGAGAGTATGATGACCCTGGAGTTGATTACGAACAACAATATCAACAACGAGTTCTGAAAAATCTTCAACAAAAAGCAGAGCGATTGGGATTCGATCTTGTTCCTCAACCCTCTCAATTTTAATTTGTTTCTTAGAAGTTCGCTCTGCTTTAAAAATTGAATGGTCAGGTTGGGAGAATAGGGACAAGGTATATTTTTCCTTCTACCAACTGCCTAATTGTTTGAAATTACTCCTGGGAAATTTTTTGTCGAACTGACGTGGGAACAAATTATCGTTCTCAAGATGCTATGGCGATCCAAAATCTCCGTTGAAAAATTTGCCTCAGCAGAAGCCTAAACCAGCCTTGCTGAAGCTAGAGTTGCGATCGCCAAAAAAAGATTAAAGATACTTTTCTAATGTACTTGCTAACGTAGTTTTCGGTACAGCCCCAACTACCATGTCTACTCGCTGTCCATCCTTGAAAATCATCAAGGTAGGGATACTGCGAATACCGTATTGACTTGCAACCTGAGGGTTTTCGTCCGTGTTTAACTTGACTACTTTGATTTGTCCTTCGTATTGCTCGGCAATTTCATCGACTACTGGCGCAACCATACGACAGGGTCCGCACCAGGGAGCCCAAAAGTCTACTAATACTGGAACCGAACTTTCCAAAACCTGTTCTGGAAAACTGGCATCCGTTACTGGAGCAGCTGATGATGACATACTTATTAAGTCCTTATTTACCACAAATTCTCTTCAATAAAGGATTTTAACATGGTCAATGATTAACAAGATCCAAAGCAATTAGACTTTACATCTAAAGTAATAAATTTTTAAACTATTAAAGATTAGGTGGGGGGAACTAGGGGGCAAAAGCGAGTGAAAATTGAGATATTTGAGAAATTTGAGTAGAAAATAGAAAACCGCCCGATAATTCGAGCGGGGTGTGGTGTGAGGAGTGAACGGAAACTTTTGTCTCCGCCCTCTCCATTCTAAAATAGAACTTTGAAATTGCCAGAAATTTCTTTTCTGGTAAACCGAAATTTAAGATTGTTTTCGCAGACTGAAATTAGATTGTTGAACCGATAGAATATGTCGAGCAATTTTTGATGGTCAAAATGTTATCCAAACTAAGTATTGATTCTGAAAAAAAAGTGGTTGTGGTTTCGGCGATCGCTTTTTTGATTTGTACCCTATTATTGACTTTACATCGGCATTTTACTTTTTATTCTTCCTACGATCAGGGGATTTTTAATCAGGTTTTTTGGAACGGTATTCACGGCAACTTTTTTCAAAGTACTCTTTCTTCACAACTTTCAACTAACGTAATTCATGATGGTCAAGTTCCCTATGTGGGCTACCATCGTTTGGGACAGCACTTTACTCCAGCTTTGCTGCTGTGGTTGCCAATTTATTATCTGTTTCCTCATCCTGCAACTTTAACTGTGCTACAGGCAGTTTTGGTTACCGCAGCGGGGATCGTACTTTATGCTCTAGCCAGAGTTTATTTAGAACCTGCGATCGCTGCTTTAATTACCGTTAGTTTTTACTGCGCCAATGCGGTAGTTGGTCCAACCCTAGGCAATTTTCATGATATTTCTCAAATTCCTTTATTTGTTTTTGGTCTGCTGTTGGCAATGGAAAAACGCTGCTGGTGGCTGTTTGCTATCTTAGGGATTTGTGTTTTGGCAGTGCGGGAAGATAGTGGAATTACCTTGTTTGGTATTGGTGTTTATTTGATTCTTAGCCGAAGATATCCCCGACTTGGGTTGGCAGTGTGTCTTGGTAGCTTGCTATACGTGTTGACCGTAACTAACTTGATTATGCCGATCTTTAGCAATGATATTTCTAAAAGATTTATGTTGGAAAACTTTGGACAATATGCGGAGGGAGATCAGGCTTCAACTCTAGAAATTATTGTCAATATGATTACTAATCCTTGGCGGTTATTGGTGGAAATGTTGACACCTTGGTTTGGCACTTTAAAATATTCCCTAGGGCAATGGCTACCTTTGGCGTATGTTCCTGTAGTTGCCCCTGCTGCCTGGGCGATCGCCATTTTTCCCCTATCCAAGTTGTTTTTGAGCCAGGGAGATTTAGTCCTAAACATTTCCATTCGCTATGCCTTGAGCGTCACACCTGGATTGTTCTACGGTTCAATTCTGTGGTGGGCAGGGCAGGGATTTGGTAACTTTAGTAAGTCAATTGCCAAGTGTCGCCCCCGCAAACTTCGACCAAAGTTTCGCCGTTTCTGGACTTTTTGCATCTGTTTAACGATCTTTTTTACAATTACTTCCAATCCTAGCGATACTCTATATTTTTTAGTTCCCACCTCAATTAGACCTTGGGTTCAGGTTTCCGCTCCCGAACAGTGGCAACACGCTCAGAAAATTCAGAACTTACTGGCTAAAATTCCTGCTGATGCTAGTGTTTCTGGCACTACTTGGATTATTCCCCATCTTTCTAGCAGACGAGAAGTGATTCGTTTACCAGGTTTTACGGTTAAAAATGATCGCCAAGAAGTTCATCAGGTGGACTATGCGATTGCCGATCTGTGGCATCTCGAACGCTATCAGGCTATTTTTACTGCCTACCGCGACAGTATCAGAGTACTCGCCCAATTAATGACTCAAGCTTTTGAGGAAGGTGATTATGGCATTATTGGATTTGATGAGGGGGTGGTTTTGTTGCAAAAGGATGCGAATTCCGCTCCAGCAGCGTTGAAGAATTGGCGGGCTTATCTAGAAAAGATTTAATCTTTAGTTGACTCAGAAAATTTGTTGCGCGATCGCATTTGATGGGGTGATGGGGAGATAGGGTGATAGGGAGATAGGGAAGTTAAGGCGAATTAACCACCTACTAACTACTAACTCCGAACTCCGAATATCCCCATTCGAGGACAAGTGCGAAGCGGTCCCTACGGGATACCGTAAACATATATCCTTTAGGACTCCGAACTCAAGATGCGATCGCCACTGGTTCACCTGTAATGTAACCTTGGGCGTAATCGATACTAATTTTGCCTAGATGTTCTAATATTTGATCGTTTTCTACAAATTCGGCGATGGTTTTGATGCCCATCAAATGAGCCACCTCGTTAATTGAGTTCACGACTGCGCGGTCGTATTCTTCATCGGGAATAGCTCTAACCAGGCTACCATCAATTTTTAAATAGTCGATGGGTAGATGCTTCAGATAGGAAAAAGAAGAGAGTCCACTACCAAAATCGTCTAGAGCAAATTTAACTCCTAAATCTTTCATTGCCGAGATAAATTTTTGAGCATGAGTCAGTTGCGTAATGGCAGCAGTTTCAGTAATTTCAAAACAGAGGCAGTCCCCAGGAACTTGTGACTTTTCAATTAAATCAATGGCAAAATTAGTAAATCTTTCATCGTTAATACTAGCACCAGACAAATTAATCGATACTAAAGCCTGTTCGGTAGCAAAATGTTGCGCATAAGAGTTTAAAGTAGCTTTTAAAACCCAGCGATCGACTATGGTAATTACACCATAGCGTTCTGCTACGGGAATAAATTCTTCAGGTAAAATTAAGTTACCCGAACGGTCTTTAAGACGTAACAGTACTTCATAGTGCATCCGTTGCTTACAGTCATCAACTATTGGTTTGATGAGCTGTTTAACTAGATAAAAGCGATTTTCTTTAATTGCCTGAGACACATTAGCAATATGTCCCATTTGAGCCTGCTGTAGATTTAGCTCTTGGTGATTATTTTCGACGATATAAACTCGACCTCTGCCCAAATTTTTTGCCTGATAGCAGGCGAGATCGGCGCGACTTAGTAGTTCTGCTGCATTAGTAGACTTATTTGAGATGCCGACAATGCCAATACTGACTCCTACGTCAAACTCGACGGTTTTCCACTTCAGACGATAGTTTTTGATCGCGGTAATCAATTGTTCGCAAAGCTGTTCGGCTTGAATAATTGAACATCCTTCTAGCAACAAACCAAACTCATCTCCCCCCAGTCTGCCTAGAGTATCTTCCTTGCGAACCATGCCCTTTAAAAGCTGCGCCAGTTCCGATAATAGGCGATCGCCTACGATATGCCCCGCCATGTCGTTAACAATTTTAAAGCGATCGAGGTCTAGGTAACAAAGAACTGATTCAGTTTGATATTTCTGTGCCTTTTGTAGGGAATATCTCAGTTTTTCGTTGAATTCACGGCGATTTAGCAAACCTGTTAGATCGTCATAGGTTGCCTGATAGGCTATTTTTTGGTAAAGGTTTTGTTCGGCAGTAATTTCTTGTTTTACTCCGCGATAACCCAAAAAATTATTCTGGCGATCAAATAGAGGATTACCGTTGATTTTAAAAATTCTGATTCCTTTGGTTTCGTCTCGTAGACTAAAGGTAAAGTTCTTAAAGGGATATCTTTCTTGGGTAATATGTTTAAATAGTTCCCAGTCAATATCTAATCTGGAGTCATTTTGATGTAGATCTAGAGGGTATTCGCCTAATATTTGCTCAGGTTTGAGATCGCACAAATCTTTAACATCACCAGATATATAAGAATATCTTAGCTGTTCATCTAGCTCCCAAAAAACATTTGCTCCCGCCTGAGCTAAATCTTTGTATCTCTGCTCATTCTCTTGCAAAATCTTGTTAGCTATGGCACGCCTTCTAGCTTTTTCGAGCAGCAACACAATGGTTAAAATGCTCGACAGCAAGATCAGGAGAATGATTAAAACTGCTGTTCTATATTTGATGTACCAAGGTGGCTCGATGAAAAACAATTCGCTGTCGTCTGGTAAGAGATCGAGCTGAATATCATGCTTTAGTAGTTGTCGATAATCAAAAATCCAGCGATTTTTTCCCGTCATAACTGGACCTACTTCGTCTGGTTCTGCTCCCTGCAAGATTTTTTGAGCTAGCTCCACCGCTTGTCTGACATGATAGTCGGCATCGAAAACCTTTCCGCCTACTACGCCTTTGCCCAAACGAATAGCATTTTCGGTATAAATAGGGTTAGGAATTTGCTTTCGTAACATCTGAGCATCTTGGCTGGGATCGACCAAGGTTTGTTCTAAATCATTCTGGCGTAACTGTCCCAAGATTAAGATTGGCACATTGTCAGGATATTTACCCAAGCGTTGGTCAATGTCTTCAACAGACAAATCGTTGACAACTTCAATTTGCAAAGGTTGATAAATCCGCTTGAGTTCTTCGATTTCTTCTAAATTAGCCTTTCCCGTTTCGGTAGTATCGTTGATAATTATGATGGTATCTGTCCACATCTGTCTGGTGGCTTCGAGAACAGTTTCTCCCACAGAATAATTTTCTAATACCCCAGTCAGCCAAGGAGTATCGAGTAATTCCTGACTTAGATTGTTGATCCCTAAAAACACTACAGGAACATCGGGAAACAACACTTCTTGTTTGTGTAGTATGAACTCTAAGCTAGGGTCGTCAATAACCATCAATAGATCGATGGGAACACGCTGATATTTTTGGTTGATATAGTCAACAAATTCCTGTTTTTCTGCTGGCTGCAAATCAAGTCGGCTATTGAGAAATTCATGAAATACTCTGTTGTCACTTTTTATTTCAGCAAATCCTTGTTCTATTGCTTCTTGTCTTTGTTCTGCCTGTGATGATTCTGAATCATAAGAATGAATTACCAGAATGTTGTCTTCTGCATTAACGCTCATGATACTCAACCCTAGCCCTAGCAAACTATAAGTTAGGATCTTGCCCGATCTTTTAAACCAATAATTGGCTGTGGCAACTAATTGTTTTACCAATCCACGACTGTATAACATTGACGTATGTAAATCGGTTGAGTACTTCTAAGATAGCGAAATATTCCAATAAAATTAGATATGGCGGTTTTTAATTCTATGAAATTTCGATGTGCTAATAGACTTATAGGGCTGCTAACTGTTTTTTATGTAACCTGGGTTGTGGTTAGAATAATTTTTAGCTTCAGCTCGCTATAAGCTACGAGGAAACATGAGGATAAATTCTTGGACGCAGTCTTTCATAACTGAGACTTCCAAGTTTGTCCCAGCATCTCTAATTATAGTGCTTAGATTTTTGGCGAACGTTTTCTAGGCTGCTACTTTACCAGTTCGATCTAGTATAAAACCTAAAATATAAAACCTAAAAAATTGTGTGTTCGGCTATGGCTGTAGTTAATTTAGAGATGACTTCGGTTACAGCGATCGCCCCTAACTCTCCAGAAGCACGAGTACGAATACTCAAAGTGTTGTCTGCTACCTCTTTGTCGCCCACTACCGACATCACGGGAATTTTCTGCTTTTCGGCGTTGCGAATCATCTTGCCCAAACGTTCGCCACTAGTATCGGCTTCGGCGCGAATTCCTGCTGCCTGCATTTTCGCTGCTACTTCTTTGACGTAATCAAAATGAGCATCTCTAACGGGCAATAGGCGCACCTGTACGGGGGCTAGCCACAGGGGAAAATCTCCCGCATACTCTTCAATTAAAATTCCGATCAGCCTTTCTAAAGAGCCAAATGGAGCGCGGTGAATCATAATCGGACGCTGACGCGAACCATCTTCTGCAACATATTCTAGTCCGAAGCGTTCGGGCAAATTATAGTCTACCTGTACTGTGCCTAACTGCCATTCTCTACCTAAAACATCCTCAAAGATAAAGTCGAGCTTTGGTCCATAAAAAGCGGCCTCACCAATACCTTCAAAATGATTCATCTCCATCTTTTCTACCGCCCGACGAATCGCATTTTCTGCTTTGTTCCAGGCTTCATCCGAACCGATATATTTATCTGATTCTGGATCGCGGAAGCTGAGACGAGCTTTGAAGTTAGTTAGCTGCAAACTTTTGAAGACAGACAGAATTAAATCGACTACTTTTAAAAACTCATCGTCTAACTGTTCGGGAGTGACAAACAAATGAGAATCATCTACGGTAAAACCTCTAACTCGTGTTAATCCGCCCAATTCCCCAGACTGCTCGTAACGATACACCGTGCCAAACTCAGCATAGCGTATGGGCAACTCTTTATAGGAACGTAATTCACTTTGATAAATCTGGATGTGAAAGGGGCAGTTCATCGGCTTGAGAACAAAACCCTGTTCTGCTTCGGCTGATGCTTCATCTTCTGCCATCATGGGGAACATATCTTCTTGATATTTTTGCCAATGACCAGATGTTTTAAATAAATCTACCTTGCCAATGTGGGGAGTAACTACGGGAAGATAACCCCGCTTGATTTGTTCCTGCTTGAGATAGTCTTCTAGTTGCGATCGCAAGATTGTTCCTTTGGGAGTCCACAGGGGCAAACCAGGTCCTACGGGATCGGCAAAGATAAATAGCCCCAGTTCTTTACCAAGTTTACGATGGTCGCGCTTTAAAGCCTCTGCTTTACGCCGTTGGTATTCCTCTAGCTGTTCGGGAGTTTCCCAAGCCGTACCGTAAATGCGCTGTAGCTGGGCTTTGGTTTCGTCTCCCCGCCAGTATGCACCCGCTACGCTCTCTAGGGCGATCGCTTTGGGATCGATCTCGGCGGTGTTTGCCAAATGAGGTCCTGCACAGAGATCCCACCACTGTTCCCCTAAGTGATAGATGGTAATCGGCTCTTCAATACTGTCTAAGATTTCTAGCTTGTAGGGTTCGCCTAAGGCTTCAATGCGGTTTTTCGCTTCTTCTCGGCTTACTTCTTCCCGAACTACGGGCAGCTTACGATTGATAATCTTAATCATTTCCTTACGGACTTTCTTTAAATCCTTTTCGGTAAAGGATTCGGGATGATCGAAATCATAATAAAAACCGTTTTCTGTCCAAGGTCCAATAGTTACCTGTGCTTTAGGAAACAGCTTTTGCACCGCCATTGCCATGACGTGAGATGCGGTGTGGCGAATTTTTTGTAATGATTCGGATTCGCTAGTGCGGAGTAGTTTGATTGGTTGTTGTTCTAGTTCTGCTTCGGACATTGGCTGTTATAAAAAACACAAGTAATATCGTTATATTCTAGATCGGGATCGGTAGATCAGAGCGTAAGTCGCTTTGAAACAAGTCTTGCTCAGAGATATATCTAAAATAAAAAAGTATATTAATTTTTGTAAAAACCGCTAAGATAAATATTGAGATAGTAAGCTAATTTAAAAACAATTAAGGTCAATGTCGATCGAACAACCTACTGAACTGGAGTTATTAAAAACTGTTTTAGAGCCTTTATTAGAAGATTTTCAATATTGGTTTGGGCGATCGCGCTCTTTACTCGAATCAGAACGAATCTCCTTTTTGTCTGCTCAAGAACAGGCTCAATTATTAGAGAGAATTGTTAAGAGTCAGCAAGAAGTGCAGGCAGCACAAACCCTATTTCGGGCTACAGGTGGCGCAGCAGGAATTGATTCTAAAATCTTACTTCCCTGGCATCAACTCGTGGCTGAGTGCTGGAACGTAGCTCAAAAGTGGCGAGAAACTAAACAGCAAGCTCGGACAAACCAAAATCTTAAACAATAGTAAAAAAACTCATCTTTTCGTATCAGCGATTTAATTTTTATTTAATGGGTTTATGAGGAAAAATATATGTTACATCTACTTTACATTCTAGTATTTACAGCTATTGCTCTTTTGGCTGTAACCAATCTGATTCGTAGTTTGGTTACTTTGAGTGCGGAAACTCAAAAGTTCTATCCACCAAAATACAACGGTTCAACCAATCAGTCTCGTCGAGAAAGAGAAGTTCATCCCGAACTGTTAGACGAGCAGGGTAAAGTAATCGAAGAGCCATTACTCGTGATGCGATCGGTAAATGTGGATGATGCTCGTTCGCGCTTAGATGCACTCTATGATGCTTCTCCTAGTAAGACTATCGAGCCTGAAGATTAGTGCTGCTGCCGAGCAGCTAACTTACCAGCTGAGTTCAAAATCTAACTTTATTTAGACGAGATTATTTACCGTTGGTAACGAGGCACTTTGGTGGCGATCGCTCTATTCTATATCTTTTTAAAAATAACTCTCCTTCTTGACTCAAGCTTGCTCGGTTAACCAATTCCCCTAGTCTGAATCAGATAATAGTGAAGCAATGGCGTTTCTATCATATTTTATGGGAACTATAGATCTTGTAGTTCTCAACCATTTTTCATGCCTAGAAAGCCCGACGAGTATGTAGTTCACCTCTTAATTTCTGGCGGACACAGAGAAGAGGTAAGATTTAGCACTGTTCAAGAATTTCAAAAATGGTATAGCAGTGAATTAATGTCCAAGTCTGATTCAGAAAATTTTATCAACGTGCCAATTAAGAATATTCAGGGAGAGTACATGGTACTGCGACCCAAAAGTGTTTTGGCTATTCGAGTAGAGCCAGTCTTTCTCGGTAGCGTAGAAAGATTTTAGCTTTCAATATCTTAGTTGATAGCACTATGCTTGTAGGTTCAGACTAATAGGAAGCTCAGGGAGTAACGGGAAATATCGCTCGCTTCCTACTTCCTAATCTCAATTTGTATAGTTTGTATAGCTATCTAGATTGACTGATAGTTGAGGCAATGATCTCTAATGGGTGGGAAGCTTGTATCCGTTTACGGCATGAGAGTTCACAGCTGGCTCAAATACTTAAGCAAATCTGCCATTTCTTGTTCGCTTGGCTGAAATTTCGGCATTGGCGGAGTTTTACCGCTGGTAACTTGGTAGATGATATCCCGCTGGGATTTTCGCCTGGAAACATTCTCTAATCTTGGACCAACATTCCTGTCTGCTTGTAAATTATGACATCCCGCGCAATTTATTTGAAAAATAGCTAGCCCCTTTTGAGAATTTCCTTCTAAAGACAATACTTCACGAGCATAAGGGTCTGAAACATTTTGCCAATAGATACCCAGAATGCCAAGACCAATAATAAGCATTATAGCCATGAAAGTTAATATAAGGCGGTTTAGCCAAGCTTGAGATTGGACTAACTGGTTATCCACGTTCGATTAAAAAAAATATTAATGTTTACCTATATTTATTATGATTTATAAAATAGCTTAAAGTTCATTAACGAACTATGCAAGGCATATGCTACGTCGTTGCCTCTTCAAAATTACAGATGACCCTGCCATTTCGATTCGTCTCCCCATTCGAGGATGGCAGGCTGAGTATTTCTGAGGATTATCTCAGACTTAATGACAGCCATAGTGAAATTAGCGTAGGATATATCTTAGTTAAATAATTTGTTTTAAGGAGATAGACGGTGATAGAACCACTACTTTTGGGGATTGTGCTAGGTTTGATTTTCATTACTCTGGCTGGACTGTTTTTCGCAGCTTATATGCAATACAAGCGTGGCAATCAATTAGGCATTGATTGAGGCTAAAGTTTTATTGAAATAATTAGCATTAGATATTTATTAAGATTTATTAAGGATAAGCAAACTAGATTAAGTTTCTTATCCTTTTTAATATATTTCATAGTTCACTCTGATTAAGTAGCCTCAGGAAAACTATAGATAAACTTTAGATTATAGCTATCTTTTCCCTGCATCTTTAAGCAGGCTTGTCTTCCCTGAGAAAGAACAGCTAACTCAATTTCTAAATAGCTTGGAGGCTGAACAGGAAGACGTTGTGACCATTCGATCGCCGTAATTCCAGGAGCCACCTCAATACCTTCCCAATATATTTCGGGGTAAAGAGCATCAACCTGACTCGGTTCTAGGCGGTAGAGATCCAGGTGATATAGGGGCAGACGACCAGACAAATATTCGTTAATCAGAGTAAAGGTAGGACTGACTATCGGTTCATCAATGTCGAGTCCTCGACCAATTCCCTGAACCAAAGTGGTTTTTCCCGCACCCAGATCGCCTTTAAGAAGTAGCGTACTACCTGGAGCAAGATGTTTACCAAGCAAATACCCCAGGTGATGAGTGTCTTGAATATTGGGTAAAAATATTGTTGTCACGGCGAATTTAATCTAAACATCAGTAGAGGCGTATCGCAACACGCCCTTACACGATCTTTACCTTAAATGACAATTATCAGTTTTAAGGGATTAGTTTGTTAGTCAAGGCTACCGCACTACTAATAATTTTTGCCAACGCGGAAGGAGCTTCTAAAGGTAAATTATGACCGCCAGAAACTACTACCTTGGTGGCATTGGGCATAGCTTCCTGTTGTTTGTTGAGGTCTTCAAGCCGATTGAAGTTGCTCTTGTCCCCATAAACTAGAGTAATTGGCACTTTAATTTTCTTGAGCAGATTTAGATAGCGCGATCGCCCGATCCCATTTAAGCTAATACCAGCCCTAGTCCGTAACAGAGGTTCCCAACGCCATCTCACTCCACCTTCACAGGGTTCGGTAATCCTTTCTGCTAACAACATTGCTAAAGAGAGAGAAAGAGCGGGAGTAGCTTTGCGCAGGCGTTCTGCTGCTGCCTCCACACTAGGGAATACTGGGTGTTCGGGGGGAGCAGCCATATAGTCAAGCTGGTTGGTCAAGCTGGTTGTTGGGTCTTCTTCTTCGCTGGCAGTAGGCAAAATCGTCTCTACTAAAACGATATTTTTGATTCTTTGGGGTCTAATAGTAGCAAAAACTGCTCCCAAGACCGACCCTAAGGAATGACCTACTAAGATAAAGGCTTTTCCTGCTAGGTTCTCAACAATCGCGTCGATATCGCCCAAAAAGTCAATTAGATTGTAAGAACCGCCCTTGCCTACGCGATCGCTTCTACCATGTCCTCGTAAGTCTGGGGCAATTACCCGATAGCCTTTTTGCGCCAGACGTATTGCTACTTCCGACCAGGCTGCGCCCTGTTCGAGGATACCGTGGAGACAGAGTACTAGCGGTCCTTCTTCTGGTCCCCAGGTACAGAGGCAAATTTTCAATCCTCTGATGTTGATTAAGGTTTCCTGCATCGGTAATGCCACCTCAGCCGTAGATTCTTGGGGAAGTTTGTACTTCAGCTGGCGGGCAAGCTGTTGCGTGTAGGTGCCAAGTCGAGTAGGGAGTTCAATTGCTCTCCAGGCTGATGCTAGCTGGGCATCGATCTTTTGATGATTGAGGAAATTAGGGTCGCCCAAAGACATTGCCTGGTTATTGACACCATCGGTCATGCGATCGCCCTGATAGGGAGTTAATACCGCCTCATCAAAGGGAATCTCCAGAAACTCACAGATCTGGGTCATAACTGCTTGAGGTTTACTGACCAAATCTTCGTAATACACCAGCTGATAACGTTCGGGGTCGATTGACTGAGCAAAATCCAGGATATTCTGGTTGCTGTCGCGCCAAATTAGCTCTGCTAACTGATAGGGATTGGATTCCCCCGAACCAATTAGCTTATCCATCCGCATGCGCGCAAAAGATTCAATCACAGCATAAGGATGGCGCACTAAGTGGATATATTTAGCATTGCTAAACATAGTTTCCGCTTTAGCTAGGGTTTCCCTATTGCTGGCGTAGGTTGGGGATTTATCAACCAGCAGGCGATCGCCCGCTAGCTGTTGCAGCAGTTGGTAAACCTGAGCAACGGAAAGATCTTCGGCGATCAGACTCTCCACTAGCTTCTGGCTTTCCTTGGCATTAATTCCCTTGAGTGCCATCAAAGCTTTTTTTAGCCCTTCTCCCAGTTGGGAAACCCCCAGTTCCCGTTTACGCTCTGCCATAGTCTCAAAAGGCAGCAGGTGCAATTCTGGAGGAGAAGATAAACCAGGATGTCCTGCCAACATTACCCTCAGCAGAGTCGAACCCGAACGAGGACTAGAGAGAATAAAGGCAGCAGGAGGCAATTTATCCTTGACTGGTTTGAATTGGGTTCGATTTGTTTTAGGGCGAGTCCTAACTACATCGTGAGCTTTGTTGAATTCCGCTGCTAAATATTTTGCCAAGCTGTTTATTTGAGGGTGTTCGTAAAATTCTCTGGGATAAAGAATCAACTGGAGATCGTTTTTCAACTGGTTGATTGCTTCCATCACCATTAACGAATCCATGCCCAGCTCTAGCAGGCTGTCATTGACTGCAAGATTGTCTGGCTCGATTTGCAGAATTTTGGCGATCGCCTGTTGCAGATATGTCACTAGATATTCTTTTCTTGCCGTTGGAGTAGCAAGTAACTCTTGAAAGATCTGGTTTTTGGAACGACGATTACTATCTTCTGAGGGTTCGACCAACTCAGCAAAATAATTAGCTTGCAGATAGGGATATTGGCTTAACTGCTGCCAGTCAGCAATCATCACCCCTACCTGGGTTAGCTCGGTAGTTAACAGTTGTTCTAGGGCAGTCAATCCCATCTGGGGGTCAATTAAATCGATCCCTTTGGATTTGAATCCTTGCTCTACTGCCATTCCGCTCTCGCCCCACGCTCCCCAATTGATGCTCAAAGCGGGTAGATTTTGGCTACGGCGATAACGGGCGATCGCATCTAATCCCGTATTAGCAACAGCATAGTTACTTTGTCCTGGTGAACCAATCAACGAAGCCACGGAGGAAAACAAGACAAAAAAGTCGAGGTGAAGCTCTTGGGTTAAGTAATGTAAATTCCAAGCTCCCGTAACTTTGGGAGAAATTACCCCCTCAAACCTTTGCCAAGTTTGTCCTCGCAACAAACCATCATCTAATACCCCAGCAGTGTGAATTACCCCCTTGATTGAGGGATCGAACATCTGCCTAACGTCGTCGGGGTTGGCAACATCACCCTGAATCAGCTTAACTTTTACCCCAGTTGCCGACAATTCGCTGATTGTTTGACGCGAAGCTGCGCTGGGTTGACTTCTGCCCGTCAAAATCAGGTTCTTTGCCCCAAGGCTTACCAACCATCGAGCGGTTTTTAAACCTAATGAACCCCATCCCCCCGTGATCAGATAAGAGCTTTCTGGAGCAATTTCTAGGGCTTTGACTGAGTTAACTTTCGTCGCTTGCAGACGGGGAACATAAACTTTGCTATGGCGTAAAACCAACCGATCTTCCAAGCTGCGATGGTTGATTATTGCAGCTAAACGCTCTGCTTCATCATCTTCAGGCTCAACTGCCAGATCGACAATCCCACCCCAATATTCAGGATGTTCGATCGCGATCGCGCTAGCCAATCCCCACAGACAGCTAGAAGCAACCGCACTGACATCAAGTTCGTCGTTTTCAATTTCCTGATTTCCTCTCGTAGCTAGCCAAATTGATGTAGTCAGGGAATCGTGACCCAATGCCTGGATTAAATTTAAGACATTAGTACAGTGTTGTTGCTGATAGTGCTTGATTCCTGCAATCGTCAGTTCCGCTGGATTATCTAAACCCGTTAGATAAATAATTCCCTGTATTTCTCCCTGCTGGGCAAAGATCTGAGTTAAATTGTCAACCTCAAAAGTGCAATCGTCCTTAACAATACAGTGTTGCTGCTGTTGTTCTAACTTGGCTGCTAGCTGTTTGCCTAAGCCGTAGCGATCGCTCAAGATTACCCAGGGTTTGTCATGTGGCTGGATTGGCTCTAATTTAGTGGTATTTAACTGCCACTCTACGCGATAAAACTCAGGCTGCCCTTTACTGCTAGATAGTGCAGGCGGTTTGACTTGACTATCGCTCTTGGAGGCATTTAACCAATAACTTTGTCTCTGGAAAGGATAGGTAGGCAAAGCAACTTTGTGACCACCCCGTTCGACCCTGTGCCAGTCAATAGTTATCCCTCTGGCATACAAAGACCCTAAACTTTGTAAAACTTGTTGCCAATCTAATTTTTTGGGTCGTAAACTTGGCAACCAACAGCTATTAGGTTGATGCTCGTGTGCTGAAGCACGTCCCATGCCAATTAAAATTGGTTTTGAGCCAATTTCTAAAAAGATCTGAGATTCTTGTTGGAGGGTTTTCATACCGTCAGCAAAACGTACGGGAGCAACCACGTGATTTACCCAGTAGTTAGCAGTAGCAATTTGCTCCGTTGCTGTTTGTCCTGTAACGTTAGAAATCAATTTGATTTGAGGCTGATGATAGCTAATCGACTCCGCAACGGTCTTGAATTCGGGCAACATCGGATTCATCAACGGCGAGTGAAAAGCATGAGAAACCTCTAATTGTTTGCTTTTGATCCCTTGAACATCAAATTTACTAATTACTTCCCGTACTATTTCTGTCATACCAGAGATTACCAGGCTTTGAGGACTATTGATAGCTGCGATCGCCACTGCCTCGCCAAAGGGTTCGATTAACGATCTGACAGTCGCTTCCTGAGCAAAAACGGCATACATTTCCCCTTCCTGGGTCAAACTCTGCATCAGTTTTCCTCTGGTAGCAACTAGTTTTAGACCATCGGCTAAACTAAACACTCCTGCCACCGTAGCTGCGACATATTCGCCAACGCTATGTCCAATCAAAGCTGCTGGTTTAATCCCCCAATCAAGCCACATCTGAGCTAAAGCGTACTCCACAGCAAAAATTGCTGGCTGAGTGTATGCAGTCTGGTGCAGCAAGGAACTGTCAGCCAAGGAGGGATCGGGATATAAAACTTCAACCAAAGGGCGATCTAGGTAAGGCTGAAGAATTTCGGCACACTGCTCGATCGCTCGTCGAAAAACGGCTTGGGTTTGATATAGTTGATAACCCATGTTGACATACTGCGAACCCTGTCCCGTAAACAGAAAAGTAATTCGATGTTTGCTCTTGCTCTCACTCTCACGATAAATAATGCCAGGAGAACTTTTTCCTGCAACAAATTCAGCTAGCCTGGTGCAAAGTTGAGCTGTTGTTTCCGCAGCGATCGCTAAACGAAGATTAAAATGAGTTCTACCAGTATTGCTGGTATGGCAAATATCCTTGAGGCTAACTGCTGGGTCACCTGCCAGATAATTTTGATAGCTTACTACTAGATCGGTTAGTGCAGCTTCGCTTTTTGCCGATAGAGTTAACAAGTGCCAGGGACGTTCGGATAAATCGTGGTTCTCCTCTGTCGGTTTGTCAGCTTCCCCATCTTTGATAATTACATGAGCATTGGTACCACCAAACCCAAAAGAGCTGACTCCAGCATATCTCGGTTGTTGCGAACTCTGCCAAGGCTGTAGCTGTTGAGGAATTGCAATCTTTGTCTGCGATAGATCGATCAGAGGATTTAACTGTTTAAAGTGTAAATTTGGGGGAATAGCCTGGTGCTGGAGGCAAAGTACGGTTTTAATTAGTCCAGCAATTCCTGCTGCTGCTTCCAAATGTCCGATATTGGTTTTGAGGGAACCTAAATAGCAAACTTCCTCCCTTTGACCCAAAACTGCCTGGAGGGAATTGACCTCAATCGGATCTCCTAGAGATGTTCCCGTACCGTGGGATTCAATAAAGCTAAGTTCTGAAGGAGTAACCTGAGCATTAGCCAAAGCCTGACGGATTACCGCCTGTTGTGCCAATCCGCTGGGGGCAGTCAACCCATTGCTACGTCCATCTTGAGCGATTGCCGATCCCTTGATTACTGCCAAAATGCAGTCACCATCCCGCCGAGCATCTGCCAAACGTTTGAGAATCACCACTCCACAGCCTTCACCGCGCACATAACCATCAGCAGCAGCATCAAAGGTCTTGCAACGACCATCTTTAGCCATCATTCCCGCGAGGTCAAAAGTTTGGGTTAGTTCGGGGGACAAAATTAGATTCACCCCTCCAGCGATCGCCTGGTCACATTCTCCTGTTCTGAGACTTTGACTAGCTAGGTGTACTGCCACCAGAGAGGAAGAACAAGCGGTATCTACCGCCAGGGAAGGTCCCTTTAGGTCTAACAGATAGGAAATACGATTAGCAGCAATACTATGGGCATTTCCCGTGCCTACGTAGGCATCGACATCCATGCCATAGTGCAGCCTTAACTGAGAATAATCACTACTGCTAATGCCGATAAATACACCAGTATTACTACCAGCCAACTCGGTATTAGCGATCGCTGCGTTTTCCAAAGCCGACCAGCTAACCTCTAATAAGATTCTCTGCTGCGGATCGATATATTGAGCTTCGCGGGGGGTAATCCCAAAAAACTGCGAATCGAACTGGTCTACCCCGTCAATAAAGCCACCCCAGCTTGACTCCGACCAGCGATCGCTTTGAGTAATTGCGTCCCTGCCTTCCTGCAATAGCTGCCAAAATTTATCGGGGTTGTTGGCATCAGGAAAACGACATCCCATACCGATAATGGCAATATCCGACTGTTGATGGTTGATGTTTGATGGTCGATCTAGCTTGGTTGATGGTTGGTGATTGATGCTTGATTGACATAGATAGGCTGAAAGTTCCCTAATGTTGGGGTAATCGTAAACAACAGTAGGAGATAGTTTGCTCTCCAGCCAGTCTTCTAGATCCGCAGATAGACTAACAGCAGCTACTGAATTTAAGCCAAAACTGGCAAAGGGTTCGTTGATGTCTATTTCTGAGGCTGGTATACCCAAACGCTGCGCCAAATTTTCTACTAGCCAATTTTGGAGCTTGACTTGTTCAAATTCTGCATCAGTTAAGATCTTATTCTCTACCAGAGCTACCTTTGAGATTGTTGCTGGCTTCTGCCCAGGGGAATAACCATTTGCTCCTACGGATTGAACATATTCTCCAACCCTAATCAAACTGCCATCTAAATATCCTGCTTTACACGCGTGACGCTGAATTTTACCGCTAGAGGTTTTAGGAATGCTGCCTGTTTTTAATAGAACTATGGCGTGGATTTGCAGCTCATGATTTTGAGCTACTGCGCGCTTAATCGCTTTCGTAACTTCCTCTACCTTGAGCTTACGCAAATATGTCCGCTTAATTTCGGTAGTAACAACCAGTTTTTCTGCTCCAGAAGCTTCTACAGCAAACGCAGCGGTATTTCCCACCCTGATTGCTTCATGAGCAAAATCTACCGTCAGCTCGATGTCTTGGGGATAATAATTACGTCCCCTGATAATAATTAGATCTTTTAAGCGTCCCGTAACAAATAATTCACCAGCCTGTAAAAAGCCCAGATCTCCCGTACGTAACCATCCTGCTTCTTGTGTATCGGCTAACACAGCATCAAAGCTAGCGGTAGTTAGTTTGGGACGACCCCAATATCCCTGGGCTACACTGGGGCTTTTTACCCAAATTTCGCCGATTTCTCCATCCGAACATTGAGCTAGAGTTTGAGGATCGGCAATAACCAGGCTTTGTCCAGGAGCATTGCGACCGCTACTAACCAGGGTAATTTTATTCCCTTCGTTACTCGGAGCAACGGCGCGATTTTCTGCCAACTCTTTGCTGTCAAAACAAGCGGTAATCGGCTCGCTAAATCGATCTACTCCTGTAATCATCAGCGTAGATTCTGCCATGCCATAGCAGGGATAGAAAGCCCGACGACGGAAACCGCATTCACGAAAATATTCACTAAAACGCTCGATGGTTTCTGCTCTGACTGGCTCTGCTCCAGAGACGGCTAGTTCCCAGCAGCTTAAATCGAGCTGGGACTTTTGTTCTGCGGTGATATTTTCTAGGCAAAGATCGTAGGCAAAGTTTGGACCTCCATTGACCACGGTTCTGTAGCGAGAAATTGCCTGTAGCCAGCGATAGGGACGCTGTAGAAAGGTCACAGGAGCCATCATGTAAACCGATAAGCCTACGTAGATCGGTTGAACAATCGAGCCAATTAGTCCCATATCGTGATATGGAGGTAGCCAAGATAGAAAAGTATGATGTGGCTGGTTCCCAAAACAATGTTTAATGGTAGCGGAGTTAGCCATTAAATTTCCGTGGCTAACCATTACTCCCTTGGGCTTGCCCGTCGAACCACTGGTGTATTGTAAAAATGCCAGGCTATCTGTAGTAATCGCTGGATGTTGCCAAGCATCAGCTAGATTTAGTTCAAAAGTATCGGTAGCGATAAATTTAATCTCGGCAGTATTGCCCTCGGCAAACTTACTTGCAACTTGCTCGCTGATTAATTCGGTCGTCAAGGCAAAATTTGCCCCCGCATCGGCAACGATCGCTCTCAAACGTTCAATCGAACGATTAGCGCGGGGTGGATAGACTGGAACAGCTACAACTCCAGCGTATAAACAACCTAAAAAAGCAGTAATAAAATCTAATCCTGGCTGATAGAGCAGTAATGCCCTTTGTCCTGTTGCCTGATGATTTTGTAATACGACGGCGATCGCCCTGGCTCTTCGATCGAGTTGTTGATAGGTCAGACTATCAATTTCAGTTTCACTATCGGCTAAAAAGGTAAACGCCCTCTTTTGGGATTGTTTACGCGCTTGTTGTTGTAATCGGTCTATCAGGGTTATGTGCTTGCTCAATCGATTCCTCTCTTTGCCACCCACTAAGCTAGATATATTTATCTAGCTTATCCAAAAGCGAGGTATGTTTGTTAATACTCGCTGATGAAATCAAGAAATAAATGTCTCAGACAAAGAATAACCGATAAAAGAGGAAAAATATAGTAAAGAGTCAAAAATCTTGCCAGTTAATCGCCACAAAAAAACTCCCAGTATTTTTTAATACCAGGAGTAATTTGATTAACGAAGATTAGTTTAGAGGGTTATTTCCCTTTAAAAGAACCAACCCAAGACCTTAGTTCTTCTCTGGCGACTTCTCGACCACCCAAACCAAAAGCCAGGGCGATCGCTACCGCAATTCCGCCTAGAATTAAACCAAAGGCTAAATTGACAATATTAGGGGCAATACCCATACGGTTGAGAGCCATTGCACCGACTAGGGTGATAATCGCAATCCGAGCAGACTGTGCTAACAAGCGAGATTGAGTCGTCCCCGAACTGAGAATAAGGTTGAAAGCTAAATTGGCTAAATATAAACCAATCGCAAAAACTAATACCCCAATTAGAACCTGACCAGCGATCGCTAAAATGACGCGGAAGACATCAGTTAGAGCGGGAATTCTTAAAATATCCACTGCGGTTAAAGCAGCCACCAGCATAATTGCTATCCAGCAGATCAACCCCACTAACTCTGAAGGAGATTTAGAGCTTACCGTAGGTTCAGTCTGAATTTTGGTAGGTTGTTCGCTGCCCACTCCTAGTTCAATCGGTTGATCTAGTGGTTGCGCTCCAGGAGGAGGAACATCTGTACCAGTGGTAGTGGATGAAAGACCCAACCATTGACCCAAGTTATTAAAACCAATGTTAGCCAGAATATTGCTGACGAATTCTGAAACAAATTTTCCTGCAACATAAAATAGAGCCAAAACTACGCCTGCTGCAAATAGCTTGGGAACAAAATCCAAAACCTGATTGAGCATATCAGTAGCTGGGTCTGATATGGCTGCAATTTGTAGCTGTTCTAAAGCAGAAATTATGCCTGGAATCAAGATCAGGACAAAAACTATTGTGCCAATGATCGAAGACAAAGATTGGCTTCCTGCTGTGCGTCCCAGTCCAAATTTACGTCCGATGTTATCTACACCAGTGGCAGACAACAGATTACTGACTATCCGCTTGACAATATTGGCAACAAACCAAAATACAGCAGCGATGATAATTGCTCCCAAAATATTTGGCAACAGTGCCAAGATTTCATCGAGCATCCCTTGAATGGGCTGGAGAGTTCCGTTTAGCTCTAGAGCATTTAAGATTGCTGGTAAAAACAGCAGAAAAATAAACCAATATAAGGCATTACCCAAAGTATCGGTTATGGAAAAATCTCCAGTGTCAGCAGAAGTTAAACCTAAACGCTGTTCGATATTTAATGCTCCCAATCCTCTGGTTACTATCGTCTTGACGATAGTAGCCACCAACCAGGCAATAGCCAGCAAGAAAGCTGCTCCCAACAGTCGGGGGATAAACCCAGCGATCTCGTCCAATAACGTATTCAAAGGCGCGGATACCGCTTGCAGCTCTAGCGCGTTTAAAGCAGCTATAATCACAAACAGCATGATCAGCCAGAAAACTAAATTGGCAATCCAGCTTTCGACGGGAATAGATTCGCCTCCTCTTTGACCTGTAAGAGCAGCAGCAATCTTATTATCTATATCGGTGCTATTAAGTACTTTTTTAATAATACTTTTAATGATGGTAGCGATAATCCAACCTATTACAAAGATTAGGATTGCTTTGATCACGCCCAATACAGAAACTCCCAGATCGACTCCCAATTGAGATTGAAAGAAGCCGTCTACTGGTCCTGCCTGTCCCAATAGCAAAGGATCTAGCGACGAAATATTACTAAGTATTTGTGTCATGTTCTTTAGTCTTAATTCATCTAGTCATTTCCGTCATAAATACTAGCGGGAAATAATAGAGATGTCTTGTTTTTTTCGCTAATGAAATATATTTTTCTGGGATAATTATGCCAAATTAAATCCAGGTAACTTAAAAAGTTAACAATCTGGGCTTTATTTCAGCCTATATGCTTAGATTGAGCTTAACAATTTTTCATTTATTTAAAATCAAGGAAGCTGTTTTCTGCCAAGCTGGGTGAGTCACAGATTACTCCGCCTTAAAAAGACGGAGCCTCCTAAAGGATATAGCGAAGTGTATCCCTTCAGGGACACCTTCGGATATGCTGTGACCGTTGGTAAATTGTGCCTGCGCTATTTTAAAGCCTTAGAAAGCAATTTTTGAGTATTATGCTTTTATAGTTCAATAAATCGGCTTCCTCCTGGCAAAATCTACATTTTTCATAAAGTTCTATGTCATCGTCTCAAGTTTTTGAACAATCCATTCGGATTAAAGCAAGTTCAGTGATTACTGAGGAATGTCTAACCGATTTAAAACTCATGCACCGTTGGTTAAATCCCCTGTTGAAGTGTGAGCCAATTGGTACTTGGAGTACTGATGTAGGAAGTCTGAGCCGTTTTACTATCAAAATTCCTCTGCTACAGCCAAGTTTGAGGAGTAGAATTGCCAAACGAGAACCTGGTTTAGTTGTCTGGGAGTTTGATGGCTTTTTTAAAGGACGCGATCGCTGGGAATGTCATCCCATACCTGAAGGAACTTTTTTGCTCAATCGCTTTGAATTTGCGATCCCCAATCCTGTGGTTAGCTGGGGATTTAATAATTTTGCTGCCAACTTGACTAGAAAAGATATGCAGGCTCAATTGAAACGCTTGAAAAAAGTAGCTGAAGAAGTTTATCGTAATAGCGATAACTGATCGTCAAAGTCGCTTCGCTCTAGTTCGGAGTTTTTAGTTCGGAGTTCGTAGTTAAAATTGTTGTTAATTATTAAGTAGGTAGGCACAATAATTTATCACACCCAAACATCTTACTTCTTCCCTATCTCCCCATCTCCCCATCTACTCAACACCTGATAACGCAATCTCTGCCTTGTTCTTTTGCCTGATATAGAGCTTTATCTGCTGCCCGAATCAAACCTTCGGGATTAGTACTATCATCGGGAAAACAGCTAACCCCAATGGAAACGCTGATCGGCTCTAGTTGTTTGCCTTCATGCTTTAGCTGTAACTTTTTGATTCCCGTTCTAATCGATTCGGCACGAACAATCGTGTTATCTATAGAAGCATCTGGCATCAGGATCACCAGTTCTTCGCCACCATAGCGACAGGCTACATCGTATTGACGAATTTGAGATAAAAGATAAGCCCCTACTTGGTTTAGTACTAAATCTCCTGCGCTATGACCGTATACATCATTGAAGCGTTTGAAATGGTCTACGTCTAGCATCATCAAGCTAAGGAACTGCTGTTTGCGACTGGCGCGGTCGATTTCTTTGACTAGAGTTTCCTGGAGGTAACGACGATTGTATAAACTAGTTAGAGGATCTCGCAGACTTTGATATCTTAGTTCTTCCTGAAGTTTCAGATTGGCAAAAGACATCGCCAGATTCTGGGCAACAGTCTCAGCCAAATTTTTGCTCTCTCGACCGATTTCTAAATCATCAAAGCGTAGATGCAACATTCCAATAGTTTCCCCCTTAGCAATCATCGGGAGGCAGAGACTATGGTTTAATTGAACTTCAGTGTTAGCGTATTCTGCATGAGAACAATACAGTTTGGGATTTTGGGGCGAGGATACATGAGGATTCCCCCGTCGTATTGCCCAGCAGTCTTTGGGTTCAAAACTACTGTCGCTATCAATTCCCCAATGAGCGATCGCCTCAAAGAGATTTTTGCTGTTATTGATTAAGTAAACTACTCCCTTGGTATTAGCAAACAAGGGTTGTAATAAATCGGCAATAATTTCCTTGGCTTCAGTTAAGCTGAGGCAAGCCTGAATAAATTCATTCATTCGTGCCAGCTTTATTCTAGATTGATTGGTTTTCTCTAAAACCCAGATTTGTTCTTCAAGTTTTTGATTTAATTCTTTGGTTTGGGTAATGTCTTGGGCGATTCCTAAAATTTGTTCTGGTTTACCTTTAGCATCACGAGCAAAAATCGTATTTTTATCATGTAGCCAATGCCATTCTCCATTGGTGTCTCGAATGCGATATTCTATTTCTAAATAGTTATCCTCTTTGAGAAAAAGACAGTTATTAAAATGCCGTTTTAGCAGAGGTATATCTTCAGGATGAATTAACTCGTCTATCACTCCATCTTTGAATTTTTGTAGCTCAAAAGGAGTATAGCCCAATAAGTCTGTAATAAAAGGATTGCAGTAAACATTACGACTTTGCTTCAGGTCGAAGATATAAAGCAGGTTGGGAGTTAAATCGGTCAGTTTTTCTCTAAATTTATTGCTATCTTGCAAGTCTTGATTGGTTTGGATTAAAGCAGCAGTTTTTTCATCTACTCGTTGTTCTAATTTTTGATTGAGTTGAGCAATTTCCTGTTTGGCAGCTTCTGTGTCAGTAATTTGCTCGCTTAACTTTCTGTTTAAATCTGCTAACTGCTGTGGGGAAGGGAGTTCAAACACCTGAGAAATCAAAGGAATTAAAGATAAGGCAGTATATATAGCAATTAAGGCTGTAGCTGCTTTAAGAATGCCGAAAAGCCAATAGTTAGGATGCCAGATAGTCCAAATTTCCCCAAGATGAGTAGTGCCACAGTACAAAATAAAAGCACTAAACAGAATAGATATGTTTTTAACAGATGATTTTTCTATCCGAAAAGTAAAATAAATTATAAATACTGAAATACCATAACAAGCGATCGTAATTAAAGCATCAGAAACAACATGCAGACTAATTAAGGGTATTTGCCACAAATAACAATGTCCATGAGGAATATATGGAGAATCAAGTAATAGTAATTGTGTCCATATAATCATATTCATTGTTGAGCAAGCTTAAACGGTTTTTAATATAAGTGTTACTCAACATAGCTTGTTGCAATTATAGTTGACAACTACCATTAGACATAAGTAAATACCGCAATGAGCGACAATTACAATATTGCTTAAAGATTGATATTTAAGAGTTTTGTGCTGATAGTAGATAGCGGAACTTGATAAAAATATTGTTGTTGAAATTTCTCTTCTTTGATCGCTAGCAAAAATGAATCGATGCAAGATTGCAAATCAGAAGTTATTTTATTTTCCCTTGCAACAAACTGATAGCAATTAGCTTGAAAATGATAGTCAAATCCTATTTGCTTTAGTGCCTGTAAACCTAAATCAAAAGAGCGATCGCTCAAGCCAAGTTTGGTCTGGATCTGCAATTTTGTAACTTGCTTTTGGGTACGGCTCAAATATTTGGCAATACCAACTAGCTGCTGCCAAACTGTCATAGCATCCAATCGATCTGGCTGATAGGCTAAAACCAACGAGCGATCGCTTGTTACCGCCTGTCTGTATTCTCGACCGATATCGCTCCAGTCAGCAGGACACTGTTGTAAAATCTTTGCTTGGGCTACTGGTACTTCTAGGTTATTTAATTCTTGAGGAGTCTCACGACGATCTATCAGCAAACAATCGGGATCGCTAACGGCATTGAACCCTGATTCCGACATCAGACGCACCGCAACCAGTCTAATTTCGTAACATTTGTCAAAAGTATTAAAATCTAGTTCGGCGATCGCTTCAGATCTACCCGTTACGGGGATTTCATCTTTGTAATGTCCCCACCACAGACCAGGGAATCCTGCCGTAGTCGAATCGTCAAAAATTTTAAAAGTAGTTTTGATATACTGAATTTTCTGTCCGCGATTATCTTGAATGTTTTTGTGCCAAACGTTTTCAAACCAGCAGTTTTTAATTAGCAGTTGGGGAATAGGATTACCCATGCCATAGGGTTCGAGTCGTCTCAACTCATTGAATAAATCTTGACCTAGATCTGCCACCGTAACTATTAGATCCGCATTAACCTGGGGCAACATTTCGCTAATGCCAGCCTGTTGTTTTAGCTGACCATCAATTCCCTCTTTAAACAGATTGAGATTGGCTAAAGGTAAGCTCAATCCCGCAGCAAAGGGATGTCCCCCAAAGCGATGTAGCAAATCTGATTGGGATTTTACTAATTGATACAGATCGATCCCGTTGACAGATCTTGCCGATCCTCTTGCCATGATTTCTGAAGATGGGTCGTCTGTACCGCCACTACTCAATAAAACCACGGGACGACCGTATTCTTGAGCAATTTGTCCCGCAGCCAAACCCAAGACACCTCCTTGCCATTGGGGATCTTCGAGAACGATTACCGAGGTGGTGGACAGATCTAGCTGCTGGAGTTTTTTCTTGACTTGTTGAATCGTGTCTTTCTGTAAAGATTTACGTCGGGTGTTAGCTAATTCCGCTTCTTCTGCCAATTGGTTACAGCGTTCGACATCCTGACTGGTAAGTAACTCGACGCAAAAACTAGCATCACCATGAATCCGACTTACCGCATTAATTCTGGGACCCAAGCCAAAAGAAATATCCGTCGGGCGATCGCCATTACGACGACATAAATCTAGTAACTTAGCTACCCCAGGACGGGTCATTGTATCGGGCTTTACCTGGAGTTGTAGCTGCTTGATGCCAACCTGCGCCAAATAACGACAGTCGCCCTTTAACTCTACCAAGTCGGCAATCAAACCAATAGCCACTAAGTCTAATAAATTCTCTAATGGCTGCTGGGGAACATCGGGTAAAGTTTTGTATAGTGCCTCTACTAACTTATAGGCTACTGCTACCCCAGAAAGATTGTATAGGGGGTGTTCGGTTGCCAGATAACGGGGATTGATAATTGCGACAACTTCGGGGCGAGTTTCGGGTAGGGTATGGTGATCGGTGACGATAAGATCGATTCCTAAATTGCGAGCATACTCGATTTCTTCTAAATTAGTGCTGCCCGTATCGCAAGTAACGATTAAGGTTGTCCCCGCTTCGGCTAATTTAGCGATGCCAGAATTATTCAAACCATGAGATTCGATGAGACGATTGGGAATATAATAATCTAGCTTGAGCTGCTGGGAAAAAAACTGCCCTAAGCCATCCCACAAGACGCTGGTGGCAGTGATTCCGTCCGCATCAAAATCCCCCCAGATAGTCACCTGTTCGGCGCGATCGCGAGCCTGTAGTAAACGCTCTGTCGCCCGTTCCATCTCTAAACCAAAAGCATCGGGACTAGCAGGCTGATATAAAGCTGGATTCAAAAATCCTGGTAGCTTATCTAAATCTCTAATTCCTCGCTGCCACAGGAGTTTAGCGCAGTATTTAGACTCTTTGCCGATAATCTTATTCACCCCTGCCACAAATTCTGGGGGTGGTTGTAAGGTCGATATTTGCCACTTTGCATTTAACATAAATTAATCTCATCCAGGGGGAACGAGGCGATCGCGAACAACTGTATTAGTTATATCAAGTCCTGATAATTACTTTAAACAAAATCTGCATTCAGGAAGTACTTAAAACTTTGTCAAAAAAACTCGCTATTCAAAATCCTTTAAACCCAACTTGCTCCATATCTTCTGCTACTTTAGCTTGGGCAAAATTACTCTGACGTGCCGTACCAATTTGATTAAAAATAATACCAATCACGATCGCGCTGCCACCGATATAGTGAGCCACTGTGGGAACTTCTCCCAAAATAAGCAAGGCAAATACTATTCCTGCAATGGGACTAATAGAACTGACCAAAGATACATCCGCAGCATCAGTAGTTTTTAAACCTCTAAACCAGGCAAGCTGTCCCCCCACCACGATTACCACACCATAAAGCAACATCCACTGCCAAAGTATTGGCTCAAAGACATCCATAAAGTGTTCGCTGCCATATAGCTTGACCGTCAGGGAAAAGAAGATCAATGTCCCGACGGCAGTACGAAAAATAGTAAAAATCCCCAAGGGAATGCTGTTTAATTTGATTTTGCTGATAATGCTGGATACAGCTAGAGCGATCGCAGCCACCGCAGTCATCAATTCTCCTCGACCAATACTAAATCCTCCCATTGTTACCACACTACTATCAGCAGGCTGTAGCACTATCGTCAACACTACACCGACAAAAGCCAAAACCGCCCCCGTGACGATCCAGCTATTGACCTTCGCCCGCAAAATCAGTACAGACAAAGCCAAAGTAATAGGTGGTTCGATTCTGCCGATCAAAACCACATTGTTAACCGCAGTTTGTTCTAAAGCAAAAAAGAAGAAGGCTGGTGCCAATGCCCCCGACAGGGTAGCCACGGCAATCAAACTTATCCAGTCAGTTAGCGAAAGCCGATTCAAAGCACTCGGACTCCATTGTTTGCCATAAATAGCAACCAAAGCCAGCAAAGCGCAGAGATTACCGACAAACAGAACATTACAGAAAGAAATCGGGTTTCTGCCATCAATCAAATTCTCCGCCCCTAATTCTGTCAGTCTTCGCGTCACCGAGTTAGCAGCAGCAAAAATCAGAATTGCGATTAATAAATAGCCCCGCCCAGGAATTTTGTTAAGCATCAACTTTTCTCAGATCTTTCCCAAGTTTAGTTAAAGAACGGGTCAATTAAATTAAAGACGGATTAAAAATCCAAACAAACCAATTAAACGATCGCAATTTTCCAATCAATAATTTTAAACATCATTTAACAATGGTTCGGACAATTTTTGGAAGTGGAGAAAAAAGCTATCCATTCGATTAAGGTAAAAGTGTTGAAAGATTACCACAAATGGATAGCGTTAAAACAATTATACAAAGCCTACTAAATTCAGTCAG
>JADEXJ010000286.1 GCA_015207195.1 Pleurocapsales cyanobacterium LEGE 10410
GATGAGCCTCCAATAAATCGTGCAATTAGATTGAAAACGTTAGGTCTATTGTAAACATATTTTTATTAAGGTTACATTTTTTAAACAGAAACCGTATATCGCTTTACATTGAGTTTAATCAATGGTATGCAAAAGCAATTTCAGATTATTTGATTTCGTCTAAACAGATTGATACTTGCGATCGATCCAGCATTTAGCTCGCCGAATTGCATCTATCGTAGTAATTGCATTGGGAACAGCCACCGCACAGCCTCCATCGTGATTGACCCAAGCAGCATAACTACAAAATCCCTCTACTTCATCGCGATCGATCTGCACTTTGCAACCACGATAAACAAACGAAAGAATAATCTGAGGATAATTGGGGTGCATGGTTATATGAAGTACTTAAATGTTTGCTACACAAGATATAGTCTTTATTAGTCGTTAGTCGTTAGTCGTTAGTCCTAAGGGCTGCATCGCTTTTATGACAGCGAAGAGGTATTGTTGCTTTTATTTCTGGCTTCTACTACCTTCGAGATCTCTTGCCAGCGATCAATAATTAGTTGTCTCATTTTGTCGGATTGCCATAGAGGAATCTTTTGCTTGGGATAGTATTGAAATTTAGTCACGGTTTTTCAGATTCAATGTCTAATTACTAGCAGCGAATATTTTGATATTCGCCAGCAATTTATTTATTTAGGCAGCAGCTAGATTTTGAGCGACAAAATCCCAGTTAACCAACTTACTTAAAAAATCGTCAATATAAGCGGGACGTTTATTTTGATAATCAAGATAGTAAGCGTGTTCCCAAACATCCATAGTCAACAAAGGTACTTGACCGCTAGTTAAAGGATTATCTGCATTCAAAGTTTTAGTTACTTTGAGAGTGTCGCCATCTAGTACTAGCCAAGCCCAACCGCTACCAAACTGAGTTGCCCCTGCATTTTTAAACGCTTCGACAAATTTATCGAAACTACCAAAATCCGCATCAACTTTTTTAGCTAGTTCTCCCGTAGGAGTGCCACCACCGCTAGGTTTCATGCATTGCCAATAAAAAGTATGATTCCAAGCCTGGGCAGCATTATTAAATAATCCTGTTTTACTGTCATCTCCAGCGAGCGCTTTAATCACTTCTTCAATCGGTTTACCATCTAATTCTGTTCCTTGCACTCCATCGTTGTACTTATTGACATAGGCAGCGTGGTGTTTATCGTGATGAAATTCTAGGGTGCTTTTAGAAATTGCTGGTTCTAAAGCGGTGTAATCATAAGGCAGGGATGGTAATTCGTAAGCCATGGTCTTAGTTCTCCTCTCGCTCTAAAAATTCTTGTGACCAAACATTGGAAAAATTGCTGTCTGTTAAGGTCACAAAAGACAGTATTTCAATGATTTTGAGCGTGGGGGATGCTAATGCGAGCGGTCAACACATCACGGGGAAACCCCACGAGCGCAATTCTACAAGCTGAATGCGATTCAGCGTAGCTCGCGCTCAGAATTACGCCCTTAGAATTTAGTTCAGCATATCCAACCACGCTGTTGAGTCAATTTCCAACGCCTCTGCTGATAGTAGCGTAGTTTCCCACAATAAAAAATGCCCCTCCCCTGGTAGGGGCATAGACCAATGTGAGAGTAGACCTATTGCAGCTAACCATGCTTTTGATAGGTCTAAATAATTAAAAATCTAACTTTTCTAGCGGAAGTGCGATCGCTTAATGGTGAGGAGTTATCTGGGATTGATATAGCCATTCCCAAAATTTTATTGATTGATAATTGATAATTATTGTTAAATTAACTCAATCGCTCTTTCAATCTCAAATTACGCGATCTTTAGGACAGCAGTTTAAAAATTAATAAGGATTAGCTTCGCGCTTGTCCTCGAATGGGGGTCACGGTAGAAAAACTAGATTTAGGAAACCGTCTTGTCAAAGTTTTTTCGAGGCAAAACAGGGTTGAACATTTCGGAGAAACAGAGGCACAGGAGCCAACAAATCTCGACCTTTGTGCAGGACTCCTCTAAGCCATCTAAGACCGATTTTGAGAAAGCTCAAACCTCGTTCCCAGTGAGGAGCTACTCTTTGCCTAAGTCCTTTTAATTGAATTACCATGCCATGACAAGTGGCGAACAAGATAGCCAAGGCTACCACTAAATATAAACGTTCGAGAGCTTTGCGAGCGCGAATTTTGGATTCTTCCAATTGAAATGCTCCTGATTTGGAATCTAGGAATGCGGAAGCATTCGCTTCCCAGTCGTCGTAAGACGACGATCTGCGCGTACGCGCTGCCTTCGATGCGAAATTGAAGAGCATATTGCCATAAAGTTTGCAGTGTCGGGTTTTCATCAGTAATCACAGCCCAAGGTTCTTTTACACCCTTAACGTTGGCTAAAATAAAGTTAGTTCGACATTCCCCATCGAGCCATAGTCCGACATTATGATACAAAATCGCTTCTGACTGAGGCGGATAAAGATATTTCAATTCGATAGGATGTCTTCTCGCTCCATGAATAATCACGTCACAGGGTAAGCGTAGACAATAGTGCCAATCAGTACTTTTTAGCCAGTAAATCAACTCATGATTAGCAAAACCTCTGTCCGCTAGAAGCATTACATTTGAGTGCTTTGAGAGTAGTTGATGTGAAAGCCTAAGCATTAGCTTATATTCTCTAAATGCCACGGTAGAACTTTTATGTTCCATCACTTTCTTTAGCCATATAAAATGCCAGGGCAGGTCCCATCACCGAACTAAACATTAAAAATCCAACTCCCGTAGCATACTGAGCTTCAGACCTGACGATCGCCTCGGCAGCCAAACCAATTACAGCAATATAGAGAAATTTGATTAGCACGAGCTGGACGTAGCCTTTAATCCAGGTTTCAACGTATTTTGAACCTATAGGAGTAAAGACGACGGCGATGACCAACGGTAGTAGTAAAGCGTAGAGAATACCCGCTACTTCAAGAGCAAAATTAAAGGCTAGCTGAATGCCCCCAAACACAACTTTGATTACCGCCATCATGACGGGATTGCCCGTAAACAAAGTGTTGGTTAACCCTGCTGCAACTTTTAGTCCGTCTCCGTTGACGACATTAGTGCCTAACTCCTGAAGATAGGACAGGATACCTTTGGCGTATTTGGCTGCTGGACTATTAGCAATGGGATCGTTGGCCTCTGCTGCATCGGCAATCTTCTGGATTTCAGGCACCTGTTTTTCCATACATTGCAGTGCTTCATCCCCCGTCAGTTCGTTACACTCTGCGAGTAAGCGATCGACTTCATCGCGGGCATTGTTGCTCAGACTAATGTTTTTTAAGGAGTCGGCGATAGTTAAATCTAGAATCTGAGTGTTTGCCAAGGTACGAGTCAGGTTTTGGTCGAAGCTGTGGGTGATTCGCAGTATGTTGCTAGTTAATAGACCATTGCCTCCGAGCAGAATACTGAGGATAATGACCATGACTATGCCGTTAATCGTGTACGGCTGGCGTTTATTCTCTTCTACTTTAAATCCCTCCCAGGCATATAAAATCATTCCCAGCAGAGCAAAATCTAAACCTCCAGCAATTACCGCTTTCCAAAAAGACGAGTCGGTATTAAAAATAATGCCATTCCAGACGGTTTGAAAAGATTCTGCTAGCTGATTGGAGATATAGCTGTGGTTTTGCAGAATATCTAAGGCATCGCCCACGGCGTAGTCGGGAATTTCTGCCAGAATCGAAATTGGCGCGATTGCGTAGCTAGCCGAAGGCATCGCAGTTAAAATTTCCATGACTATGGTTGCTCGTACAAAAATGTGGGTGTACCGATAACGCCCCAGGCATTTCTACCCAAGTCAGAGGCAGCCGAAGACTCTCGGCGACGGCGAGTAGATTCCATTGACAGATGACGAGCCTGTTGCAGTGCTAAATTAATTTGGTTGGCTCGATCTTTTTGTGCCTGGATGTTCTGGCTAGATATAGTTCCCAGTAGTTGAGTATTGATGCCCGACTGTTCGGATAAATTCTGAAGGATTTGCTGTGAGACATCGGTGCTGGCTGAATCTTGTGAGAGATCTCTGTGGGGGCGACAACAGAGTTGAAAGGTAAGCAGAGAGGGGAATTGAAAAAGCCAGTCTCCCAAAACATGAGAGACTGTTATCAATAAGTTTAATTGTTGAAAACGCAATGCTTCAACTTCCTG
>JADEXJ010000054.1 GCA_015207195.1 Pleurocapsales cyanobacterium LEGE 10410
TAATTATACGTTCAGTCGGGCAAAACTCGACGTACAAGTTCACTTATATACACAGTTAAATCTCAAACAACTTAAGTTAAATAATATTAATTATACGTCCAGCGTTGTTTTCTGTTCCGTTACTATCGGATCGCCAAATAGTTTATTGACTACCGATTTGGTTTTTCTGTTTTTGACTTTTTTCATCAAAAAATTTATTCAAGATCGGGTGGTGTATTTGTTCTGCCATTTCCAGGTGGAGGTGGAGCAGGGCGATCTCGTATCGCTGTAGCATCGCACAGTTGTCCGTCTCCATCGCCCTCAAACTTACAACCAGATTCACCTTTGAAACAGTCGATAAAAGAATTGCTTCCAGCTTCTGCCACGCGATAATGATAACCCCGTACTTCGTCGTACACACCTCGGCACTGGTCTAGATTAGTTGCCTCATTACCTTCTGTGTCCAGGTTCGCATATAGGGGCAATCCATCAAGGGCATAACCAATCATCGGTGCATAGTTGTCAGGCTGTTCGACTTCAGTGGGGCAACCTGTATGAGCGTGGTAGTGATATCCACCATGTAGGTTGATGTGTCCGCCACAGTCATCAAAAGGGGCAAGAGTGTGTGCGCTTAAGATAGCTTCGGTGGGTGCTGGAGGGTCGAAAGTAACACCATTCAAGGCTACGCCCACTGCACTCATACGATTGGTTTCACTAAGAGTAGTTTTAGTAACGGGAGTGACTGGAATGACAAAGGTTTGCATCCCTGCATCCTCATCTACATATTCAGGCAAACATTGAACGCAGTAATTATTGTATTCCTCATCAACGTCGGGGCGGGCTGCTGCTGCACACTCTTCTTTCGATCGCGTGACTCTAACCGTACCATCGTCTCGGTATAGTTTCCACTCGTCATCGTTGTAGAATTCGTCTAGGTTTGCGATAAAATTGCCGTCAACATCGTATACTTTACCGTCTTCAATCCAAATTCCTCCCTCTTCGGGTGTGGCGGTAATATTGCTCGGACACCAGGGTCCTGCTTGATGATCGCTGGGTCTTGCAGTAACGGTAGTAATACGATAACAAGTTGTTTCAGTTCCCCCAGATAGGGTACAAGGTTCTTTGGTAATGTCCTTGACTAATCCTTCTTTGACAAACAGTGAAGGATCTACGTCGATCGATGTTTCTAGATTAGAATCTTCCGTAGGCATAGGATCTTGAGCAACAGTGTCTCTTTGACAAGCAGAGACGAGTAAAACGATGCCTACGGCTAGCTTCGCAATCGCAACTAAGCCTAAAAAGGATAGATTAACCTTGCGTTTGTTTGAATATTTCATATCTAAAAATTTTACCCTTTGCTCTTCGAGAATTTGTTTGTTGCTCATTGACTCAAATGCTTACTAACGAAACTACTTTAGTTAGCTTTAAATTAGGGATTGCTTGACTATATTATTGTTGTGTTGAGATTAAAAAAAAACTTTGAAGAACTTATGAGGAAAAATTAAACCGAGTGAAATAAAGCTTTTTTCCTAGATTTTGATTCCTGCTTCTATCGATTTTCATTTTAGTATCTGCGACAATCGCCCCATGAGTAACATTATTTTTGTAGAGCGTTTAGTTTAGTGTGATAAGGCGGTTGATGTAATTATTCAATCAGTTAGATGTTTAGAAACTGTTTGTAAAGCAAATATCAAGGCTAAAGAAGTGGGGAAGTAGAGGAGGTAGAGGAGATAGGGAAGTCCCCCAATACCTCAATACCCCAATACCCCAATACCCCAATTGCCCTATCACTCTTTCAATTTAATATGAGTGTTTACAAACAATCTCTTAATCTCTTTTCCTATAACTTGCTCATAAGTTCTTCAAACTGTTGTTTTAGTTTTTATAAAGAGATGTTCGCCAAACCCGATACTAGTTATTGCACGAACATCAAATAAGAATTTGTGGAGAATGAAGTCTATGACTGCAACTCGCGCACCGCCAAATTTAATAACCATAGTTTTGCTGAATTACTCCACAAAAGAGAGATATCTCAATTGGTAGAAGTAATGAATTGGCTTTAACCAGAATTCAGCAAATAATTCAATATTCATAAGTTGATTTGTTTTTCAACTTGCTCTCGACTTGAAGTTAAAAAAATTAATTACTCAATTTAGGAGACAAAGATCGTGGCTCTAATACGTTGGCAACCTTTACCAGAAATCGACAGCTTACAAAGAGAAATGAACCGTATGTTTGATAGTCTTGCCCCAAAACAAACCGACAGACTAACTTCTGACTTTATGCCTGCTGCCGAAATAGAGGAAACCCCCGAAGCAATCAACCTCAAATTAGAAGTACCAGGCATGGATGCCAAAGACATCGATATTCAAGTTTCGGCTGAAGCTGTCTCCATCTCTGGAGAACGCAAAGAAGAAAATAAAACTGAAGAAAAGGGTATGACCAGAAGCGAATTTCGCTATGGTAGTTTCCGTCGCGTAATTCCTCTACCTGCACGGGTGCAAAATACTGATGTTAACGCCGAATATAAAAACGGAATGCTCAATCTAACTCTGCCCAAAGCTGAAGAAGAGAAGAATAAAGTCGTCAAGGTTAATGTCGGTTAATTCTCTCCTCTCACGCGATCTGTAGCCTAACGGATCGCGTAATCGACCTGTTGTTAGGTAGATTGAGGTCTTAATCGTAATAACTCGAAGCGCAACCATCGGGTTTCTAAAATTATATTTTTCCTTTAGCCAGAGTAGAAACTCGATAATTTTAAATTACAAATATCAAGGAGATAAATCTAATGGCAAAAGTAGTTGGTATAGATTTGGGAACTACCAATTCCTGCGTCGCCGTCATGGAAGGAGGTAAGCCTACAGTTATCGCTAACTCAGAGGGTCAAAGAACTACACCCTCTGTGGTAGCTTACACTAAAAATAAAGAAAAGTTGGTCGGACAAATTGCCAAACGTCAGGGGGTAATGAACCCCCAAAATACTTTTTATTCCGTAAAACGCTTTACTGGGCGAAAATACGACGAAGTTGCCACAGAACTTACCGAAGTTTCTTATAATGTGATGCGGGATGGCAATGGTAATATCAAGCTTAATTGTCCTATCTTAGACAAGCAGTTTGCTCCCGAAGAAGTTTCTGCCGAAGTGTTACGTAAACTCGCCGATGATGCTGGCTCGTATTTAGGAGAAAAAGTTACTCAAGCCGTAATTACTGTTCCTGCTTACTTCAACGACTCTCAACGTCAAGCTACCAAGGATGCAGGTAAAATTGCTGGTTTAGAGGTGCTACGTATTATCAACGAACCCACAGCAGCAGCCTTAGCATACGGACTGGATAAGAAAGCTAATGAAACCATCCTCGTATTTGACTTGGGTGGCGGTACATTTGATGTGTCCGTCTTAGAAGTAGGAGATGGGATATTTGAAGTTAAAGCAACCAGTGGTGATACTAACTTGGGTGGTGACGACTTTGATAAAAAAATCGTCGATCATCTTGCTGAGGAATTCAAGAAAAATGAAGGAATCGATCTTAGAAAAGATAACCAAGCCTTACAACGTCTGACAGAGGTAGCCGAAAAAGCCAAAATCGAATTATCTAATGCCACACAAACCAATATTAATCTGCCCTTTATCACTGCTAGCCAAGATGGACCGAAACATCTGGATATGACATTAACCAGGGCAAAATTTGAAGAGATGTGTGCGGATTTATTAGATCGTTGTCGCATCCCCATAGAACAAGCTCTCAAAGATGCTAAACTCAGCAATTCGGATATTGATGAAGTAGTCCTCGTGGGTGGTTCGAGTCGGATACCTGCGGTACAGGATTTAGTACAACGCATCATTAACAAAAAACCCTGTCAGGGAGTTAACCCCGATGAAGTAGTTGCTGTTGGTGCGACAATTCAGGCTGGAGTGCTGGCAGGAGAAGTCAAAGACATACTGCTACTCGATGTTACTCCTCTATCTCTAGGGGTAGAAACCCTCGGTGGCGTAATGACCAAACTCGTTCCCCGCAACACTACAATTCCCGTACAGAAATCGGAAGTTTTCTCTACTGCTGCGGACGGACAAACTAATGTCGAAATCCACGTTCTGCAAGGGGAACGGGAAATGGCGAATGATAACAAGAGTTTGGGTACATTTCGTCTTGACGGTATTCCTCCCGCACCGCGAGGTATGCCCCAAATAGAAGTAACCTTCGATCTTGACGCTAACGGTATGCTTTCGGTTTCGGCAAAAGACAAAGCAAGTGGTAAACAACAGTCTATTACTATCACTGGTGCTTCTACTTTGGATGACAAAGAAGTCGATCGCATGGTTAAAGATGCTGAATCCCATGCCGAAGAAGACCATAAACGTCGAGAACAAATCGATACTAAGAATATGGCAGAGTCTTCTGCTTATCAAGCTGAAAAACAACTCAAGGATTTGGGGGATAAAGTTCCTGAAGCCGATAAAACTCGCGTTGAAGGCTTAATTAAAGACCTGCGCGAAGCAGTAAACCAAGAAAATAGCGATCGTATGAAATCTCTTACCGAAGAGCTACAGAAAGCTTTAATGGAAGTAGGCAGCGCAGTCTACTCTCAAGCTGCTGCTAGTGCAGGCGGTAGTAATAGTGATAATGGTTCTAGCGGTGGTAGCTCAGAGGACGTGATTGATGCCGATTTCGTAGAGAGTAAATAGATATTAGGGAGATATTAAGGGGCAATCAATTTGATTGCCCCCTTACCCATAATTAAGGAGGTGAAAGCAAACAATGCCAGCAACCGATTTTAAAGATTACTACAAGATCTTGGGAGTGGACAAAACAGCCACCTCCGAAGAAATCAAAAAAGCCTACCGCAAACTAGCCAGAAAATATCACCCCGATCTCAATCCTGGAGATAAAGGAGCAGAACAGAAATTCAAGGAAATTAACGAAGCTCAAGAGGTGCTATCCGATCCCGAAAAACGGTCTAAATACGACCAGTTTGGTCAATATTGGCAACAAGCTGCTGCGGGAAGCCCACCACCAGGGGCTGGAGTCAATAGTGGGTCTGATTATAGTCAGTATGGTAGTTTTGATGACTTTATTAACGAACTTCTCGGGCGCTTTGGCGGTCAGGCTAGAAAAGGCTCTAGCGGGCAAAGGGTCTACAGTTATCGTACTTCTAGCCCTAAAACTGGAGGTTTCGGTGGTTTTGAAGATGCATTTGGGGCTGGAGGTTTTCAACCAGAAGTTCCCGCAGCCGATACTGAGGCTGCTATTACCCTGACTTTTGCTGAAGCCTTTCAAGGAACGCAAAAACGCTTTCAACTAGACGGGGAAACCATTAATGTGCGGATTCCTCCAGGAGCAAAACCAGGTAGTCGCATTCGTATCAAAGGTAAAGGTCGCACCAGTCCTTTTAATCAACAACGGGGAGATTTATATTTAACTATCGATTTACAGCCTCATCCTTTATTTAAGTTTGAAGAAGAAAATATTGTTTGTGAAATTCCTATTACTCCAGAAGAAGCTGCTTTGGGCGCAGAGATTAAAATTCCCACTCCTGAAGGCAGCGTCTCTATGAAAATCCCTCGCGGGGTAGATTCAGGACAATCTTTACGCCTGCGAGGTAAAGGATGGCGCGGATCTAAAGGCAAACGCAGCGACCAAATTGTCAAGTTAAAAATTGTTACTCCCAAAGAATTGACTCCCCAAGAACGGGAGTGTTACGAAAAACTCCGTCAAGCCAGTAGTTTTAATCCACGTCGCAGCATCGAGGAGGTGCGTTTATGAAGTCAATGAGTTTATCGCGGATAGTAGTTTCTTCAAAAGGCGATCGCCTGATTACTTTCCAACAAGCTGCTTACCTCACCCAAACTTCAGTAACTATCTTAGAACGCTTTACCGATTTAGGTTTGATTGAACCCGTAGAATCGATGCTGCGATTGTCAGATTTAACTCGCGTTATGCAGGTTATGCGACTGCGAAGGGATTTGGGGCTAAATCTAGTTGGTGCAACGATCGTCTTGGATATGGGAAACGAAATTGCCCAACTCAAAGCACAAATAAAAGCTTTACAACAACAGAGATTGTAGTTCATATCACAAAAGAGCAAAAAATAGAGCAATAATTATTCCACTAATAAAAAGAGCAAACAGCAGCGCATTTTCAACTCTGCGGTTGATTAACCCGACAATAGCAAGAACGCCAGCGAGCAAGATAAAAATAAAAATATATTCTTCGGTTTGCAGTCTCTTCGGTAGAAGAAGAGAATCTTGAGAGTCTTTTTTAATAACTCTTTGAGAAAATTTCTGATTCGATCTGTTAATTAGTTCTATTTTCTTAGAACTAGAAGAGCGGAGTGTGCTTCGATCCTTACTGCTTAATGCCATAGATTTCCTTTTAGCCCGTTCAGTTTAGAAGTTTAGGGATTCAAGATGAGGACTTTATGAAGCTTTGATTCAGTTCTCTTTAAATCGATCGATAAACAGTCGATTCACTAAGTTGACCAGCTATTATCTCGATACCAAACATTCAATTATCTTTGGAAATATTTCCTCATAAATCCCTCAAATTTCTGTTCTAGTCTTTATTTAGATTGCTCAGGCGAGTCAGAAAACAGATAGATGCAACACCAAATTTTCAATTAGCAACTCAGATTGCCAGCATCAGTTTAAATATTAACCACCTATCTTTCTGCCTCGCAGGACTTTGTGTGGGTCGCATCGCTTTTTAAAAATTTCTAAACACAGAATTATGAAATTGACTAAACAGGATATTCAACAATCTACAGCCAAAGTCTACGATACCATTGTGGTTGGTGGTGGAGCAGGTGGTCTTTCGGCAGGAATTTATCTACAGCGTTATTTACTCGATACTTTGATTATCGATAAAGGCAAAGCCCGCTCTTTTTGGATGCAAGAATTGCATAACTACTTAGGTTTACCTCCCGATACTCCAGGGCGATCGCTCCTCAGACAAGGCAAAGAACATTATCTTTCTCTTGGTGGCGATCTTTTAGATGCTTACGAGGAAGAAATATTTGATGAAGGAGAAACTTTGACCGTTGGAGTAAAAGTTGGTCGTACCAAAAGTAAATATCATACCTTCCGTACTAAATATCTTATTGCTGCCAGCGGTATTATCGACTATCTTCCAGCATTAGACAATATGCGTAATGTTTATGACTATGCGGGTTATAACCTCCACGTATGTTTGATTTGTGACGGTTATGAAATGGCAGATAAAAAGGTTGGGGTATTCGCTAGCAGTGCAGCAAATGCAGAAGTGATTTTTCCTTTAGGCTGGTTTACCAACGACATCACTTTGTTTACTCAAGGATTGTTTGAGGTAAATGAGGATCTACGAGGCAAATTAGAAACACGGGGCTACCAAGTTGAATCAACACCCATAAAGCAACTTGTAGGACAAGAGCATCAAATGACGGGAGTGGAATTAATAGACGAGCGAGTAGTTGAATTGGAAACAGGCTTAATTTCTATGGGTTCGCAATATCATTCCACTTACTTAGACAAGTTTGATTTAGAAAAGCAGGGAAATAATTTGGTTACAGATAAGATGGCTCGTACTTCCCACAAGCGTATTTTTGCTATTGGAGATTTAAAGGTAGGACTCAATCAGGTAGTAATAGCAGTAGCTGATGGAGCTTTGGCTGCAACTCAAATCTGGCGTGACGTTCGCCAAAGAATTCCTCACTATACTAAATCCGCTTAACTAACGATCCGAACAAAATGCGATCGCAATCAAAACACTAAGATTAACCGAGCAAGTATTGTCTACTGAAAAAGTCATTTTTTCAACATTCAGTTTTTCAACAAATTAATTAAGAGGTAATAAAAATGCTGAAACTTTTCAAGCTATCATTTAGTTTATTATGCACGTTGCTGTGTGTCGTCTTATTATTCGGAGTCATGGTTCTTCCCAGCTTTGCAGCTACTGACAGTCTGGGAGAAGGGACGCTAGTTAGTTTGGCTACGGTGAAGCAATCTGAGCTATCGGCTGAAACCTTACAAGAAGAAGTGACCAAAGCCCAAGAAGAGGCAACAGAAGCAGCACAGAGTTCGATCGACCCCGAAGCGATCGCCGCAGTAGAAGAAACCAAAAAAGCGATCGTGGCGATCGACAAAGGTAAGTTCCAAGATGCGATTCAAGCCTTGGAACTAGCAACTGGGAAACTAGATATTCTGTTAGCACGCAATCCCAAACTAGCATTTATACCCCTGAGTTCTATGGTGGAAGTTATTGATGTTGCACCTCAAGATAAGCAATCTCTCAAAATATTCCTCGATCGACTCCAAAGTGCTATCAATATTGAAGACTATCCAGCAGCACGGGAAATTCTCGATAATCTGATTAGCGAGGTACGGACTAAAACAGTGAACGTACCTTTAGCTAGTTATACCGAAGCGATGAAAGATGCTGCTCGTTTATTGGATAACAAACAGCCAGAGGTTGCCAAAGCATTGTTGCAAACAGCTTTATCTACCTTAGTAATTACAGAAACAAATCGTCCCATTCCCATCATTAACGCCCAAACCGAACTAATAGGTGCAATTGCTCTAGCGCAAACAGATAAAGAGAATGCCATCAAATTAATGGAAAATGCTCGTCAAGATTTGCAGCTAGCCAAAGATTTAGGTTACGCCAAAGGCGATCTTAAATATGTAGAACTAGACAAAATCATTGCCAGTATTGAGAAAAAAATCCGAATCAATGCTGATGTTGCTTCTGCCTTTGGTGAACTACAAGATGAGTTAACTAACTTTCTCGGTCGCGTATCTGCATAAAACTAGGAAGTTTTTGTCTATCTAAGAAATTGTAGCAACAATTATTTTTCTTAGCTGGACTTTCGGAAAAAAGTAAAAATAATGAGCCACAATCCTGATAGAGTAATAGTTGTACTTGAATAGCAGCTGCGATCGCCAGAATGAAAGAAACAACCCTGTCGGCGATGCCACCATGCTTTGAAAAATGGTGCGCCAAATTTGACGATTTATGGAAAAACCCAGGTCAAAAAAAGGGATTTCGTTATTATTTAACAGGATTGCTGGGAGAAAGTAAACGCAAAAATATTGCTCAAATGACCGATAATATAATCGGTTCTTCGTATCATAATGTTCATCATTTTATTAGTAAATACAAATGGTCAACATCCTTAGTAAATGAACGTCGTTTGAAACTGATGGATAAGTGCAATCAGACTAGAATCAGAAATGGTTTTGCACTGATAATCGATGATTCTGGACACAGAAAAAGTGGTAACTTTACTGATGGAGTGGGACGACAATATATTGGAGAAATAGGCAAAACTGACAACGGAATAGTGATAGTTACGACTCATTTATATGATGGAGTCAGAAGTCTTCCTCTAGACGTTGAATTATATCAACATGCTGATTCATTACCCAAAGGAAAAGAAGATAAAAATTTTGTAAAAAAGCCAGACATAGCTCTAAAATTAATCAATAAAACAATAGAGAGAAAATATCATCCAGGAATTGTTTTAATCGATGGAGGATATGGGAATAATTCGACTTTCTTGAAGGAATTAGAAAAGCTTAGGCTCAATTATATTGGGGGATTGGCTAAGAATCGGCTGGCTAGTGTAATCAATCTAGAAACAGGAGAAAAACCGTCAGAAAAAAGGTTAGATCAAATAATATTATCTTTGCCTAAAGAAAATTTTGAGGCGGTCACTTTAGAAATTGATAAACCAAAAACTGTTTGGGTAGCTACTATAAAAGCTGAGACTAATGGTCTTAAAGGTCAGAGAACTATCGCAATCGTCATGAATGCTAACTCTGTTGAAGAAGCTACTGAAATAGATTATTTAATTACGAATGAATCAGAAAATCAAGCAACAGGACAATGGATAGTTAAAACATTTTCAAATAGAAACTATATTGAAAAGTTTTATCGAGAAGCTAAAGGGTGCTTGGGCTTAAAAGAATATCAAACAAGAAAAAAAGAAGCTCTAATTCGTCATTTTATTTTAGTATTTACTGCTTACACTTTCATTATTTATCAGCAATTAATGGGAGGACTAAGAAAACGTTATGCTAAGAAATCTTTAACGACTTTTGCTGAAACATTAGAAGCATTTTTAACAGGTATTTCTGACAATTTCTTGGGGTGGCTACAAAATAATATGGAACTGTTTGCCGAACATAAAGCCTGCCGAGGATTTGTCTGGGGATGAAATCAGGTTAAAGTTCTGCTCTACTTATCTTTAAAGAATTATCAGTTACTTTTTTCCGAAAGTCCAGTTAGTTCTAATGACACTAGCTTTACTAAAAAAACTTTATTTATTCGCAGAATCCAGACTATATTACACAACCAGATAACTTACCGACGCTTACTCTCAAACCTACGGTAAGTTATCCAATCAAGGAGAACTCAGAACCATGAAAGATATTCCTTTAAATGCTGAGGTTATTTGTAAAGATGGCAAATGTGGTAAAACCAGTCATGTCATAATTAATCCCCTCAATCGAGACATAACTCACGTTGTGGTGCAAAATGAAGAGTTTGTTGGCTCTCATAAGCGTTTAGTGCCACTTGCTCAAATTATCGCCAGTAATCACAAATCAATTCATTTGAACTGCACCAAAGATGAACTTGCAGAAATGGAGAAATTTACTGAAACTCACTACTATATCGATCGCGATGTAGGATATCCGTCTTTAGAATTACCTGCCAAGCAGATGCTGGATGAATTAGATCCATTTTTAGTAATGTGGCCTTATGTTTATACCGATGACAATCCATATTTAATTCCTGAAGAAGATGAACTTATTCCGACGGGGGAAATGGCGGTGCGTCGGGGAGCAGAGGTGAAAGCAACCGATGGCTATGTAGGGAAAGTAAATGAGTTTGTTATCGATGCCCAAAACAATTGTATTACTCATTTAGTATTGCGAGAAGGACACCTCTGGGACAAAAAGGAACTAACTTTACCATTGTCGGCGATCGCCAGTATGGAAGAAGGCATAGTTCATTTAAACTTGGATAAGAAAACTGCCAAATCTTTACCTGCTATTCCTATCAGACGTTTCTATTCCTAATTCACCAACGTCGATTGAAGAGTGATGAGGTAATTGGGGTGTTTGGGGTAGCCCTAAAGGATTCCTAAAGGATACACCTGCGGATAACCGCATCGCATAAGAGGTAGTGGGGTAGAGAGGTAATATATAATATACAACCCTATCTTCAATAACTTCAATAACTTCACTACTTCATTCCTCCTCATAAGTTCTTCAAAGTTTTTTTCTAATCTCAACTTAGATTGCATAGGCGAGTTAAAAAATACATGGTTGCAATAAAAAAACTTAGTAACAATTTAAATCGCCAGCATCAGTTTAAATATTGAAATATTGGAGATAAAACTATGGCTATTGTCCGTCATGACCCTTTTCGACAACTTTCTAATTGGGAACCTTTCCGAGAAATTGGCAGTTTACAACGGGAAATAAACTCCCTGTTCGATAGGCTCGCACCAAACTTCGATCGAGAACTTAGTGAATTTGCCTTTACTCCTTCTGCTGAAATCAAGGAAACCGATGATGGAATTTGTCTCAAGTTAGAAGTTCCTGGTATGGAAGCTAAAGATCTAGATATTGAAGTAACCGAAGATTCTGTTGCTATTAGTGGCGAACGCCAGGAAGAAACCAAGTCTGAGGAAAAAGGTATAAAACGCTCGGAATTCAGCTACGGTAAATTTGAAAGAATTATTCCGCTACCAGCTCGAATTCAAAATGACAAGGTAAAAGCTGAATATAAAAATGGTGTTTTGAATCTAACCATGTCTAAGTCAGAAGAAGAAAAGAATAAAGCTGTCAAAGTAGAAGTGAAATAGTAGATTCTAACTGTTTGTTTTTTGGGGGAAGGTAAAATGATTCAACTTTCCCCTCACGTAGCACCAACTCTAAAGATGAGGTAAAAGACATGAGCGATCGCCATCTTTTCGGAAAATCTACTTTAATAAAAAAAACAGATCTGATAACCTTGAGCGAAACTCAGCCGATTGAAGAAAAATTAGAAGATTCACCTATCAAAGTAAATGATACAAGTATTAATTATTTAGTGGTTATTCTATCACTTTTATTAATAGCATTACGATTTTTTTGGCTTTCATCAAAATTTAAGTTATTCGATAACATAAGTTTGGGTATTCGACCCTCACCTCAAATTCCTTGTAAAAACTGTCGATTTTTAGCCAAAAACCAATATTTGAAGTGTGCCGTACATCCGTCAAAGGTTTTGACAGCGCAAGCCATCAATTGTTCTGACTACTGTTGTAAACATAAGCTTTATTAAATCGAATGAAAATAGCACTTTTTCAAACATTTTTATACTGCTAATTAATTTTTAAACAATTTAAATATTTTTCAACTAGGAGAAAAAAATGAACAGAGTAAAAGATAAAGTAGCTATTGTAACAGGTGGCGCAAATGGAATTGGGCAAGCAACCTGCATACTCTTAGCCCAAGAGGGTGCTAAAGTCGCTATTACTGATATCCTCGACAGCCAAGGTCAAAAACTGGCAGAGGAAATAGAAAGTAAAGGTAGTGTAGCTCAGTTTTGGCATCTTGATGTTTCTCAAGAAGCAGAAGTAAAGCGAGTATTTGCCGAGATTCATGACCAGTTCGGAAAAATTGATGTTCTGGTTAATAATGCAGGAATTTCTGGTGTAGACAAGCCTACCCACGAGATAGCTGAAGATGAGTGGGACAAAGTGATTAATGTAAATGTTAAAGGGGTATTCCTTTGTACTAAGCACGCGATCGCCTATATGCAACAATCGGGTGGTGGCAGCATTATCAACCTCTCTTCTATTTACGGTCTTGTTAGTGCAGCCGATATTCCTGCCTATCACGCATCTAAAGGGGCTGCGCGGTTGATGAGTAAAACCGATGCTCTCTTCTACGCTAAAGATAACATTAGAGTCAACTCCGTGCATCCTGGCTTTATCTGGACTCCTTTAGTTGAAGACTTAGGAAGAAGATCTCCCCAAGGAGTAGAGGCATATAAACAGCACCTCGATAGTTTGCATCCCATCGGTCATATGGGTGAACCGCAGGATATCGCTTACGGCATTCTCTATCTTGCTTCGGATGAATCTAAGTTTATTACGGGTAGTGAATTAGTTATTGATGGCGGCTATACCGCACAGTAATCGATTTAAAGCCAGAAAAGTCTAATTTTTCTAAACCTTTTCCAACTAAAAAAGATCGAGCTATGAATATGAGAAAAGTTTTGTCTCAATCTACCGAGATAGAAGAAGCCATACAAAAAGTTGAGAATGCCCTTGATGCAACTGAATTGATAACTGAACCAGTTTATTTGAGTTTGATTAATCGACAAGCATCCTCAACAAGCCTTGTTTTACAAGAAGTCGAACAGATTAAAGTCAAACTTAATGAGGCTATTGAATCTCTAGTTGAAATTAGCAAGCACCACCGAGATTAAACATGAGTAACTGGTACGAGTTGGACTCAATTGAGGTATTGCAAAAGCTTAAGACTAATAGCAGAAAAGGCTTGAGCAAATTAGAAGTAACTCGTCGCCTCAAAAAATATGGCTTTAATGAATTAACCGAGCGAACTATTGAGAGTCCCTGGCAAATTTTATGGCGGCAATTAACCGCCACTATGGTGTTAATTTTGCTGCTTGCTGCTCTAGTTTCAGCTATTTTGGGAGATTTTAAGGATGCCGTTGCCATTCTCGCGATCGTTGTTTTCAATACCTTATTGGGATTTAAACAAGAATATCAAGCTCAACAGTCTCTTGCCGCGCTCAAGAAGCTAGCAGTACCTACAGTCAGAGTGCGTCGCAATGAACTCGTGGAGGAAATTTCTGCCCGCGAATTAGTGCCAGGCGACATTGTAATCTTAGAAGCGGGAAATTTAGTTCCTGCTGACTGCCGTGTGCTAGAGAGTGCCAGCCTGAGAATTCAGGAAGCTTCCCTAACTGGTGAATCCGAACCTATGGATAAAAATTCCTCGGTATTGAATCAAGCCGAGCTATCTCTAGCAGAACGCCTCAATATGACATACATGGGAACATCTGTTACCTATGGTCGGGGTTTGGCGGTAGTTACTGAAACTGGAATGAAAACGGAATTAGGTCAGATTGCGGGAGCAATTCAAACTGTAGGTCGCGAATCAACCCGACTACAGCAACGCTTAGAAGTGTTAGGACGGGTTCTAGGAATTGCGATCTTGATTCTCGTTACAGCAATCTTTATATTAGGCTTACTGCGGGGAGAAGGTTTGAAGTTAATGTTTCTGACTGCCGTAAGTCTGGGGGTGGCAGCAATACCCGAAGGTTTACCAGCGGTGGTCACAATTGCTTTGGCTTTAGGGGCGCAGCGTATGTTGAAGAGGAAAGCTTTAATCCGCAAACTCCCCGCAGTAGAAACGTTAGGCTCAGTTACCACCATCTGCTCGGATAAAACGGGGACTTTAACTGAGAACCGCATGACCGTAACCTTTCTAGCTGTAGCTGGTCAGCGAGTGAATTTAACCGAGCTTTTAGACCATGACACCCCAATACTAAATAATAGTGAAGCAGAATCTACTTTACTTACAAAGCAACCCGCGCTAACTCTACTTTTGACTGGTGCTGCTCTGTGTAACGATGCTTTGTTGAAATCAGAAGAGGACGACCCACATCACTTTTACGGTATTGGAGATCCGACTGAGAGTGCTTTAGTGGTAGCTGCTGCCCGTCAGGAACTTTGGAAAGCTAACTTAGAAGATGTCTTTCTGCGTCGTGCCGAGATTCCTTTTGATGCCGAGCGTAAGCGGATGACCACTGTTCACCAACTTCCGAAGGATAACAATCGAATTCCCCCATCTCTCAAGTCGATTTTGCCTTGGGAGTGGGTGCTAGAGCAGTCGGGAAGCATTGTTTTTACTAAAGGTGCTGTCGATAGTCTGCTGAAAGTTGTCAGCCAAGTATGGGTAAACGAATGGGCAGAACCGATCGATGATAACTGGCAGCAAAAAATTTTACAGCTCAGTGAGGGGCTAGCACGAGATGGTATGCGCGTTCTTGGTGTCGCTTTTAAACCCCTAGAAACTCTTCCTTCTGGGTCAGAGGTTAAAAGTGTAGAGCAAAATCTAATCTTCTTAGGTATAGTTGGGATGCTTGACCCAGCAAGACCTGAAGTTAAGAATGCAGTGCAAACTTGCCAAGCTGCTGGCATTCGTCCTGTGATGATTACGGGGGATCATCCTCTTACGGCTATGAATATTGCTCGCGAATTGGGGATTTCCTCTAGCGAAAGGTTTCTTACGGGTCAAGACTTGAAACATCTCTCAGTTAAAGAATTAGCAAACATAGTTGAATCGGTTTCTGTCTATGCGCGAGTGTCCCCACAGCAAAAACTAGAAATTGTTCGTGCTTTGCAAAGTCGTGGTCAGGTTGTGGCAATGACAGGGGATGGGGTTAATGATGCCCCAGCTTTAAAGAAAGCCGATATTGGCGTAGCGATGGGCATTACTGGTACGGATGTCGCTAAAGAAACAGCAGATATGGTTTTGCTGGACGATAACTTTACTACTGTTGTTGCTGCGATCGAAGAAGGTCGAGTCATCTACGATAATATTCGTAAGTTCATTAAGTATACTTTGACTGGTAACTGTGGCGAACTTTGGGTGATTATACTCGCTCCTGTTTGGGGAATGCCACTACCCCTATTACCGCTACAAATTCTCTGGATTAATCTCTTAGCCGATGGTCTGTTGGCACTAGCTTTAAGTGTAGAGCCAGGAGAGCGTAAGATTATGCAACGTAGACCCTACAAACCAAATGAGAGTATCTTTGGTCGCGGGGTAGGTCGCGATATTGTCTGGGTGGGGTTGCTTTTAGGCTTAGTATTACTGTCAGTGGCATACAGCTATTGGTCAGAAGATCAGGCTAGTTGGCAAACTATGGTGTTTACTACCTTAGCTTTCTCTCGGATAGGACTTGCTCAAACCATGCGCTCTGAACGAGAATCGCTGTTTAGTATTGGCTTACTAGGTAACAAGCCTTTATTGGGAGCCGTCTTTCTCACTTTCGGTTTGCAACTGGCAATAGTCTATACACCTTTCTTACAAAATATCTTCCAAACCACGACTCTCTCAATGTTCGATCTGACTATTTGCTTGATTTTAAGCAGCATAGTTTTTTCTGCTATGGAGATCGAGAAGTGGCTGATGAGAAAAAAATACCGTTAAAAATTTCGATTTTAGTAAACTATCAGTTTCCTCATAAGTTCCTCAAACTGTCTTTGTAATTTTAAAACAAATCGAAATTCGTTTTGGAATTGAAAAATATTTCGATTTAGAAAATCTCATCATTTGAGGAGAGACAGATGAGTAACACGAAACCCAGAGCGATAGTTGACTGTTCCTATAATGTTAAAGATTACACCAAAGATACTCCAGTGAAGATTGCTAAAGGTTCTTTGAAAGGTTGTATGGGTAAAATCTCAGGCTGTACTAGCGATGGCGTTTACTTTATTTGGAGAGATAGGAGTAGCCAAGCTGACTGTATTCACTGTCCAATAGGTCCAATAGGTCCTTTCTTAAGCAATGAATTGGAGCTAATAAATTAGACTTCTTGCACTAATTATTACTTAACTGTTTATCAAGAGGTAATAGGTAATAAAGATTGATTTTACTATTCATGCAAGAGGTCTATTAGCTATAAAGCTCCAAATAAATAAAAATTTTCTGAGAATTCCCTGCTAATAAAGTGAAAACCTTATTTGAAGAATTAAAATGGCATTTAAACAGCGATCGCGTAACCAGAAAAGAAACCCATCTCAAAGCCAAGATCCCAGCACCCAGGCTGCAACTGACCCCCCTATCATAATTGACTATCGAGCTAAATTTTTATCCCTCGATCAATTGCAAACTCAGTTAAATACTTCTACTGATGGTTTGAGTCAGTCTGAAGCGACGGCTCGCTTGTCGAAATACGGTAACAACGAACTAGCAGAATCAAGCACCAGTACTTTACAGCAATTATTAACTCATTTTTGGAATCCGATCGCCTGGATGATTGAAGTAGCTGCAATCCTTTCGGCACTCGTCAGAGACTGGGCAGATTTGGGTATTATTCTGACTTTGTTAGTGGTTAATGCCATTATTGGTTTTTGGGAAGAACATCAGGCAGGAAATGCGATCGCTGCTCTCAAAGCCAAGTTAGCACTCCAGGCACGAGTCAAACGCGATCGCAAGTGGCAAACCATTTCCGCCCTAGAATTAGTGCCAGGAGATATTATCCGTTTGCGTATCGGAGATATTGTCCCCGCCGATACCCGATTGCTAGAGGGGGATTCGGTAGAGATCGACCAGTCAGCCCTAACGGGGGAATCATTAACCGTTACTAGAAATTCAGGAGAAACGGTTTATTCAGGTTCGATTCTCAAACGAGGCGAAATCGATGGTTTAGTCTTTGCTACGGGTGCTAATACTTATTTTGGTAGAACTGCTCATCTGGTGGAAACAGCCCACACTACCAGCCATTTTCAACGGGCAGTTTTAAAGATTGGTGATTATTTAATTTTAGTTGCTTTATTCTTGGTCACGCTGATTTTGTCAGTAGCCGTGTTTCGCGGTGACGGGATGGTTACAACCTTACAATTTGCATTGGTTTTAACTGTAGCCTCGATTCCCGTAGCTATGCCTACGGTTTTATCGGTGACAATGGCAGTAGGGGCGCAAAATCTGGCAAAAAAGCAGGCTATTGTCAGTCGTTTGGCTGCGATTGAGGAACTAGCGGGAATCGATATACTTTGCTCTGATAAGACAGGTACATTGACTCAAAACAAATTAACTTTGGGTCAACCTTTTAGTATTAAAGAAACAGATAAAGAAGTGATTCTAGGTGCTGCATTAGCTTCCCGCAGTGAAGATCGAGACCCAATTGACTTGGCGGTGCTTAGTGGTTTACCAGCAAACCAAACCTTAAATAACTACCAAATTATTCACTTTCAGCCTTTCGATCCCGTTAGTAAACGTACAGAAGCCGAAGTCAAAACTACAAATGGTCGGGTTTTCAAGGTCAGTAAGGGCGCACCCCAGGTAATCTTGGCACTATCAGCCAATGCACCTCGAATCGAAGCTCAGGTAGAGCAAGCGGTTAATGAATTTGCCAGTCGGGGCTTCCGCTCTCTAGGAGTAGCACGCAGCGATGAGTTAGAGCAATGGCAATTTCTAGGCGTGCTACCGCTTTTCGATCCACCACGAGAAGACTCTCAAGCTACGGTTAAGGCTGCCCGTCGCTTAGGAGTTCAGATTAAAATGCTCACTGGAGATCAGCAAGCGATCGCCAAAGAGACTGCCCATCAGTTAGGCTTAGGGGAAAATATTCTCAATGCTAATCTGTTTGCCGAAACCGATCCTCATCAAATCGGACAGCTTGCTGATGCCATTGAGGGGTCAGATGGTTTTGCCCAGGTTTTTCCCGAACATAAGTATCACATTGTTGATGTCCTACAGCAGCAAGGTCATATTGTAGGCATGACGGGGGACGGGGTAAATGATGCCCCAGCATTAAAAAAAGCCGATGCAGGTATCGCGGTTTCTGGTGCTACTGATGCAGCCAGGGCAGCAGCGGATATTGTCCTGTTGACACCAGGGCTATCGGTGATTGTAGATGCCATTAAAGAGAGTCGCAAAATTTTCCAGCGGATGAACAGCTATGCCATCTACCGCATTGCTGAAACCATCCGCGTGCTAGTATTTATGACCTTATCTATTTTGGTCTTTAATTTTTATCCAGTAACGGCAATTATGATCGTGTTGCTGGCACTGCTCAACGATGGGGCTATTTTATCAATCGCCTATGACCGCACTCACTCTGCCGATCGCCCTGAAGCCTGGAATATGCCTGTGGTAATGGGAGTAGCAACTATATTGGGTCTGGCTGGGGTGCTATCTTCCTTTGGTTTATTTTATCTAGCAGAGCGGGTCTTCGCTCTTCCCCAGGATATAATTCAGTCTCTAATTTATCTAAAACTCTCAGTAGCAGGTCACTTTACTGTTTTTGTGACTCGGACGCGGGGAGCATTTTGGACAATTAAACCCGCACCAGTTTTATTGGGAGCGGTATTGGTCACTCAAGCGATCGCCACTGTTATTGCAGTTTATGGATTGTTAATGACTCCAATTGGTTGGAATTGGGCATTGTTAGTTTGGGTCTATGCTCTAGTATGGTTTCTGATTAATGACCGAATAAAAATAGCAGCTTATCGCATCTTCGATCGGCATCAACCTGTTTTGTCAGCCAAAGGCATCAAGCGTTGGGCGAGACAAAGATTTCATCACCCTGGACTTTAAATATTTACAGCGAATTTCAGTTGAATAGAACCTATTACCTAAACCGAGGTTTGGCTGTCCCCCGACAAAATAGGATTGCTATATGTCATCTCAATTTTTATCTTGGATTCCACTCGAAGCCTTTAAACTATTGATGGTTCTGTTTCTTTCCTTTTTAATCGGTTTAGAAAGAGAAGAACATAAGATCGGTAAAGGCTATGCTTTTGGCGGAGTACGCACCTATCCCTTAATTGGGCTGATCGGCTACAGCATAGCATTTCTATCCCAAAAACAGGTCTTACCTGTAGCTATTGGTTTAGCTGTAATTGGTGGTTTTATGATGATTTCCTATTGGCATAAAATTACTTCATCAAAACGAGTTGGTCTAACCTCAGAAATGGCAGGTCTAGCTACCTATGTCGTTGGGGCTTTAGTTTATCACGAACATTTTTGGGTTGCTTCAGCTTTGGCGATCGCCAGTCTAATTTTATTGGAATTTAAGTCTTTTCTTGAAGGTTTAGCTCGTCGTTTTTCGGCAGAAGACATCATTACTTTTACCAAGTTTCTGTTTTTAACTATTGTTATTCTGCCAATTCTTGACAATCAAAAATTTGGTATCTTTGCCATTAATCCTTTCAAAACCTGGTTAGTGGTAGTTACGGTTAGCACAATTTCTTACAGTAGTTTTTTATTGCAAAGAGTCATCAAAGGTAAAGGAGGAATCACTCTAGTTGCTTTATTGGGTGGGGCTTGTTCTTCGACAATTACGACAGTAGCCTTAGCTAAAAAATCTAGTCTCGATCGCCAAAATTCCTCCAGTTATGTCGGTGGAATGATCGTGGCAGCAGGTATGATGTACTTGCGTTTGGCATTATTACTCAAAATCTTTAACCCTGGTTTGGCAAAGCAACTAATTGTCCCTTTTATTATCTTGGGAATTATTGGTATTGTCGGGGGCTTTTTGCGGTCATTAAAGAAAAAATCTACAGTGAATCCTGATGATGTTCAGCCCACTCCGCCCAAGGGAAATCCTTTGGAATTAAAAGCTGCTTTTAGTTTTGCCCTCTTATTTATCATCATTACAATGATGACCAAATATATGATTAACTACTTTGGCAGTAAGGGAGTCTATACTTTAGCAGCGATTATGGGAATTACCGATGTAGATCCTTTTATTCTCAGCTTAACTCAGTCTGCGGGACAATCTGTACCTCTGACTGTTGCCAGCATCTCGATTTTAATTGCTGCTGCCAGTAATAATGCAGTTAAAGGTTTATATGCCCTAATTTTTGGCGATCGCCAAACGGGAAGACAAGGTTTTTATCTGTTATTACTGTTTAGTTTCCTGGGCTTATTTCCTTTATTAAGCCAAATCTTTTGAGTCGCTCTCTTGATAGATATTAAAGTATAGGTATTAAAACAATGAGTATTCGCAATCTGGAATATCTATTTCAGCCCCAGTCGGTGGCAGTAATTGGAGCATCCAATCGACCTCGAAGCGTGGGTTCAGTGGTCATGAGCAACCTGTTACACGGCAACTTCGCAGGTCCAATTATGCCAGTTAATCCCAAGCATACTGCCGTAGCTGGAGTACTCTGCTACCCAGATGTGAAGAGTCTACCCCTAACCCCTGACTTAGCAGTGGTTTGCACCCCTCCGACTACAGTTCCAGGAATCATTGGCTCACTTGGCGATCGTGGCACCAAAGCAGCAATTGTACTCACAGCAGGACTTTCACACTCCCTAGATGCAGGGGGTCATTCACTACAACAAAAAATGCTCGACGTGGCAAAGCAATCTGGGATGCGTATCCTCGGTCCCAACTCTCTCGGTCTAATTGTCCCAGGAATTGGACTGAACGCCAGCTTCGCCCATACGAGTACCCAAGTAGGAGAAGTAGCTTTCGTATCTCAATCGGGTGCGCTCTGTACTGCTGTCCTGGACTGGGCAAAATCCCGACAGATTGGTTTTTCTCATTTCATTTCTCTAGGAGATAATGCCGAGATTAACTTTGCTGATGTGCTGGATTATCTGGGAAGCGACCCCCAAACCAGAGCAATCCTCCTCTACATCGAGTCAATTCGAGCAGCCAGACAGTTTATGTCAGCAGCGCGGGGAGCAGCACGTAATAAGCCTGTCCTCGCGATTAAAGCAGGACGGGTAGCAGAGGGGGCGAGGGCAGCAGCCTCTCATACAGGAGCGTTAGCTGGTGTTGACCTGGTTTACGATGCCGCAATTAGGCGAGCTGGAATGCTGCGGGTGTTTGAGATTGAGGAGCTGTTCGAGGCAGTGGAAACCTTGGCTCGGTTACACTCTTTTAAAGGAGATCGTTTGGGAATCTTAAGTAACGGTGGGGGTCCTGGGGTTATGGCTACGGACTGTCTGATTGAAGGGGGTGGTAAACTTGCCGAGCTCTCGGAAAAGACGCTGCAACAGCTAGACGCTATTTTGCCAGCTACCTGGTCTCGCAGCAACCCAGTAGATCTGATTGGAGATGCCGATAGCAGTCGCTATGCTCAAGCACTGGATATTTTACTACAAGAACCAAATATGGACGCGCTGTTAGTCATGCACGTCCCTACGGCGATCGCTCCTAGCGAGGAAACCGCCAGAGCTGTAGTGGAAGTATTACGGAATAAAAAACACCATAATGTATTAACCTCTTGGTTGGGAGAAGAATCGGCAGCAGCAGCACGGACTCGCTTTGCTGAGGCAGTAATCCCGACTTATGACACTCCAGATCGAGCAGTAGAAGCCTTCCTGCATCTGGTACGCTATCGAAGCAATCAAGAATTGCTGATGGAAATACCACCCTCCATTCCCACGGAGTTTACCCCTGCTACAACAACCGTGCGTCTGATGATTCAGCAGGCTCTAACCGAAGAACGTAGTATGCTCAGTGAGCCTGAAGCCAAGGCAGTGTTGGCAGCCTACGGCATTCCCATTGTCGAGACACGGATTGTCAGGACGGTTGAGGATGCTCTGCGGATAGCAGAGGAGATTGGCTATCCTGTAGCTCTGAAAATTGTTTCCCCAGATGTTACCCACAAGTCAGATGTGGGGGGAGTGGCTCTAAATTTAGAAAATTCTGAAACTTTACAACTAGCTACCCAAGCAATGAAAGCTCGCGTGACAAAACTTTGTCCTTCGGCTCGTATTGCTGGCTTTACGGTTCAGAAGATGGTGCGCCGTCCTGGTTCTCAGGAACTGCTGGTCGGGGTCAGTACCGATCGCATTTTTGGTCCAATTATTCTATTTGGGCAGGGTGGTAAAGCAGCCGAAACCATTGGCGATCGCGCGATCGCTCTACCACCTCTCAATTTGACCCTCGCTAGAGAACTAATCTCTCGGACTCGGATCTCCAAACTTCTAGAAGGTTATCGCGACCAACTTAGAGCGGATCTTGATGCTGTTGAACTGACATTGATTCAGATTTCTCAGCTAATTATCGATATCCCCGAAATTACCGAACTAGACATTAATCCCTTACTAGCTGATGACAAGGGAGTAGTGGCACTGGATGCCCGCATTGCCATTGAGCCTACTACCCTCTCAGGAGCAGCGCGCCTAGCCATTCGCCCCTATCCCCAAGAGTTAGAAGAAGCGATCGCCTTGCCTTCAGGTCGTCAACTCCTGATCCGTCCGATTCGCCCAGAGGATGAACCTGCCCACTACGAACTCTTTAAGCATTTTACACCTGATGACATCCGCTTTCGCTTCTTCGGTATGGTGCGACAATTTCCTCACTCAGAAATGGCTCGCTTCACTCAAATCGATTACGACCGCGAGATGGCATTTGTAGCTACTGGGAAGAATGAACGGGGTCAATTAGAGACTTTGGGAGTAGTTAGAGCGATCGCTGAACCCAACAATCAATCGGCTGAATTTGCCATTATTGTCAGGGCGGAGCTGAAAAGACAAGGACTGGGTCGTGTGCTGCTGGAAAAGATAATCCGCTACTGCCGAGCCAAGGGATTACAAGAGCTGGAGGGAGAGGTTCTTGCCGATAACACTGCTATGTTAAGCCTTGCCCAAAGCTTGGGTTTCGAGCGCGATCGCACTAGGGACTCTAAGGTGGTTCAAGTTAAATTGCAGCTACAAGAAAATCGAGCATAAATTCAGCAAAACCATTGCGACGTTGATGAATGCTAATGGCTAAACATATATTTTACTTATCAACTGAAAATGTACGACTCTCAAGTGCTTAGAGCTTAAAACTACGAATAGTATTTTTTTGTAGGACATTACATAAATCATCAACGCCATGTTTTTAATTGCCAGTAAGTCTCCCTCCGCCAATCAGCGTCAAAAAGAAATTATCGAAGTTGTCTTGCGAAATGGTTGGAATTACTTTCACAGTCGTCTGGTAAAAGATGCTCAACCAGCAAATCCTTCGCTTCCTCTGCCAGAAGTTCTGAAGAAAATTTTAATCGATTTAGGTCCTACCTTTATCAAGCTGGGACAACTCCTCAGTACTCGTCCAGACCTGCTAAATCCCGAATATATAAGCGCCCTAGAAACTCTTCAAAGCCAAGTTCCAGCCTTGTCCTGGAGTGAAATTGAACCAATCTTAAACGCAACTTTTGCTAGTCCCTGGCAAGAATTATTTGTTGAGATCGAACCAGTAGCTATCGCAGCAGGATCTTTGGCTCAAGTGCATCGTGGTAAATTGCCCGACGGACAAATAGTAGCAGTTAAAATTCAACGTCCAGGGATTCGCCAAGTCATCGAGCAAGACTTAGAGGTTTTGGCAGCATTAGCAAAGTGGTTTAGTAAAGATAAAATAGGACAAGCCTACGATTTATTAGGGTTAGTCGAAGAATTCAAAGTAAGTTTGTTGGGAGAACTAGATTTTTGTCGAGAAGCTCGAAACACCAAAATACTACGGAAAAATCTAACTGACACTTCTCTTTGGCAAAAAGGTCAAGTTGTTGTCCCACAGGTTTATTCAAATTTAACCACAGAAGTAATCCTGACCCTGGAGTGGATTGAAGGAGTCAAGCTAAACGATGTGGATTTACCCGAAGCTAGGAAAACAAAGCTAGCAGCTTTAGTTACTCAGGTAATAATGAAGCAAATCTACTTAGATCGAATTTTTCATGCCGATCCCCATCCTGGTAACTTCTTATATATCGGAGATGAAAAACAAGAGCGATTGGCTCTCCTCGATTGCGGGATGGTAGCCATACTAGATCCCCGTACCCAAACTATTCTCACCGACTTATTAATCGGTATCGTTTATGAGCAACCTAGAAGAGTAGCTCAAGCAATTCGAGAATTAGGATTTAGCAAACTCGATGTGGATTTGCGTGCCATTGAATCTTCTATCGATCGACTACTGCGCCAATATTACACTCGACCATTAGAAGAAATTAACCTAGCAGAACTGCTCAACGAAGCTTTACGCATTCCTAGAGAAAACAACATCCAAATGCCAGGTACGATTGGCTTGTTTGCCAAAGCTGTTACCAATGTTGAAGGAATTACTCGTAGCCTAGACCCACTGTTCCCCTTTATTGAAGTGGCTCGCCCTATTATCGAACAAGCAATTCGTCAAAGAATTTTGGGACCGCAAATCTTACAAGAAACGACCCAATCTACTCTCTATCTATCCCGTCTACTGACTCAACTTCCTCAACGCTGGGAAATTTTGCTAGATCGTCTAGAACGTTCTGAATTGGGAGTGAATGTAGGTTGGCAAAATGAACAGGAGTTTCTTCAATCTTGGGGAGCAGGAATTAATCGTCTTACTCTAGCAGTGGTTGCCGTTGGAGCAGCGATCGCAGGAGTTCTTTTACTTAATGTGGCGACTCAAGATATTGGAGTACTGCCTTTAACGGTAATTTTGGTCTGGAGCCAAGGATTATTAATTGCTGGTACTGCATTGGGAATTTGGTTAGTGTTAAGTTCTGGTTCTGGTCGTCAAAAAAATGATTAGTTATTGAAGTATTCGCCATCTTCATAAGTTCCTCAAATTCATTTTCTATAACTAGATTAACAACCTCGAAGCATTACCAATACAGCGTATGTCAAGAGGTGAAGTTTAGAGAGAGTAAAACTTATGGTCGTAACCGCAAATCGTCACAGCCAAACTCATCAGGATAAAGAACAAGCTTTAGTTCTCTGGTTTGAAGATGTAGTCATGAATGACGTTTCCCTTGTTGGAGGTAAAAATGCTTCACTAGGAGAAATGATTCAACAGCTAACACCCCAAGGAATCAATGTGCCAGGAGGTTTTGCTACTACAGCTTATGCCTATCGCTATTTTATTCAACAGGCGGGATTAGAAACAAAGCTGCGCCAGCTATTTGCCGATTTAGATGTCGAAGATCTGAGTAATCTGCGATCGCGGGGCAGACAAGCCAGGGCATTAATCCTCAACACTCCTTTCCCTGAGGAATTAAATACGGCTATTACCGAAGCTTATAGTCAACTTTGCCAACAGCATAGTATAGACTTTTCCTATTGCGAACAGTTTGAAGGAGAAGAAAAAGAAGTCTGCAAAAAATATACTTACAACGTCGATGTAGCGGTGCGTTCCTCGGCTACAGCCGAAGATTTGCCCGACGCTAGTTTCGCAGGACAACAGGAAACCTATCTCAACGTCCACGATATCCAGTGTGTGTTAGAAGCTTGTCATAAGTGCTTTGCCTCTCTGTTTACAGATCGGGCAATTTCTTATCGTACTATCAAAGGTTTCGATCATTTCGATGTGGCTCTTTCAGTTGGCGTTCAAAAAATGGTGCGATCGGATCTGGCAACTTCTGGGGTCATGTTCTCCATCGATACCGAAACGGGTTTTAAAGATGCAGCTTTAATTACTTATGGTTTGGGGGAAAACGTAGTTCAGGGGGCGGTCAATCCCGATGAGTATATTGTCTTTAAACCAACTCTAAAAGAAGGATATAAGCCAATATTAGATAAACGTCTTGGCAGTAAAGAAATCAAGATGGTGTATGACGTTGGTGGTAGTAAATTAACAAAAAACGTACCTACTAGCCACCTAGAAAGAGTCGAATATGCCATAAATGATGATGAAATCTTACAGCTAGCAAAATGGGCTTGTCAGATTGAAGATCATTATTCAAAAGTGCGTAATACCTATACGCCAATGGATATTGAATGGGCAAAAGACGGTTTAACAGGAGAACTATACATTGTTCAAGCTCGTCCCGAAACCGTCCAGTCTCAAAAAAACGCCAATGTATTACAAACATATAAATTAGATACTGCGGGAGATAATATCCTAACTACAGGTAGATCTGTAGGTGAAAAAATTGGCGCGGGTGTTGCCAGAGTCATCTTGGAAGTAACTGACATCGATAAGTTTCAATCTGGGGAAGTTCTAGTTACCAACAAAACTGACCCCGACTGGGAACCAATCATGAAACAAGCCAGTGCGATCGTTACTAATCAGGGGGGTAGAACCTGCCATGCTGCAATTATTGCCCGTGAAATGGGTATTCCTGCGATCGTCGGCTGTAATGATGCCACCAGTAATATTCAAACAGGACAAGATGTCACCGTGTCCTGTGCTGAAGGGGAACAGGGCAAGGTTTATGCAGGTTCAATTCCCTTTACCGTAGAATCAATCGAGCTAGATAACTTACCTGAAACTAAAACTCAGATCTTGATGAACGTAGGCGATCCCGAATCGGCATTTGGATTGTCAGCTTTGCCCTGTGATGGCGTAGGTTTAGCAAGATTAGAATTTGTTATCGCCAACCATATCAAGGTTCATCCTTTAGCTTTACTCAAGTTCGACGAACTACATGATAATAAAGAAAAAATGGCTGTTGCCCGTCAAACAGTTCACTATCCCCATAAACCCGATTTCTTTGTAGATAAGTTATCGCGGGGTATCGCCACCATTGCAGCAGCATTCTATCCTAAGCCTGTAATCGTCAGGATGTCGGACTTTAAGAGTAATGAATATGCGAATCTCTTAGGTGGAAAACAGTTTGAACCAAAAGAAGAAAACCCGATGCTGGGCTGGCGGGGTGCGAGTCGCTATTACGATCCCAAATACCGCGAAGCCTTTGCCCTAGAATGTCAGGCATTTAAACGAGTCCGCGATGATATGGGTTTGACTAACGTTATTCCGATGATTCCCTTCTGTCGTACTCCCGATGAAGGACGTAAGGTATTGGCAGAAATGGCAAAACACGGACTGGTAAAAGGCGAAAACGGTTTGCAAGTATATGTCATGTGCGAACTTCCTAGCAACGTAATGCTGGCAGCCGAATTTAGCGAAGTATTTGATGGTTTCTCTATCGGTTCAAATGACTTGACTCAGCTAACTTTGGGACTCGATCGCGATTCTGCTTTAGTCTCTCATCTATTTGACGAACGTAACCCAGCGGTAGAAGCCATGCTAACTATGGCGATCGCGGTAGCCAAACTTAAACACCGAAAAATCGGTATCTGCGGTCAAGCACCCAGCGATTATCCAGAGTTTGCCGAATTCTTAGTCAAGGAAGGAATTAACTCAATCAGTCTCAATCCCGATTCTGTGCTTAAAACCAGACTGAAAATAGCTGAAGTAGAACAAAATATCGATTGACTGTAATAAGGAAATAAGAATGTTAGACATTGACATAATGAGTTTAAAAGAGAGCCAAAGTCTCTTACAGCAAGTTGGATATGGTCACTTAGGCTGTGCCTTGGAAGGACAACCCTATGTTGTGCCAATTCAATATTATTTAGAAGACTCAACTATTTACATTTTTACAACGGAAGGTCAAAAGACTCAGTATATGGATGCTAATCCGTGGGTGTGCTTACAGGTCGAAGACGTTCGAGATCTCCAAAGCTGGCGCAGTGTTGTAGTTACGGGTCGAGCCGAACGTCTCACCCAACAATCAGACATCGATCGCATTATGAAATTGGTCAAAGAACGCAATCCAACAACCCTTTCACCTGCGATTAGTAGAACCTGGATCGATGCCATAGGGCGTGACAACTTAGTCGCAATTTATCGCCTTCAGCCTAGTGAGATAACTGGAAATCAGACATCAGAGTAACTTTATTACCAAATAAGAGATCGATGTTTGAAAACGGCAAATCAATTTTCACTTCAGCACTATCTTTAGCTCAAACTACTGGTGCATCATTAATGCTGCTCCATGTTATTTCTAGTAGTGAATCAGATTCAACGCTTCCTCCAGAAGTAAATACTCAGCGGGAATCGATAGTTAATCAGAAGGAACTAAAAAATGTTTAAAAACATATTAGTAGCAATCGATCGCTCTGTTACAAGCAAGCAGGTATTTGAGTCCGCTCTATCTTTAGCTAAAAGTACACAATCAAACCTGATTCTACTTCATGTATTATGGGCTGAAGAATTTGCAGCTCCGCAAATGTCTCCTTATTTTGTATGTCATAAAAATCGGTGTGTTCATGTCGATCCTAAAATCATGCGTCGAGCTAACGAAGAATTCGATCGCGAATGGGAGCAGTTTAAGCAGGAAGGTCTAAAATTACTACGTTTTTATACAAAAAGGGCAAACGCAGCAAGAGTTCAAACCCAACTTGCTCAAATTACGGGACATCCAAGTACGACTATCTGCGACTTTGCTCAATCCTGTCATGCCGACATTATAGTCATTGGTAGACGGGGACACTTGGGTTTTAAAGAATTGTTCCTCGGCAGCGTTAGCAACTATGCGGTGCATCATTCTCCCTGCTCGGTTTTGGTAGTTCAGACTCCTGAGTTGAAGGAATTAGCTTCTATCGAAGATCTGGAAACTACTGTATGTGCCTAAAGTTTGATTTGAAATAACTAGGAGAATTAATTATGACCGTTCATTTTATACCCTATAAACCAGATAATATTATTGGCTTGGATATTGACGGTAGAATCGATGCCGAAGATATCGATCGCATAGTTAAAGCTGTGGACAAAAAATTGAAAACAGAAGATAAATTAAGAATTTATGCTGAAGTCAATAGTTGGTCTGGTATGTCTTTGAGAGCTTTTATAAACGATCTGAAATTTAGTTTGCAGCATCTCCAAAATTTTGAGAAAGAAGCGATCGTTAGTGACCGAAAATGGCTAGAAACTCTAGCAGCATTGGGCAACACTTTATTTCCCAGTATCGAAGTTAAATACTTTACTTTTGATGAAAGAGATAAAGCCTTAGAGTGGGTTTTTAATTAATTCTGCGATCGCGCTTTTCAAAGCTCAAACAAACTAGTTTTTACCTTCATTAAAAGAAAAATCATGGTATCCATTTCCTCTACAGATTCAAAAACTGCCTTGACTATAGAAGAAGCTCGTAAAATAGATGCTTACTGGCGTGCCTGTAACTATCTAGCAGTAGGAATGATTTATCTACGAGATAATCCTTTACTTAAAGAACCGCTTCAGGCAAAACACATCAAGCAAAGACTATTAGGACATTGGGGATCGTCTCCCGCTCTCAGCTTTACCTATATTCATCTCAATCGTCTGATTAAGAAGTACGACCTCAATTCCATCTTTATCGCTGGACCTGGACATGGTGCGCCTGGAGTACTTGGACCTGTATATTTGGAAGGAACTTACTCCGAAGTCTATCCCGACAAAAGCGAAGACGAAGCGGGAATGCAGAAGTTCTTCAAACAATTCTCTTTTCCTGGCTATATCGGCAGTCATTGCACCCCCGAAACCCCTGGTTCTATTCACGAAGGGGGAGAACTAGGCTACAGTGTATCTCATGCCTTTGGTGCAGCTTACGATAATCCCGATCTAATTGTTGCTTGTGTGGTGGGAGACGGAGAGGCAGAAACAGGTCCTTTAGCAACTGCCTGGCACTCAAATAAATTCCTTAATCCTATCCGTGATGGGGCGGTACTGCCGATCCTTAACCTCAATGGTTACAAGATTGCTAACCCGACAATTCTGGCTCGCATTAGCTCCGAAGAATTAGAAAGTTTATTTGAAGGCTATGGCTATACTCCCTATGTAGTTGAAGGTTCAGACCCCGAAACCATGCACCAAATAATGGCAGGAGTAATGGAAGAATGTGTTGTCAAGATTCGAGAGTATCAGCAAGAAGCCCGTAGCCAAAATAAAGCCTTTCGCCCCAAGTGGCCCATGATAATTCTCCGCACTCCTAAAGGCTGGACGGGTCCTACTGAAGTAGACGGACACAAGGTAGAAGGATTCTGGCGATCGCATCAAGTACCGATGGGAGGAATGCACTCCAACCCAGAACACGTAAAGCTTCTCGAACAGTGGATGAAAGGCTATAAGCCAGAAGAACTATTTGACGAGCATGGCAAGTTAATTTCTGAGTTAAAGGAATTAGCACCAGTAGGAATTAAACGCATGAGTGCTAATCCTGTGGCTAATGGTGGCTTACTGAGGAAAGATCTCAAACTGCCTGACTTCAAGGAGTACGAGATAAAAATGGAAGCGCCAGGAACACTAGAAGTGGAAAACACTAGAGTATTAGGTAAGTTTTTGCGGGATGTGATGAAGCACAATATGACTAACTTCCGCGTCTTTGGACCCGATGAAACTGCTTCTAACCGCCTACAGGATATCTACGAAGTTACTAAAAAAGCGTGGATGGCAGACTACTTACCAGAGGATGAAGATGGCAGTCAACTATCACCCGATGGTCGAGTTATGGAAATGTTGAGCGAGCATACCCTCGAAGGCTGGCTGGAGACTTATCTACTTACTGGCAGACACGGCTTTATCCACAGTTATGAAGCTTTTATCCACGTCATCGACTCCATGTTTAACCAGCACGCCAAATGGTTAGAAATCTGCAAAAAGCACGTTCCCTGGCGCGCCCCCGTATCTTCTCTAAATCTGCTCCTATCTTCTTTGGTTTGGCGACAGGATCACAATGGTTTTTCCCATCAAGACCCAGGCTTTATTGATGTGGTAACAAATAAAAGTGCCGACGTAACGCGGATTTATTTTCCTCCCGATGCTAACTGTTTGCTGTCTGTCGCCGATCATTGCTTAAAAAGTAAAGACTATATCAACGTTATCATTGCCGATAAGCAAAATCACCTGCAATACCTGACAATGGATGAAGCGGTAAAACATTGTACCAAGGGTATCGGCATCTGGGATTGGGCGAGTAATGATGACTGTGGCAAGGCAGCGGATGAACCCGACGTAATTATGGCTTGCTGTGGTGATATTCCGACAATGGAATCTTTAGCTGCCACAGCGATATTACGCGAAGAGTTTCCCGAACTGAAAGTTAGGTTTATTAACGTGGTCGATCTGTATCGTTTGCAGTCAGATCGCGAACATCCCCACGGCTTATCCAACAAAGAGTTTGATATCCTTTTCACCCCCGATAAGCCAATAATTTTTAACTTTCACGGCTATCCCTGGTTGATTCATAAATTAGCCTACCGTCGCACTAATCAAGAGCGAATTCACGTCAGAGGCTATAAAGAGCAAGGTAATATCAACACTCCTTTAGAGCTGGCGATGCTCAACCAAATAGACCGCTTTAACCTAGTCATCGATGTCATAGATCGCGTGGAAAAACTTGGTTCGAGGGCGGTTTATGTTAGAGAGCGCATGAGAAACGATATTATCGACAATTTGGCTTATGCTCACGAACAGGGGATGGATAAGCCAGAGATTACCAACTGGAAGTGGTCTGAATAGTTTTATAGTGGCTAGACTAATTTTAATTCGTCATGGACAAAGCCTTTGGAACGCCCAAAATAGGTTTACGGGTTGGGTCGATGTTCCTCTAAGCAAGAAAGGGCGTGCTGAAGCGATTACCGCTTCTTGTAAATTATGTAAAAACGACGAGCGAATAGACGTTTGTTTTACCAGCTTATTAATCAGAGCGATTGAAACAGCCATTATTTGCTTGACTGAATGCGACGAAATTTGCGGAGGCAAAACCCCTGTTATTAAACATTTTACTGACGATCCTCATTGGCATGGTTGGGATAAATATGAAGGCGATCGCACTCAAGAATTGCCGATTTTTACCACGTCAAACTTAGATGAACGGTATTATGGGCAATTGCAGGGTTTAAACAAAACTGAAACAGCAGCCAAATATGGAGCAGAGCAGGTCAATCTTTGGCGACGCTCCTATAATACTCGACCTCCAGGGGGTGAAAGCTTAGAGGATACTAGAGCTAGGGTTTTGCCATTCTTTGGCGAGCGCATTTTTACTCACTTGAAAAATGGCGAAACGGTTTTAGTCGTGGCTCACGGTAATTCATTACGCTCCATAATTATGGACTTAGACAAATTATCGGTTGAAGAAGTACCAAAGCTAGAACTAGCTACAGGAGTTCCCATTGTTTACGAATTTGATTCCGCAGTGAAAGTTATCAATAAAATTCCCCTGTAATTTAATTATGCTTTGTCTCTCATAATACTGCTTATGCCTAATAGAAAAGACCGAGTAATGAATATATTAGTTCTAAACGCAGGCTCTAGCAGCCAAAAAAGCTGTCTTTATAGTCTTGAAGAACCTTTACCCACTGCTTCAAGACCATTATGGTCGGCTCACCTCGATTGGACGGTAGCGCGGTCGGGAGGTATTTTGACTGTTGAAAGTAACGGTATTAAACAGAAAATTGAAGTTCAAGAGCATGATACTGCTTTAACAGTTCTATTGAATACTCTAGTTCGGGGAGAAACTAAAGTTTTAGAGAGTCTTGAGGAAATCGATTTAGTTGGTCATCGAGTGGTACATGGTGGAGCAAAATATAGTCAGGCTACTTTGATTACCAAGGAAGTCAAAAAGGCGATCGCATATTTTATTCCTCTTGCCCCAAATCATAATTCAGCCCATCTCGAAGGTATAAATGCGATCGAAGAAATACTGCCCGAAGTACCTCAAGTAGCGGTGTTTGATACGGCATTTCACACAACACTTCCTGAAGCAGCAAAAGTTTATCCTTTACCTTACGACTATTACGAGAAGGGCATTCAGCGTTATGGCTTTCACGGTATTTCCCATGAGTATTGCGCTAACCGCGCTGCTCAAATTCTTCAGAAACCATTAGAATCTCTGAAAATTGTTACCTGCCATTTAGGCAATGGCTGTTCTTTGGCTGCAATTAAAGATGGTCTTTGTATCGATACCACGATGGGCTTTTCTCCCTTGGAAGGCTTAATGATGGGTACTCGCTGCGGTTCAATCGATCCTCAGATTCCTATCTATTTGATGCAGGAATATGGCTTAGATGCCCAGGAAGTAAGTCATATATTAAATAAAGAATCTGGTTTGAAAGGGGTTTCTGGAATATCTGGAGACGTGAGAGCTATTTTAGAAGCAATCGCTCAAGGAAATGAACGAGCATCATTAGCCTTTGATATTTATCTACATCGCTTAAAAAGTTTTATAGGCGCAATGATCGCCACTCTAAATGGTTTAGATGTTTTAGTTTTTACTGCGGGAGTGGGTGAAAATTCAGCTATAGTTCGCGAACAAACTTGTACGGGATTAAGCTATTTGGGTTTGAAGTTGAATTTAGATAAAAATAATACTAATCCTACCGATCTAAATATTGCTGCTGTTGACTCAACTGTAAAAGTGTTGGTAATTCATACTCAAGAAGATTGGGCAATTGCACAACAAGCTTACGCTATGAAAAATTACGATCGACTAATTTCATCATAAGTTCCTCAAGTCATTCAATTAATCTCAGAATATAGACAAGTATTGGAGATTAATGATGAATATAGAGGAAAAAAGAGTAGTAAAAATGAGCTTCCCCTTTGGTCAATACTTCGAGCAACTATTTGCTGCTGATACTTACGTTAGATTTATCAACCCGTTTGGCTTTTGGCGTAGATATAAAATCGAGCATTTGGAAACCTGTCGGGAGCTAGATACGGTGAAACATTTTGAAAATTGCCATCAGCTTGACTTGCAATCTGCCAGATCTATGAATCTTGGATCGAATGGATCGAATGAAGACTATACAGGCATTTTAAATAACATTCTAACCGAACAATCGGAGTCAAATAGAATTTATATTTCTCAGCCTAATATAAAACTGAAATATCGTGGCGTTAGTTATTACGCTAAAGATGTCCTCAGCATGAACATTACCGTCGTGCAAATCGATCCTGCCTCAGTTCAGACAAATAACTTCAAGCAACCAAACAACTCTCATAATACGAGTAGTCCAGAAACATTAAGCAACAATTGATTATCATTTATAACTGCTAATCAAATAATCCTCATAAGTTCTTCAACATCGATCGCTATTCTTAAATCATAGAGAAAAAGATAGTTTTTACAAATTACTAACTCGCAGATCGGGAGAAGAGGAAAATGAAACAAGAAGATAAAACTTGGTGTCCAGCAATTGAATTCAATGAAACCGACCGAGATTTAGTTCTCAAAGCGGAACTTCCTGGAGTTGAAATTAAAGATCTGAATATCAGTGCCGAACCAGAATCAGTGGCAATTTCTGGAATACACGACCATCATACGTTATCAACCGAAAAAGAATTGATTCCTTCTCAGCTTCATTATGGACAGCTTGAGTGTAACGTTGACCTACCCGCAAAAATACAGGTGAACCATGTTAGAGCCGAACTAGTTCAGGGAGTATTAACTATAACTATGCCCAAGGTGAATATAGCTAGTACCGCTGGTATCTAAAGTTTTGGCAGAAAGCGAGCGAAGATGAGATGACAATGAAAACACATAACAAATTACATGATAAGTCACCGACCATAACACCAATACTAATAGGACTCTCATTCTTATTAATTGGAGCTGCTGAACTCGCTGGCATTTGGTCGTTGAGCAGAATAATACTGCCCACAGTTACAAAATCGGGGTCTTCTTCAGTTGAAGAAGTACAGCCAGCCAAGTTTGCGCCTCAAATGTATCAGCTAGAAATAGTCGATCGCCTTATCCGTCTAACACCCAAAACTATTTATACTTCTGCGACTTCGCCCAAAGTTGCTCTAACTGAGGCTCTAGGTAAACTATTTGCCCAAGCGATCGCTTTCGATCCAACCACTACAATTCCCCAGGGAACACGTTTACTAGATCTACAGAATAGCGAAGATGGGATACACATTGATTTATCCCAGGAGTTTACCCAAGGAGGTGGCAGCAGTTCGATGATTTATCGGGTGGCTCAAGTGCTTTATACCGCGACGAGTATAGATCCCCAAGCACGAGTGTTTTTGTCTGTTGAAGGACAGCCTTTGAATGAGGACTATCCCCTTGGGGGCGAGGGATTGGCTCTGGATTATCCCCTTACAAGAAAAGTATTCGATCGAGAGTTTTTAGCCGACTAATTGTTAACTTAACCAATGAGGTAAGAGACATGAAAATTTTTACGTGGATGCAAAACACAGCTCAATACACAACTTGGAAACCTTCCAAGTTGTGTTTACTACCTTGCGGAACAAGCCGAAGGCTCAAGCATCATCGCCTGAATTTCTTCTTCAGCATCGCGATCGCCCTTCTGGGAAAAGGATAAACGCCCCGCGTAAAGGCATCGCGATCGCCAAGATAAAAAGACAACTATCTCAACCGACTACATACCAAAGTCAAAATCGCCGTCACTAGAGTCAAACTGCAAACGCCCTGCACCTAAATAGATTCCCTGAGATTTTTCTCCCGCAGGAAAAGCAGTAATGCCAAATAAATAAGTACCGCCATAATCGGGATTGCGTTTGGGTTTTAAGCCAACAGTAAAAGTAGTTCCAGGAGCTACAGGCTCGGCTAAAGTTACCGTTACGGTTTCGGTTTCCTCATCAAATGTAGTATCGGCGATCGCTATTTCTTCAGTTCTGTTTCTGGCTGTTCCCACTGCTGCGATCGTTTTATCGAGTCGATAGTCGATTTTATCTGCTCCCTGACGCAGATTAATAGTTATCTTTTGCAATGGTTCGTCTGCTGTGTCGGGTAAAGATAAAGTGAAATAGTATTTTGCAGCCCTGGCTCTAGTCGCCCTAAAAGTAGTTATGGCATCGAGCAACGTAGGAGGGTTAGCAAAAGCAACCGTACCGTCAGCTAGCTGAACTGCTTTAGCAGTGAGAATACTAGATCCCCATAGGCTCGTTCCTAATGCCAAAGTAATTCCCAGTCGTTGAAGAGTTAATCTTGATTTTTTCATTGGTCTATCCGTCTTTTCTAATTTTTACAATTTAGTTAGATTGCTGCTGTCTGCGACTCCACAGGGGTATACCATTGGTATCTCGTAGTGTCAGAACCCGATCGGCTTGTTTGACTTCTGCTGCCACAATCGCTGGCATACCTGAAAAGGTAATTCTAGAACCCTTGATTTCTACGCGATCGCCTGGTTCAACGCTAAAATCTTGCTCTTCGAGATACCATTCGGGTCCGAGATGAACCTCAACTGTTTCTTCGGCAGTTTTGAGCAGCAGATGCATACCGTATCCTCCACCGCGCCTGGAGTTAATTTTGTTGACGGAGAGGACTTCTCCATCAATCTCTTCTAAGCTAGCGCGATCGTAAATTCTCGAACCTCGCCCATAAGTCTCTACAGGTTGCTGCATCTGTACTTGTGCCAAGGATTTAGTTGCAGTAAAAGAGCTAATTAGCAAAAAAGTTGCTATCAATGCAATCATCCGTTT
>JADEXJ010000287.1 GCA_015207195.1 Pleurocapsales cyanobacterium LEGE 10410
TGTAACTTGAACCATAAAATGGGAATAATAGAATCATAAAATGGGACAATTTAAGCTCTGAAAGTTAGTAAATTCGTCAACTAAATTTTTGAGAGAGAAAGAGTTTTGAAGCATAAAACGAGACTATTTCAAAAATAGAAGCATAAAGTGAGACTAAATAAGCTAAAATCTGCTTTGGAAGAACAACTATTCCGAGAGCGGAAGTGCCATGCTAAACGGCTCACAGTTTCATGATTGGTGTATGAAACTCCAATTGAAAGAGTCCACGAGAGAACAAATCCAACAAATTCGCTCTTCACCGCCCTCTCGGAGAGTACAAAGTCGGAGAGGAAATGTTAGTGGTCGCTATCCCAGTCAAAAAATGGGGGTGACTATTCAATTTGAAAGTCATCATCATGAACTCGCTGGGATCTACTCAATGGAATACGACAGCGAGGTGCTCGAATATTATGACCAACCACCAACGATTAAGTTGAACTACGAGAGTGCGTCGGGTCGAGGAGTAGGAGTACGGCATACTCCTGATTTTTTTGTGATACGCCAAGAGCATGCTGGCTGGGAAGAATGGAAAACAACACAAGAATTGAAACAACTGACAGTAAAGATGCCCAACCGCTACCAACAAGTTGAACCAGGTCAATGGCAGTGTCCTCCAGGGGAAGACTATGCAAATGTTAGGGGGCTTTACTACCTGGTTCGCACAGAAACCGAAATTGATTGGTATCTTCAACGAAATTTATACTTCTTGGAAGATTACTTTCGAGCTTCTACAGAGTTAGACACGCCAATATCTAACCAAGAAAAAATTATGGGGTTAGTAGCAACGCAACCAGGAATAGCATTATCAAAGCTACTGGAATTGCAATTTAACCCCGACGAAATTTACAGCCTAATCGCGACCAAGAAACTTTACGTTGATTTGAGTGCTGCTGATTTAGCTTCTGATGCGAAAAAAGTTCAACTCTTTCTTTCTGTTGAAACAGCCTATTCAGTTCCCCAACCAATTAAATCAGAAAATTTTGGGGACACAAACAACCAGATATTGGTTAAACCTACTGTCGGAAGTCAAATAATTTGGGATGGAATTAATTGGCAAGTCCTCAACCTGGGTTCGACAGAGGTAACACTATTAAATCCATCACAAAATCTCATTAACTTAACAATTACAGTTTTTGAGGAATTGATAAGCTCAGGAAAAATAACTGTAATCAGCAATAAAACTCAGAACCAGAGTGAGATTTATTCAGAGATTATTGATGCTAGTGAGTCAGATTGTGCTGAAGCAAATCGACGTTATCGGATCGTTGCACCTTACCTTATCGGCTCTTCTCCTAGAAATCAAAACGTTCCTAGAAGTAGCTTTTATCGTTGGATTCAAAGTTGGAAAGAAGCCGAACAAACAAAAGGTTACGGCTATCTTGGTTTGCTGCCTCAAAACAGCAAAAAAGGTAATCGACAATCAAAATTACCTACCTTGACCCTGAAACTGATGGACGAATATATTGCCCAGGACTATGAAACTTACAAACAGAAAGGCAAAAGAGCAGTATATGGAGCTTTAGTTAATGCTTGCCAACAGCAAAACACCACCGTTCCCAGCTATAAAACTTTTCTCAAATTTTGTAATAGTAAACCTGGCTACGAACAAACAAAAAAACGTCAGGGTTCTCGTGCTGCATACGAATACGAACCTTTTTACTGGGAATTAGAATTTACCACACCGCGACATGGAGACCGTCCTTGGGCTATCTGCCATTTAGATCATACTCAGCTAGATATCGAATTAGTCTCTTCTAAGACTAAGGCTTTACTCGGTCGTCCTTGGGTGACTTTTTTAAGCGATGCCTATTCAAGAAGGATTTTAGCTTTTCATCTGACCTTTGATGCGCCTTCTTATCGTAGCTGCATGATGGTAATACGAGATTGTGTAAGCCGTCATGGGCGTTTACCTCAATGCTTAGTAGTCGATGGCGGTAAGGAATTTAGCAGTGTTTATTTTGAAAGACTACTGGCAATGTATGAATGTATTTCTAAAACTAGACCAGGGGCAAAACCTAGATTTGGTTCTGTGTGCGAGCGTTTATTTGGGACTGCTAACACCATGTTTGTTCACAATTTGGCAGGCAATACCCAGATGACTAAAAATCCACGCTCGGTTACTCCTACTGTAAATCCACGTCATCATGCAGTTTGGACGTTAGGAAATTTGCACGAGCATCTATGTAATTGGATTTACGAATTCTACGATCTCCAAGAGCATCCTGCATTGGGAGTTTCTCCTCAACAGGCTTACGAACAAAATATTATCCAAACTGGTTTAAGACCAAGCAGATTAATTCCCTACGATGAAACCTTCCGTATCTTGACTATGCCTACGACAAAAAAAGGTACGGCAAAAGTCATCTCCAATCAGGGAGTCAAAATTAACCATCTTTACTATTGGCATAATAGTTTTCGCAATGGCAGCATTGAAAAGACACGAGTGAATGTCAGGTATGACCCAAGCGACGCGGGAGTGGCATATGCCTACGTGCGAGGACAATGGGTTAGGTGCATCTCCCAATACTACAGTATTTTTCATGGTCGTTCGGAACGAGAAATTCAATTAGCGACACAAGAGTTGCGACAACAGCATAAACAACATTCTCAAAAATTTATCATCACAGCTAAAGCTCTAGCAGATTTTCTAGAAGGAACTCAAGCTACTGAATCTATTCTCATGCAAAGGTTAAAGGATGGGGAAACTAAAAATATTTTATCGACCATTTCTAGTCATGAAGAGATAAAATCAGAGTCTCCTCAAAAGACTATATCGGTGGTCAGTGAAACCGAGTTTCCACAGACGCCAAAGCCAGTAGAAATTAAACCTTATGAGGAATTTTGGTAATGCCCATTTATAGACGCACTGACCGTCTCCGTCCTCCCTTATCTAAACAACAGAAGTTAGATTTATTTCGTGATTGTACAGTAGTACATCCACATCTTAAAAAGGCTTACGAAGAGTTCCGAGATGCAATAAGTAATCCAGGTGGAGCTTCAATAATTTTTTTGTTTGGTCCAACAGGAGTCGGAAAAACTACCCTACTACGCCAAATTAGTAAAGTGATGCTAGAGGAACATTGTTCGCGAATGATCAAAGATTCTGATTATCTGCCAGTAGCCACAGCAGAAGCTCGCGCTCCCGAATCAGGCAGTTTTGATTGGAAAAGTTATTATCAAAGTGTTTTGATCTCTCTAACTGATTTACCAGTTCCATCTAAGTTGATTTCCAAAAGAAGTCAACTAAAAAAAAGCAGACGATTTCAAAAGAGTGTTGGTTCAGATAGAAGTCATTTATCTACCTTAAGAGAACAGGTAATTGTCAACATACAACATCGACGCATGATTGTTTTTTTGACTGATGAGGCTCAAAGATTTTCCAAGATGGCTAGCAGTAGCAGGCAACAAGCTCAAATGGATGCAATGCAATCAATGGCTAGTATGACAAATACTTTGCACGGTTTATTTGGTACTTATGAGTTACTCGAATTTCGTAATCTGAGTGGTCAACTTTCTCGTCGGAGCATAGACATTCATTTTTCTCGTTATCAAGCCGACTGTGACTCAGATTTAGTGGAGTTTCAACGGGTACTCAAAAGCTTTGGAGAGAAAATGGCTTTGGATAGACTACCAGAACTAGAAACTCATTGGGAACATTTTTACGAACGAAGCATTGGCTGTGTCGGCATTCTCAAAGATTGGCTAACTCAAGCTTATCGTAAAGCCTTAGATGAAAATGCTTCCACTTTAACTGAGCAACATTGGCAACCCTATGCACCATCTGTGTCCAAGTGTCTCCAAATGGTAGCAGAAGCCATCGAAGGGGAGCAAGCACTTCAGTTTGAATCGGGAGAATTAACTCTACTACGTCAAAAACTGGGTTTATCAGGAGTATCTTCTTCGGTTTTACCAACCGATAATTCTTCTGTTGGCTTAAGGAATACTCAAAAAAGAAAATACAAACCTGGAGTGCGTCAACCTAACCGTGATGTGATTGGAGAGACGTAATTGTTTTCTCAAAATAGAAACAGTCCCATTTTATGCTTCCATCATTCCCATTTTATGGTTCAAGTTACA